>DASYRR010000178.1:0-23023 GCA_036004125.1 Pyrinomonadaceae bacterium | reverse complement strand
CGTGCTTGGATACAGTCAGTAGCGTCACGCGGTAGCGTCGGGTGCGTTGTTCAGCTCTGTCAGTGTGGGTGGTTACGGACCCGACGCTACCGCGTGACGGTACTGACTGTGTCCAAGTTTGGTTGTAGCTCCGCTAGGCTGTGTCTCTATGAGTTCGATGATTAACACTAAAACCGAAACCCTGGCCGCACGCCAAAGACTCCTCGGCAAGAACCTGAGCATTGCCTACCACAATCCCGTAAAGATCGTCCGCGGGTCAATGCAGTACCTCTACGACGATGAGGGGCGCGAGTATCTCGATGCCTACAACAATGTGGCGCACGTTGGGCATTGTCATCCGCGAGTTGTAAAGGCTGGACAAGATCAGATGTCAGTGCTCAACACCAACACGCGCTATCTGAGTGATCTGATCAACCAATATGCTGAGCGATTGGTCGCGACGTTACCGGAGCCCTTGAAAGTTTGTTTTTTTGTCAACTCAGGCAGCGAAGCTAATGAGCTTGCCCTCCGACTCGCCCGTGCCCATACAAACGCAGTCGACCTCATCGTGCTCGACCATGCCTACCACGGCAACACGTCAACGCTGATTGACATTAGCCCTTACAAACATAACGGTCCCGGTGGTTCGGGAGCGCCACCTTGGGTTCACATTGTGCCGCTGCCGGATTTGTATCGAGGCCTTTATAGAGCGGATAACCCAAAAGCAGGTGAACAATATCGGGAACATGTCGTCGCAGTCATCGAACAATTAGGTCCGCGAAGACTTTGTGGATTCATAGCTGAATCTTTACCAAGCGTTGGTGGACAAATCGTGCTTCCCGCAAACTACTTGCCTGCTGTTTATCAAGCCGTCCGGGCAGCCGGGGGAGTTTGTATCGCTGATGAAGTGCAAACTGCTTATGGTCGGATTGGTACCCACTTCTGGGGATTCGAAAGCTATGGCGTGATTCCTGACATTGTTGTACTGGGGAAACCGATCGGCAATGGTCATCCGGTTGGCGCTGTCATTACCACGACGAAAATCGCAGAGTCGTTTGCTAATGGAATGGAGTTCTTTAGCACGTTTGGCGGAAACAATGTCTCGTGCGCGATCGGACTTGCCGTGCTCGACGTTGTTCAGGAGGACAAGTTACAGCTCCGTGCACTCAACGTTGGCGAGCGAATGCTGGAACAACTGCGAGAGTTAATGAATCGTCACGAGATCATTGGCGATGTTCGTGGTTCAGGGATGTTTGTGGGCGTCGAATTAGTTAAGAGTCGAGAGACGCGTGAACCGGCGACAATGGAAGCCGATGTGATTGTGAACCAGTTAAGAGACGAGCAAATACTTCTGGGAACCGATGGCCCTTTCCACAATGTGCTCAAGATTCGTCCGCCCATGCCATTCAATGCCAATGATGCGGATCGGTTAGTTGAGGTGTTGGATCAGAAGCTAGGGTGTGTAGCACGTTCTTAAGCTCTTGTTTTTTGAGCAGGTTTTTAGACATGTCGTTGAGATTCGGAGTACGTGCTTGGATACAGTCAGTACCGTCACGCCGTAGCGTCGGGTCCGTGGCCACCTCTGACGGTGTGGGTGGTTAGACCCGACGCTACCGCGTGACGGTACTGACTGTATCCAAGTTTGGTTGTGGCTCCGCTGCGCAGTGTCTCTGTGACTCTGTGGTGATAACGATACCTGGCTTACCACAGAGACTCAGAGACACAGAGGACCACAGAGAAAAGCGTTAAAAGAAGGAGGACACCGTTCAGCGCACGGAAAACCTTGGCCCATTTTCACAAGTCGGTTAGAATCTGGCCCCTAATCACCACAGGAGGAGTAACCTCATGGATCGAAATACGCTTGAGCGAGACCTCAAACGAGTTGGCGTTAGTCTCAAGGGTTGGTTGCCGGTTCTGCAGTGCGATGTCTGCAAGCATCACTGGGAACCATTCAGCACCGCAGTTGGGTCAACCGCCCCCACGATTCGCTTTGATTATTGGCAGTGCAAGAACCAGTGCAATGCTAGTTTTCAGCCAAGTCATGAGTTGCAAACGGTTTTGCCGAAGTACGTTGTCATTAACGACGTTCCGGGAATGCTGTTTGGTGAAGGCGATCTGGCAGAGTTTGAGGAGTATGTGCGGTCGATGGATGCGACTGAGATTGTCGACCGTAGCGTCTAGGGCAAGGTTGTGTAGCAGTCTTAATCCCGTGAGAGCATGAACGACAGAGAATGTCCGCTCGCTGTCCAACCTTCATTCGAATAGGCGATGGGCAAATCGACGATCGCAGATGACTCGTCTTCGTCTGCCCAGACAGAGTCGGAAACCTGTTCGCACCTCAACAGGTAATGTTCCAAACCAGTGAAGACACTGCGCCAGTAACCTCCATATAGAGTCTTGTAAACAATCCCGCCGACTTCAACGTAGACTCTGTTCCCACTAATGATCTTGTAGTTGATGCGACCCAGGAGATCGAGAAGGTACGTTTGTTCTCGTATCGACGGATTTGGATTTATTCCATCGTCTCGGAAAAAGGATTTGGGACGGGCTCCCAGCTCACGTGCTTCAACATCCCGCCATTTTTCTGGTGTGAACTGGAGCCGCCGCCGATTCTTTACGCGATCCATCCGATACCTCGCGACCGAGACTGGATTGGGAATGAGGTGATGCGTAGTTTAATCTTGCCGGCGCCAGAACGCCAGAGTTTTGGGATGAATTGTTGCTGGTTTTAGTTTGTAATCTGGATCTTCTTCGCCAGCTCTTGAACTCTCACCGCGAGGCGCGGTTCTCCGATCTTCTCGGCGACTGACATGAACCCCTTGGTTGCACCGTTCCAACGGAGTTCGTCGACATCATCGAATAATGGCGCATCAGTTCTAAGGGTGGCGAGGTCTTTGAAGAGCAAAGCTTCGTCTCGCTTGTCCTTCAACACGTCGGCTGGAAACTTTTCGATCGGACCGTAACGATTAATGAGCGAGGCGGCCGTCTTCGCTCCGCATCCGGCTATGCCAGGATAGCCATCTGCGGCATCGCCAACCAGAGCGAGGTAGTCAGGTATCAGCTCTGGAAAGACACCAAATTTAGTGTGCACACCTTCGGCGTTGCGAATCACACCGCGTCTTCCATCGACCTGCACTATTCGATCATCAACTACGCACTGCGCGAGATCTTTGTCTGGAGTCCAGATGCAGATTTTTTCCACCCGATCATCTTGCGCTGCCAGGTGTGCGGCCGAGGCAAGTGCGTCGTCAGCTTCAAGATCAACCATTGGCCAAACTGTGACACCCATCGCGAGCAGGGATTCCTCGAGTGGAATGAACTGTGATCGTAGGACCGGTTCTATGCCGGCGCCCGTTTTGTAGCCAGGCCACATGCCGTTGCGGAACGACTCGATCACGTGGTCGGTAGCGACACCAATATGTGTGGCGCCGTCGTTTATAAGTTGCAGAACTCCGCGGAGAACACCGCTAACTGCTCCGAAGGGAGGATCCGTTTTCTTGAATCTCCTGACGCCGTAAAAGTGACGAAAGAGTTCGTATGTGCCGTCGATCAGATGAACGATCATAGAGTTGGTCAGAATAGGACCTATTGGACTTATTTGACTATCCTAACCTGTCAGCCTCAAATCTGCGTAACAACCGAAATCTCCAGAAAACATTTCCGAGAAATTTTTTTGCGATAGTCGTCGATTCTGCTTTGCGTCATTCGATTTCTATGTAGAGGAGCGAAAACGGCGTTTGCAACGTCAAAACGGTTGAGAATTCGAAAAAGAGGAGAAAAGAGATGCGTGTAATGGTCATTATAAAAGCCACCGAGGAATCAGAAGCTGGAATCATGCCAAGCGAACAGCTGCTGACCGATATGATGAAGTTCAATGAGGAACTGGTGGAGGCCGGCGTCATGCTCGCCGGTGAAGGACTTCATCCGACTTCCAAAGCCAAACGAGTCAGATTTTCTGGCGCAAAGCGAACCGTGACCGACGGGCCTTTCCCGGAAACGAAGGAACTGATTGCCGGCTTCTGGTTGTGGAAAGTGAATTCAATGGAGGAAGCGGTTGAATGGGTGAAACGCTGTCCGAATCCGATGAACGTCGAGTCGGATGTCGATATTCGTCCGATATTTGAAGCGGAGGACTTTGGAGCTGAACTGACGCCTGAACTGCGAATACAGGAAGAGCGGCTTCGTTCACAAATCGAGCAGCAAGCCAGGTGATCAGACAGTGATCCTGGCATTTAACACGATGTGAGTATTGAGCCGCAGATGAACGCAGATAAGGACAGATACAAAAATGAAGTAGAGATCGCTTCTGATTTGTGACGTTGGTCTTAGACAACCCCACTTCTCTCTCCTTCCGATCGTATTTATCTGCGTTCATCTGCGGCTAGAAATCCCATCCAACAATCTAGAACGAAAAGCGCACCTGCAATTGGATTCTGCGATTTCCAGCCGCTGAACTTCCACTCGGACCAAAGCCAAAACTTCCTGCCGTCGAGGTTGATTCACCAAAGCGTGGAGAACTCAGGTTACCGATCGGCTGACTCAGGTTCGTGGTGTTCAAAAGATTCTGAATGTTCACGGAGACTGTAATGTTGTAACGCTTCTCGGGTGTGGGAGCGCCAGCAGGCTTTGAAGATGTGTTAGCCGAATTAGCTGGTGCCGGACCACTTGGTTTTTCGTTGGCTACTGGGGCGCCTTTCGCCGGCGCTCCGCTTGCTGATGCACCACCGGTTGGTTGAACCGCTGCCGCAGGGCTCGGAACATTGCCGAAAGTGAACGAACGGCTGATGCCAAGATTTACGGAAAAGAAGCTGGGACCCATTCCGTAGTTTCGAGGTATTAGATCCTGTCCTGCTGCTGGATTTAGATCGAAGTCACCGAACCTGGTCTTACGTAGATCCGCCAGAGTAGTTTGAGCTGTGGCGAAGGCCGGCCGTTCCGTGAATATGCCATCGCCATTTGTGTCACGGCCCGTCACGATATTGAAGGGTCGTCCCGCAGAGATGATGATGAAGGGGTTAAGATTTACCTTCAATTTCGGCAAGATCATTGAGCCGCCTACAAAGAAATTTCCACCTGGAATAAAACCAACACGCGAGTATTCATTACTCACATCGTAACTGTCGGCTGGGAAGCAGTTGCTGATTGAACCGAAGATACAATCAGTATCCGTTTTGCCTTTGCCAAAACCGTAGTTAGCAAAGATTGAGAAGCCCTTGCTCATCTGTCTGCGCAACCCACCAAAGAATCGGTAGTCGTTGAACGACGCACTCGATTCGTAATAGTAGATATCGCCAACTGTTCCAAATGGCCTCACCGCACTGCTCGGATGGTTTGGATCATACGTTCCCGGCAACGGTGCATTGATATTTCGCACACGCAGCAAGTGCTTGCCTCGGTAATTAAAGGCAACGGCGAAGAAGGTGAACTTCGATGGGAGTTGTCGCTCGAAGTTGATGGCGGTCATCGAGAAGGTCGGAGCCTGAAAGTCGTCGGCAACTCGTCGCACAATTTGCGGGGCGGCAAAGGCTGCCAGCATTTCGGCAGTTGGAACATTCGTCACTCCGTCCAGGGAGAACTTCGAAAGATCCAACACACTCGGATTAAATACTCTAAAGTCGAGTTGGTTTACACCGTTGAATCTATTCGCGAGAAGTGTCGCTCTTTCACCAAGCCGATCGTAGAAGAAACCAAAACCACCGCGAATCACCATCTTCGGTTGCGAAGAACCCGACGGCCCTCCTGGGCCGTTACCGACGCTGGTCCCCCCTGGAGCCCAGGCAAAGAAAACACGTGGCGCAAAGTTTAGATTGCTGCTGATGTTTGTTTGCCGCTCGTAACGCAGACCCAATGTCAGCGTAAAGTTCGGACGCATTCGCCATTCGTCTTGAAAAAACGCACCCATGTCGACTTGTGAGACTTTGGCTTCAGGGTTGCCACCGGCACGGGAGAACTGTGTCACGCCACCACCGAGATCACGCAGGTTAGGTTGAGTCTGGAACAGCAGTGTTCGACGATAGCGCTCGAGACTGGAAATGGAAATGAGCACTGGTTTACCGGTGGGACCGAGGACGACGTCATTATTAGCATCGAGAAGTGGCGCGTCTCCTCCAGAGAAGACGTACGTACCGCCAAAATTCTGTGGTGAGAAGTCTGTAGTTTGTACACCGCCACTGCGAACACCAAACCGAAAGATGTGTGTACCTTTCGTCCAGGTGGTGTAATTCTCAATCGTCCAACGATCCTCGTCATTGTGTGCCAATCCGATTTGAGAACCTCCTGAAATAAACGATTCCTGAACGTTAACCGTCGGAATTGTGTTATTGCCGTCCTGCCGCGACCGATTCCGGACGAATTGGAATCGTGTTTCATTCAACATTGCCGGACTCAGAATGGCGGTCTCGGTCAATTGCACAATGTGTTGGGTGCTGAATCTCTCGAATGCGCGCTCCGGCAACGAGAAGTCAGAAGCGCCAACGTTTTCAGCCCTGTTACGATTGTAGGAGTAACGAAGCACGAATGTGTGATTCGTACCCAATTGATAGTCGAACCTTGGACTGATAGAGATATTGTGAGTTGGTACCAGTAAAGCTGTGTTGAATGAAGTAGGTGCCAGGGATGAATTCAGAACAGTTGCATTGATGATGGCGTTGTCGTCCGTGACGCGTTGCGAAAAATCAACAAAGAATGAAGCCTTCTTGGCAACGACGGGTCCGCTAAGACTTCCGCCGTAGTAGCGAATTTGAAAAGGTGCTCGAGTTGGCGCAAAAGGATTGCGTGAATTCAAGCTTTCATCCCCAAAATTAAAGAATGAGCTCGTGCGGAATTTATCCATGCCAGGTTTAGTGAGAATGTCGACGCGGCCGAATCCGATTCCCGGGTTTTCCGCATTGAACGGATTCTGATTAATCCGGACTTCCCGAATTGACTCCTTCGGCGGCATCCGTCCGCCGGTAAATCCATCGACAAAAATCTGACCGCCGTTCGGTCCCGCAGATGGCCCGGCCATGGCCTGCACGGCCGAGGCTAAGGCGTCGGGATCATCGGGTAGCACATCAATATCTTGACCCTTCAATACGAGTGCGTCAGCGTTGTTCTGCGGATCAGTATTGAGGTTTTGGTCTTCGGTCACGGTGATAATTTGCTTCTCGAGCGTTACCACCAGCCGCACGTCGTGAGTTGCGCGACTTCCCGAGTTCACGGAAACATCGCTGTTTTCGTAGAGACTGAATCCTTTAGCGTTAACTTTGATGGAATACTTTCCCGCCTGCAGCGACGTGAAGTTGTAGGTTCCGTCATTTGCAGTAAGGGTATTCTTTTGGGTACCGTCCGCCGCCGTGATGGTAACGGTTGCGCCCACTACTAAAGCGCCAAGCTCATCCGATACCTGACCGCGCAGTGAACCAGCTCGTTGCTGAGCAAACGCCGAAAGAACGACAGCGGCAAAAAGGCCGGCAGTCAAAACAGTTCTTTTGATAATGCGTAACAGTCGAATCATCATGCTCACCTTTTCCTAACAACCAATTAGTTTTGCTTCCGCCTTCTTCTTTCTGCCACCTGCGCCTGCCGCCTGCTCCTGTTCCTCTCACGGGCCACCAAGACTCATCGCACCGAGGGCAACAGCAGGCCCACGGCCAGACTGACTCCCCTGCAACAGTGGACCCACACCACTTACGACTGCGATCGCAGTGACTCGCGTCGGTTCATTGCCCTTTGTACTCGAGACCAGAATTGCATCTCCGACTTTGAGCTCTGGCAAGGTTAACGTCGGCAATTGATCGAACATCTCCTGCAAATCACCGCTCGCTTTTCCCGGAGTTGCATTCGTGGGAGGGCTAGGCGTCCCGGACTTGGGAGGTGTGAGCGCCGTTAGTAACTCAGGTGTGATTCGTTTCATCGACGAGTCGTTACTGATAACCACTGTTACAACTTGATGACTCTGGGCGTCGCTGATTTTGATCTCTTTGTTCTCGAGTTTGATTTCCGTAATAGGGCCGCCGATAGTTTGAAATGCTCCCGAGACGATCTCGTCCGGAGTGAAACGAGTACCGTCAGCACTCTTCGTTCCGAGCGCGCGCAATTGATCTCCGGCGTTGAGGTCTGAAAACGAGCTTGCCTTTGCATCACTAAAACGAATTGAGTCTGGCGCGTAACGTCTGAAAGTTGTCTTGTCGATAACACCAACGACGATAGGCTTGATGCCTTCCGTCGTCGTGCGTGCATCGAGCGTGATCTCTTTCTTTTCAGCGTTCAAAGAATTAATGGTTCCTGAGATACCACGCGTGCGCCATTCTTCACGTTCACGATCGCGTTTCAGTGCAATGTCGCCTTTGCTCATCACGTAGAATTCGCGAGCTGGAAGACTCTTCCTATCCTCCGACATGCGTCCACGGGCAAAGACCATGTCGCCAACGGCGAAGTCTGTGGGAGCGATTTTTATGAACTTGTCTTTGGTCTTCTCGCCCGGGGGAATTCGCATGAACTCAGTGACATCGCTTAGGGATACTACGACTTGATTCCCAGCACTTGTTGTGACGAGAACTTGACGAGTTTCAGTGGTGAAGCTGGTTACGATGCCCATTACGCTTAGTGGCGTAATAGCTGTGTCAGTGGGGGTGGACGAAACGGGATTCGGCGATTGGGCTGGTACGATGCAAGCGCTGACAAATAAGACAAGCGTGCACAGCACACCTTTGCTGAAAAGCTTGTTCATGTATTTCCTTTTGAGGTATCAACTGATTCCGCTCAAAATCAGTAGTTTTTCTCGCTCAAAAGGTAAACACCACAAACTTTGGATTTTGTGGCAGGAAATTTTGGAGAGTTTGATCTGGTGGTGATTTGCGTTTGATTTATCAAACGAATGTTTGTGGGAACGTACAAACGAGTGCTCAACGAAACAGAACCGGGAGCGAAGCGACTGTACGCAAGAGAGCGGTCGCTGGAGTGGTGTCCTAGTCTGAACTCTCTGCGTAGCAAGTTCTTAGGATTTTGTTCTTCTGACAATCTTTTGAGCGACCAGGAAGGAAATAACCGACACTCCCCACTCCGCTAGGAGTGCAATGTTTATAGCCCGCTTGTTATGATGGGGAAACATGACACTCCTGCCGGAGTGCGCAGTTTTGTGCTTCCGTGATCTATAAACATGGCACCCTGACCGGGTGGAACCCAATGCTCTCGTTCAGAACCCGAAGCCCGCTCTCTTGCCTACAGTCGCTTTGCTCCCGGTTCTGTTTCGTGATCGCCCAGTTGCGCTTCCTCGTTGGGATGAGGCAGAAGAAGAATTTCATTCACCGATTATCTTCACCAAGACACGTTTCTTTCTTCCGCCATCAAACTCGCCGTAGAAGATCTGTTCCCACGGTCCGAAGTCCAAACTACCATTTGTTATTGCCACGACGACCTCGCGTCCCATCAGCTGCCGCTTGATGTGCGCATCGGCGTTATCTTCGCCGGTCAGGTTGTGACGATATCCACTGACAGGCTCGTGCGGCGCTAACCTTTCGAGAAACACCTCATAGTCGTGATGCAAACCGCTTTCATCGTCATTGATAAAAACAGATGCGGTGATGTGCATCGCATTCACGAGCACCAGCCCTTCAGTTACACCGCTTTCTTCTAAACAGGCTTGGACCTGTGAGGTGATGTTAATGAAGGCTCGACGACTCGACACGTTGAACCAGAGTTCTTTGCGGTAACTTTTCATAAGTTGTTTTCCGAGATTGCCGATTTTATGTCCGATATGCTTTAGCTTGTCGTGATAGTGCTATGCGTCGTGCCTGGCAGTTGGTGCGGAAATCAAGCGCACGACACGACAAGCTAAAGGATATCGGACATAAATCGGCAATGTCATCCGCTCGCAATACTTCCGTAAGCGAACTACAACCTCGAGACGTGGCGAATGGTAACGGTCTTGCGAGCATATGTGTCTATGGAGATAGAGATCAAGGAGGTTCACATGAAAGGAAAATATTCGCGATGGATTGGCGGCCTCGGGCTCGCCACACTTATGCTCGCAGGAATCGCGTTTTTCTCTCCAGGCTCGGTTCAAGCGCAGACAAGACAGCGGCGTATCGTGGTCGTTCGTCCCCTACCATATCGCATCTATCGACCGTTCGGCTTTAGGAGATATGATCCGTTTAACCGGTATAACAGCTACTACAGTCAGTATGTTTTCAGCAACGGCGAGTCAGCTGCTAACCAGGGTTACAAAGACGGATTCAAAACCGGACAGAAAGACGGTAAGAAAAACAAGAGCTTTGATCCCGAACGCTCTCACTACTATCACGATTCCGGCTTCGGCAACTTTGCTGAAGTCTACCGATCGGGTTTCTCGAGAGGTTATCAGGACGGGTATAGGGACGGAAGCGGTGGGATTGGTTAAGCGGCGATGAGATAATTGATCGAACGAGGGGCGGCCACGGATGGCCGCCCCTACGCTTGTTAGCCTTTGCCTTTGCGATTAAGTAAGTGATTGGACGATCAGGTTGTCCTCGCAGCCGTTTGGCCCAGGAAGTTTTCAACTCGGGCCAGAACGCGTGGTTCCCTAGTTTACTCTCTGCGCTATCTCTGCGTTCTCTGCGTCTCTGTGGTAAAGAGATTGGCGAGTGTTTTCACCGCGGAGACGCAGAGAACGCAGAGATAGCGCAGAGAACACTTCGAATTGGAAACCACTTCTTATCCACGTGCACCGCTAAGATTTGAGGCATGCTTTCTGATCTTATCCACCAATGCACGAGTCTCGTTCGCAAATGGACCGTTGGGTTCAAGCCGCAGGTATTCGTTGAATTCGACTAATGCTTCCGGAGTTCGAGCAACGCGCAGAAGCAGATTTCCTTTCAGCAAATGGGCGCCAGGCAGATTTGGATTCAGTTGTAGCGCCCGCTTCACCTCTTCATACGATTTCTCCATCGCTGGTTTTGCCTCAGCAAGATCTTTTGTTTGGCGCGCTTTCTCCCAGTTGACGCGGGCGAGATTCAAATGACCAAGAAACGAACGGTCTTCAAGGGCCAGCCCCTTTGTTAAGACATCCTCTGCTTCTGAGAATTTGTTTTCCCGCAAATAGATTTCACTGAGCGCAAACAACGCATTGAATGCCTTCGGATCAACTTCAAGAGCCGCTCGTAGGGATTCCTCCGCTTTGTCCCACTGAGCGAGATCCATATAGGCAGTTCCTAGTTTCAGTCTGGCTTCAACGAACTTCGGATAGATTTCAATCGCCTTCTCAAAACACCGTACAGCTACTGCCATTCTGTCTTTGCCACTTCCGGCTAAAGCAGAGACACCCTTATCGTATTCTTTCTGTGCTGCAGGCGGTACATTGGCGTCAATGCTGCCTGCACCAGCAGACGTGGATGTTGATCCTGCTGAGTCCTTCGTAAGTTGCAGCATAACGAGACCGCTTGATGACGTCTGCAAGTCGACTGTTTGCTGCGTATCGCGATAACCCGATTGATGTACCCTGACGGAGTATTGGGCTGGTGGCAGTCCCGTGAATCTGAATTTACCCAAACGGTCAGTGAAGGCTTCACTGATCGAACCGCCACCATCGTAACTCTCGAGTCGAACCAAAACATTGTTGGCAGGTGCACCACCGTCAGCGAAGCGAACTTGTCCGTGTATCTCGACAGTTGCGCCTGAGGAGCTACTGTTTTGAACCTGGGCGAGACTCAATGCGTGACAAAGAGTCAGCGCAAGGATGCTGAAAAGCAGCAAGCGAATCCTGTTGCTGATCATCGCGTGATCTCCTTGGGGAGCGGGGATGTGGGAACGATGCGGCGAGATTCTACTGCAAAGAGGAGCAAAGAAGAATAGGGAGGGAATGAATCCCTCCCTATAAAACGTTACCTGCCTTCGTCACTTTCTAGAACTCAAATCGGGCGCCCAATCGAACACTGAACGGCAGGTGGTATCCAGACGTCAGGTTGATGATGGACGGTGTTAGAAAGTCGGGGTTATCTGCGCCCAGATCCAACTGTCGGAATTGATCCGGAAGACGCAGCTTGCGGCTGTTAGTAACGTTGAAGAAGTCGGCGATGAAGCTGATTTTTGCCCGTTCGTTGATCACAAATGGATAGTCGGCGTGGAGATCCAGCTGTGAAAAGAACGGTGTGCGACCCAGCTTGCCCCGCCCACCTACAGGAATCTCTCCGGCGTTTAGGTAAACCGGATGTGGAAGGTATTCGCTGATTGGAATACCTGACTCCATGTGGAAACCGGCCCCCAAATTCAACCCGTTCAAGAAGCGGCCTCCAAAGCCTGATCGGTCTTTGCTGAACGAGTAATTGCCGTAGATGTTCGAAATGAAACGTCTGTCTGTATTGAGTGGCCCAACTTGGAACTGATCGCCCAACAGATTGAAGTCTCCTGCTGTAAAGTCGAATAACGAACTGATGCCGGGATCAGTTTGACCATTATCGTTTCGCAGATGGCCTTCGTAGTTTCCACGCAACGAGGCTACTCGGAAGTTTGACAGTATTTGCCAGCCGTCGGAGAAGCGCTTGTTGAGTTCAAATTCGAACGCCTTGTATTTCCGCACTGGATTTAGGAAACCATCTGGAATTCCGTCAGCTATATTTATTGATGCGCCAGTCAGTGGATTGATGCCTTTCTGTCCAAAGCACACGTTGGAAATTGGCGCGCCTGTAACCGGATCATCAACTTCAGTTTCAAAGCCCGAGGTACAGCCAGCGGGTGCTGTTCCTCCGATTGGAAATGCAAAGGGGACCAGGTTGGTGGCAGCGTCGAGAGTCGTACTGGGATTGCCAATGAAGTACGTTTGGGTAACACCAGCGTTTGCTGCTTCGGGTGACAGAACCGCCATGTCCTCAACAATGCGTTTGAGGTTGCGGTACTGGTACCGCACCGACAACACAAAGTTATGAGGCAACTGGAATTCAGCCCCAATGATGTGTTCATCCTGGAAACCAAGTTTTGTGCCGGCAGTAATCGCACTTAGGTCGGACGCCGAGACAGTTATTCCGTTGGCTAACCCTCCTGCCGCAGCCGCTCCACTCAGAAGATGTGCGGCGTCTATGATCGGAATTGGAGATCCAAAAGCATCAAGCGTGACAATTCGCTGGCCCCCACCGTTAACAGTAAATGCGGGAGCGAATCTTGCTCCGGTAAAGTCCAATTCTTGCGACAGCGATCGCTCGGCAGCATCGAGTGGCAGGAATTCAAAGAAGCGGCCGAAGTTGTAATAAACCTTCATGTTACCTTTTCCGCCAGGATCTACAGCGACACCCAGGCGAGGCGACCATTGATCGGTGAAGCTGTATGCATAGCGATTGCCAGTAACTGAGTTCGGACTGCCAATGACACGCTCTTGTTCCATACGCAAGCCAAGCAGCGCGGTTACATACTTGTTGACACGCCAGGTGTCCTGAACGTAACCCGCGTTGTAGTTTCCCTTCGTATCGAAATCAGGAGGACCAAATTCTCCTCGGTACACTTGCAGCGATACGGGAACCAAGTTGCCGCGTACGTTGAATAGTGGACATAACGTGCACGTGTCAGCCTGTGAACGGAGTCGGAAGTGCACGTTGAATTGCTGTCCGGCTGCAAATGCGGGAATCCCCAGGTCTGCCGCAGGAGTTCCGATGACATTTGCCGATGGAATTGCATATCGCGGCCCACTTCGTTCTCGGCTGCCCGAATAGAGCGAGCGTTGATAGGTGTATCCGAGCCCGACAGTGTGCTGACCCCATTTATTCCAGATCTTTGCCGTATTGGCATCCCACTTCCAATTCGTGCTTTCAGTGGGTTCGAAGAAACCACGACCTTCAGCGACGTAGTTACCACGCACCGGATCAATTGGCGTGCGAATCTGGATAAGGTTGAGATTTGCAAAGCCCGTTTCGTTGAAGTTGCTTCGACCCTGACTAAACGACGAATTGAGAGTCCACGTCGGCGATAGTGACCCGTTGTACCTGACAGCCCAATTGCGCGTACCGTAGTCGAGGACGCTATCTCCGGTTGTGTTGTCGATATTCAGGGCGGCAAACGAAGACAAATTAGTCTTTGTTGGATCGCCGAATATCGAGAAAGTGACTTGATTATTTGAGTTGATTACCCAGTCGAGTTTGCCTGCGTAGTTGTAAGTTCTATACCTGCGCGCAAACGTTCCTCGTTGATTGAACAGTCCGGAATTGACGACGGATCCGTTGTCAGCGGCGACATCTGCCGCGTTGGCCGAAACACCTTGAACAACCTCGCGCCGGATCGTCGGGTTGAATGATCCAAAGAAGAAGAGACGATTCTTCAGGCCCGGCACGTAACCACCCAGGTCGCCTCCGACATCGTAGTTCTCTTCGTGAAGCAACTTGCCCTGCTTATTCACGCGAAGATCATCGGCCTGGCGACGGGTTGCTTCGAACGAACTCGGCTTCGCGAAACCGTAGAGCGCTCCGTGAAACGCATTGCCACCTGATTGCGTGATGATATTGATGATACCTCCCTCAGACTGACCGTATTGCGGTTCAAAGCCACCGGTCTTGACCTGGACCTCCTTAATGAACGACGTATTGATTCCTGTGCCCAATGCACCGTAAGACCGAGAGAACGTACCGACTCCGCCAAATGCCGAGTTAGTAATGTTCACGCCGTCAGCGACGTAGAGATTGTCGAGTGCAGAGCCACCGGCAATCGAGGGATTGTCACGCCCTCCGTTGATGCTATCGGTTGCGCCCGGTGATAGGTAAAACAAGCTCGAGACGCCACGTTGAACAGGAATGTTTTGGAAAAGTTGATCGTTGAGGTTCTGACCCGTTGAAGTGTTCTGTTGATCAATTCCACCAGCAGTCGCCGTAACATCGACTGTTGCCGTAATGTCGCCAGTTTCGAGCTTGAGATTCAAAGTTGACTCTCGTCCAACGTTTACTGTGACGTTGTTCGCAACCGCACTCTTAAAGCCGGTTTGTTCAACCTTTACGGCATAGCTACCCGGAGTCAGGTTGTCTACTTTGAAGATGCCGCTCTCGTTGGTTGTTTCTGTTCGTTCACCGGTCGGACCGGTAATGGTCACCTTCGCACCGGGAATGGCCGCACCGGTCGCATCTGTAACGGTGCCGCCGATGGTTCCTTTCGTCTGAACGTCCTGCGCCGTCGCCAGCGAGGACAGCAGACAGATACAGGTGATTACTAATAAAGACCAGAGTTTTCTCATCATTTAATCTCCCTTTCAAAATAGACCGTTTTGCTCACCCCTTCGTGCTCCAGAGAGAACGCACCGCTAGGTCAAGGCAATTGATTTCACAGGGGATGTTTCAGAGCAACTAAATCGCGAGCAATAGGGAAGACGTGGAGATTGATCGCGTGAACCATCCGCACGCGTTTGGGAAAAGCAATGAAGGTGCCAGCTTAAAAATCTCCGAAAGTGTGGAGAAGTGAGTTGCACTAGCGCGATCGGATCAGAGACCTTCCGCCCACAGGCATTGCCGTTTGAGGCCACCGCTCACGATCAGCTTTTCCACAACAGTCCAATTAATTGGAATGACAGCGATCCAAAGCTTCGACTTAATCCAAATTGCTAAAGTTTCACGACGCCGTTGCATCGCAAACTTTCACGAATGCTTAGCTTGAGGCGATTTGGTTGCCTGAGAAAGAATTATTTTTTGGTTTAAGAGGAGTCAAGTGTGAAAGAAGAATGCAACACCGGGCGCCGCCTTGGAGTGCGGGGACCTGTCACCGCTTTGTTACAGCGAAACTCAGTATCCCTCAGACCAACGCGATCCGTGCAAGGATTCGAAACTCAACGTTTCGCTGTACCAAAGCGGTAACAAGTTCCCGCACTCCAAGGCGGCGCCGCTTGATTAAGGTTCGTGTACCAAAGATTATTGCTACCGCTCCAATAGATACGTTCTACTCACGCGCGCCCATCGCGAGCAAGAAGTCAAATACTTCTTTCTGACCATTTCTTTTTGCCATCATCAGTGCGGTTCGCCATTCGCCGTTGGGACCTCCCGACCATGCACGTGCATTCACGTCTGCGCCGCGAGTGACGAGCAACTTCGCGACGCCGATACGGCCGGAGCCGCTGGCCTGAATGAGAGCATTCTCGTCTCCTTCAACGATTTGACCTTGGTTGCACTTCAGGCGCCTTAGTCTAACAAGCCGTCCACGCCTACTCGTCACCCTCGAGGCGCTGCAACCGTAACCAGCAGGCGAGGACGCCTGCGCTCCCAGCATCAGGGCATGTTAATTATTCGAAGAAGCCACTAAAGGGGATCAAAAGAATGACAACTGATAACTGACAGATGTTTTGTTCCTGCGACCTGCGCCTGCTCCGAACCCTAACTCGACGGGGGTTTCATTCCCATCATCCGGAGATAGGTGATCAAGTTGCCGTAGTGCAAATTGGTGTGGGCTACATTTTCCAGCAGCGGTTCTATTGTGGCGGTGTCGGAAGCATAGGCCGCATTACACTTGTCGACAGCTTCTTTCAATTTTGGCAGCAAGGTCGCCTTGTCGGTGATTCCTTTTTCCGCAGGGTCGGCCCACTGCACCTTGTTTCCGGCCGCGTGTGCACAGAAGTAATTGTAGGAATCGATAACGTGTCCGAGCAGTTGGCCAAACGTGCGCACCGTATCGATCGGTTTGTAGTTGTATTTCTCGGCCGGAACCATATCGGCGGACTTCGTTATCCAGCCACTTACTTCGCCAAAACCTTTACGGACCGCTGTGGCTGCCTTGCCTTTATCCGATTCCTGCGCCGATGCCGAGCGCGTCTGCTGTAGTGACACCGAGATTGCTAACAGCAACGCGCAACAGGTAAACAGAGCGATTCTAATCTTCATGGTTTTTCTCCGCTTTCTGAAATGCATTGAATCCTATGAGGTGCTTTAAAGCGTCACGCATCCTACGATTGGAAGAAACATTGAGCAAGCTTCTGTACGTGAAAGGGAGTATTGGCGGGATGAACGGTCCCTTAGTTGGTATGGTTGCATATGTCAATTACAGATCTCAGATCTCAGATTTCAGATAATTGCAGATCTCAGATCTCAGATCGAGGACATAAATTTGAAATTTTGATTAGGAGTCTTGTTTGAGATCTGAGATCTGAGATCTGCGATCACTTGAGCGTTTTCGCTACTTCCAGCATCTGCTCCGGGTGGGCTCGTACCCAATAGTTCTCAGTGAGGTTCACCCAACGGACGACGCCGGATGGATCAACGAGGAATTCCGCTGGTCTGGCGATATCGTGCCCGTTCTCTCCAGCGCCTGAATGCACGAGATCGTAGCGTCGAATAGCTTCAACGTTTGGGTCTGAAAGAAACGTGAAAGTATATCCGACCTTCTGTGTGAACTCGCGTGATACCTCGGGTGTATCCACACTGATCGCAACAGGACGAATACCCACAGCGCTGAAGTCGGCCAGCCTCTTCTCAATGCTCCGCAACTCGGAGTTACACAAGGGTCACCAATAGCCTCGATAAAAGACGAGCAACACCCCCTTGGGCGCCTGGCCATTAATTGGCGCAGACAAAAGCTCCGCCAGCGAGACCTGCTTATTTTTGGTGTCAGTAAGGGTGAAGTCGGGAGCCTTCTGACCAACCTGTGGTGCGCCACGGGACTCCGGCAACCATCTTCCGGCAACAAAGTAGCTGAACAGGAACATAGCGCAGACCAAAACACCGAGAGTACTAACGATTGATGCGGTGATTTTGGAACGCAACGAACGTTCTTTGGCGAATGCTCGTCGTAGACCGAAAAGGAGAAGCGCGATAGCACAAACAAATAAAAGTAGATTGGCCCAGGGAAAATCGCGTGTGATCGGGAACCAAACAAAAATGAAGAAGTAGCTCAGGAACGCGAAAATACTAAGGAGAAAGCCAGCCCATGTTTGCCAGTTGAAGCGTTTGATATTCATGACTGATTAATCCTCTGCCTTGGTGCAATGGAATCTCCCCGCCAGTTCCGTCGTCCGTACGCAATGAACGCACAAAGAACTCCAGCAATGAATGGTGAAACTGCGGCGCCTGCGCCAGGTCCCATTACGGTAACCGCGACGGCGCCAATCATGATGATCAAAAGGCCAGTGGCAGCCAGCGGTGTAAGACCCCGTCGAATCTTAGTGAGCCCTGGAAGCACCAGCCCAAGCGCACCTAGAACTTCACAGAGACCGATGAACTTCATGAACCAGCCCGGAAGATGGATAGCGTTTGGCGGTCCCATCTTTTCCATAGCTTCAACAGACATCACCAACTTGATGCCCCCGGCGAGGAGAAAAAACAATGAGACCAGCGCTTGGAGAATCCAAAGGATGATGTTCATAAAGCGTTACCTTTCTTATCACTCATAACTATCGCTCATCACTATCTTTGCTGGGTTTTGTGTTCGCGTCTGACATTTTTTCTCTCTAAGAATTTATCCACAGATTACACCGATTACGCCGATTCCGATCTTAAATGTTCAAGAATAATCTGCGTAATCGGCGTAATCGGCGGATAAAAGTTGGCTCTGGAAAACTAAGAGCGAAACGGAATCAGAAGACGTAACCTGTTGTCTCGCAGGTAAAGCCCTCCCCAAATCAGTGCTCCGATGATCACGGGGAAGAGAATGGGAAATGCTCCTCCACCTGCTCTGACGTGTGTCGCAACCGCGCCCCCCAGATGACCTGTAAGCAAGATAGCGCCAAGAATTGAAGTTTGCGGCACCAAATAAAGCACAGTACAAATCACCATGACAATGCCCAACGGAATGATGACGCTCTCGGCATACCCGAGCTTGACAGTGGCATCTACTACAAACGTGGGTTTGATCACTTTCATTACTCCATCCAGCAACAAAAACAAAGCAGGAAGCGCTGTGACAATGTATCCCGCCAATTGTGCTCCCTTCGATACCGGAGCAGTCTCGAGCTCTGCCGACATGACTAACCTCCTTCGATTGTTTCCCAACGTAGGGTTTTACTCACAATTGATCATCCAGGGAATTCCAAATCGATCAGTAACCATACCAAACCGGCTGGCCCAGAACGTCTGTTGAATCGGCATTGTCACATTGTCACCCAGGACTTCTGCGTAGAACTTGAAAGCGGATTCACATTCACCATTGAACGAAAGGTACGGGTTGATATGCATCACTAACTCCTTTGTGTTTTTATGATTATTGAGTCGACGGGCTTATTGAGGCAACCCGGGAAGTTCGACGACTGGACGCACTTCCACGGTACCTTTACGAACCATCGGGATTCGTTCCGCGATGCTGATCGCCTCGTCGAGGTCGTTGGCGTCAACCAGGTAATATCCACCAAGTTGTTCGCGGGTTTCGGCAAAAGGGCCGTCGGTTACCAGACGCCTTCCGTCACGAACGCGAACACTGGTGGCTGTGGCCGTTGGATGAAGCGGGTTAGCGCCGATGTACTTACCGTTTGAGCGGAGTTGGTACGTAAGTTCAATTGATTCGCCGTAACATTTCTGCCGCTCTTCTTCGCTCAATGCTTGCTCGTCGAGGTAAACCAGCAACATGTATTTCATTTTGTGTGCCTCCAATAGTTAATCGAACAGCTAATTGTCAGATCGACACTCTGACCTGGAATTTTTTATCATCAAACATGCTCGCCAATGCAAATGTCACCGTTGATACCTTGTATCGCTCTGATTGGGGCCGGATTGTGGCCACTCTGATCCGTCATTTCGGCGACTTTGAAGTTGCCGAAGAAGCGGCTCAGGAGGCATTCGCCGTCGCTGTGGATCAGTGGCGAATCGAAGGCGTTCCCGAATACCCGCGTGCCTGGATTATCCAAACTGCGAAACATAAAGCAATCGATCGACTCCGACGCCAGACACGCTTTGAAGAGAAGCTCGCGTCCTACGCTACGTCTGGTCTAATTGAGACAGTCGCAGAACCAAATTATGACAACGATGAGATTCCCGACGATCGTCTGCGGTTGATTTTCACTTGTTGTCACCCCGCCCTCGCACTTGATGCCCAAGTTGCGTTGACATTGCGCACCCTGGGTGGATTGCAAACCGACGAGATCGCGCGCGCGTTCCTGGTGCCTTCCGCAACGATGGCGCAACGGCTTGTTCGCGCCAAGCGAAAGATTCGGGACGCCGGAATTCCGTACAAGGTACCTGACACGAACGAAATGCCTGAGCGCCTCGATGCGGTGCTTACGGCAATCTACCTCGTATTCAATGAAGGTTACGCTCCAACATATGGCGACCCTATTGTTCGCTCAGATCTTTGTGCCGAGGCGATTCGGTTAAGTCGGCTGCTCAGAGGTTTGATGTCGCCGCAAATACCGTCGGAAGTTACTGGTCTTCTGGCCTTGATGCTCTTACATGATTCAAGGCGTGATGCCCGTCTTGATGAAGCAGGAAATCTTGTTGTGCTCGATGAGCAGGATCGCACGAAATGGAATCAAAGTTACATCGAAGAAGCTTTGCCACTAGTCGAAGAGTCGCTACGCGGCGCACCAGGACAATTCGCACTTGAAGCGGCAATATCGGCGGAGCACTGCAAGGCTGTTCGTCCTGAGGATACTGACTGGCGACGAATCATCCAGTTCTACAATCTGCTCGAGCGACTGACGGGCTCGCCCATAGTGTCTTTGAATCGGGCGGTCGCTGTTGCAATGTCGGATGGACTGCAGCCGGCCTTGGCGCTGATCGATTCGCTAGCTCAGTCTGGAGATCTGGATGAGTATCACTTGTTGCATGCTGCACGCGCCGATCTCTTACGACGAATGGGATCGATGACAGAGGCGGCGAAGAGTTATCAACGCGCGCTTGAGTTTGTGACTAACGAGAGCGAACGAAGATTCTTGGAGCGACGATTAAAAGAAGTAAGCCAACCTTTAGTAGCTACTTAGTTGTATTGAGAACGTTTGTGCTGGGACCGCAGGCGTCCTCGCCTGCCCGCGCACATCTCAACGTCGCAGTGACAATCTGCAGGCGAGGACGCCTGGCGACGTCCATCCAAAGTTCGCGGTGGCAGCAAGCAGGCGAGGACGCCTGCGGTCCCAGCAGGAAGGTTCGCGATAAAACTAAGTAGCTACTAAAGGTAAAGGAAGGGACCCATAAAGGTATCGCCGCAACCATCGATCCGACGATTGCGCTACGGAGTGAATAGTGAGATCTGAGATCGCAAGTCTGAGCTCTCCGTCTTGAGGAAGTTTGCAGTGACAGCATGGCGGCGACCGACCGGAGGCAGGCAGGAGGCTGAACTTCCACTCCACAGGTGACGATCTTCGATAACTCGGATAGAATCCTCCAACAAGTTCAGCAGTTCACTTCGTAACAACTTCGCGGTTACTCCCCCAATGAACGCGGCTCTTCCTTCTGGGACAAAACTTGGGCGATATGTAATTCGCTCGTTAATCGGTACAGGTGGGATGGGCGAGGTCTACCTGGCTGACGACACGCTACTTCGCCGTCCCACAGCGATCAAACTATTAACTGGTGATTACACCCAAAACGAAGAACGCCTGCACCGCTTCGAGCGAGAGGCTTACGCTGCCTCCAGCCTAAACCACCCTAACATCGTCACAATTTACGAGATTGGCTCTGACGGCGATCATCACTTCATTGCCACCGAGTATGTCGCCGGTGAATCTTTGCGCACCCACGCCAAAATCAGTTCGATGGACTCGCGGGAGATCATCGAAGTCGCCATCCAGGTTGCGTCGGCTCTAACAGCGGCGCACGAAGCAGGAATAATCCATCGCGATATCAAGCCGGAAAACATCATGCTGCGCCGAGATGGCTACGTGAAGGTTCTCGACTTCGGCCTCGCAAAACTCACCGACGAAAACTGGTCCAGCGAGTCTGACACAGAAGCTGCGACGCAGATGTTGATAAAAACTGAGCCGGGCCGAATTATGGGCACCATTGACTACATGTCGCCAGAACAGGCGCGCGGACGCGAGGTCGACCAACGCACAGATATTTTTAGCCTGGGAATAGTGCTCTACGAACTCGCCGCGGGCGTGAAACCCTTTATTGGCGACACAAAAAGTGATGTTCTTGCCGCCGTCTTAACCGCCGACGCTCCTCCGTTGGCACAGCGTCGTTCAGACGTCCCCGTTGAGTTCAACCGTATTGTTAACAAGTGTCTCAGAAAAGATCGAGACGCGCGCTATCAGTCGACCAAAGAACTGCTCGTCGACTTGAAGAGTCTGCGTCAGGAGCTGGAGTTTGCTTCGAAGCTAGGTTTGAGTCAGTCAATTTCCGAAACAGTCTCTACAATCTCGGTGGTTGCTGCGCCGCCCACTGATCCCGCTCAGGCGTTCCCAACGGTAAGCGAACTATTCATTAAAGGAGTTAAAAAGCATCCACGGCGAAGCTTCCTCTTGTTTTCATTGGCCGGGATCGTTCTGATTGCAGTAGGAGTTGGTCTGTATAGACTAGTGAAACTAGCCAGTCGAACAGATTCCTTTCAAAACATGAGACTGGTAAAGCTGACGTCCTCGGGCGACGTTGGATCCATTGCAGTGGCGGTTTCGCCAGATGGTAAGTATGTCTCCTACTCTGTTGTAGATGCTCGTGAACAAAGTTTGTGGATGCGGCATGTGGCAACCTCGAGTAATGTTCAGATCGTACCGCCAGCTCAAGTTGGGTTTACCGGTCTTACATTCTCACCGGACGGCAGCTATCTCTACTACACAATTGAAGAGAGGGAGACATCCACTCTGTATCAAGTTCCTGTTTTGGGCGGCACACCCCGCAAGCTGATAGAAGATGCGAACGGGCCCATATCATTTTCACCAGATGGCTCACGCATCGCATTCAGACGTAAAGCAGGAGCCTCACTGCTTATGATCGCCAATGCAGATGGTAGTGGTATTCAGACATTGGCAACCCGACCAGATAAAGAAATCTGGCTTCCTCCTGCCTGGTCACCTCGAAAGCGAGTAATAGTTGCAGGAGTTCATTCACTCTCAGACAACAGGGCTCGTTTAGTCGAAGTTTCTGTTGATGACGGTAAGGAAAGGCCTCTGGCAGCGGAGCCGTGGCTTCAGGTAACGGCGCTTTCTTGGTTGGCGGATGGCTCGGGACTTGTTTTAACTGGTCGTGATACAGAAACGAAACTATTTCAGGTTTGG
>DASYRR010000177.1:0-25939 GCA_036004125.1 Pyrinomonadaceae bacterium | reverse complement strand
CGATTAATCTGTTTGAGCTTTGAATATCGAGTCCCGCCCTGATCGCCACCATAGAAGGGCCATTCTGGTGAGAGCGTCTGCGCAACGTTAGATCCGAAGTTTATGAGACAGACGAGCGCCACCAATGAAGCAAATCGTAATGACAAGAGGCTGTGAGTTAAGGCTGTGGTCACACCAGACTCATTAGTTTCGGGTTCGTAGTTTTCTCATTCTCACCGCGGCTTCAGCCCGGTGTTTTTCGGGTTCCTCTATCTCTTGAACCGTTTCAACGGTTTTTCTGCGCAGCTAACATAGTATCTGAGAGGATCCCAGTTGACCGTCAAACCGTTGAAACGGTTGGGAAACGCTATTTGCACTTTATCACCGGGCTGAAGCCGCGGTGAGAATAAGATCAATCCTATTCATCCGCGTAAATGTACAGCTGATGCTTACACAACCGCGTTTCGCGCGATCACTTCGCGATAAAACGAGGCGCTTAACTTCGGCGTTCGCTTTTGTGTAGCATAGTCAACATAGTGCAGGCCAAAACGATTGGTGTAACCATCTGCCCACTCGAAGTTATCCATCAGGCTCCAAAGGAAGTAGCCGCGCACCGGAATACCGTCGGATGTTGCTCGTTGAAGTTGCGATAGATAGTTGCGAAGATACATCACGCGATCGGTGTCGTAGACAGTTCCGTCGGCCGCCGGAATGTCTGAAGACGAGCAGCCGTTCTCAGTAATGTAAATCTCTTTCACATTCCAGATCTTCGCAACGTGACGTGGTCCCCAGTAGAGCGCCTCGGGACCGATGTTCAGCCACGGCGAAGCCATATGTGGGTAGGATTTTGGAGGTGGAACAACAGCAAACCCTAACGGCGAGCTGTGCGCGCGAATGTAAGTGGGTGTGTAGATGTTGATGCCGACAAAATCCAAAGGACTCGAGATGATCTTTAAATCCTCTGAAGTGAACTTTGGTGCGTCAGCAGCAGCCGCGGCGAGATATGCATCGGTGTATTTGCCTTCCTGAATCACAGTCATGTACTGAGCGTTCAATTCGCGTGCTGCCCGCGTCGCAGCGTCGATGTGCTGACTGACCTCAATCACGGGCACACAAATCGTCATGTTTTCAGCTAGCCCGACCTTTGTTCCGCTTTTCGCTTTTGCGCGGATGGCTTGAACGGCAAGTCCGTGTCCCAACACTGCGTGATGACGTGTTTGGTTGAATCGACCAGGTGGCAGTTTCAAGCCTGGTGCATGAATTCCCGTGCGATAACCAAGTTCAACGAAAGCGCCAAACTCATTGATCGTAAAAAAGTGCTTCACTCGATCCGACAAATGTTCAGCGACGTATCCAGCATAATCCCCGAACGCCTTTGAAGTGTCGCGCGACTCCCAGCCGCCTCCCCGATCCTGCAACGCCTGCGGCAAGTCCCAGTGATATAAGGTCGCGAACGGCTGAATGTTGTTTGCGAGAAGTTCGTCGACCAGACGATTATAAAAGTCGAGACCTTTTGGATTTGGTGCACCGTCGCCAGCTGGAAACACTCGCGGCCAGGCAATCGAGAAACGGTAACTCTTCACGCCGAGCGACTTCATCAACTGAATATCTTCTTTGTAGCGATGATAGTGATCATCCGCGACGTCGCCGGTGGCGTTCTCCACCACTCTACCCGGTCTATGCGAAAACGTATCCCAGATAGAAGGCCCTCGCCCATCCTCATTTACCGCGCCCTCAACCTGATACGATGCAGTGGCTGAGCCCCATAGAAAACCTTTAGGAAATTCACGAGTTGATGTTGCCTGCATTGGAGTCTCCGCTCGGGCAAGCGGTTCTGAGAACGGACTGAGTGGGGTTGAGGTCGCGGATGCAACAGCGGCGGTTCCGGCAATCTTTGCGAACGTCCGTCGCGTTATTCGTTTCGTCATCGATGATCTCCATTGACTGGTTCCAAGTTGGTTGCAGCTCTGCGGAGTTTCTAAACATACGTAATCACGGCATCCCAAAAGTCAATCGATTACCACTAACGCTCTTGCGAATTCGATGTGTTCGCTGATAATCATCGACGAGTCTCAGAAAATCGGACCATAAACGTTTTTCGTCGACATCAGTGATCCAGATTACAACTCTTTCAGTTTTCACGAGGTCGAATGTCATGTTGTCACGTAGTTTGGGCCTTGGCGACGTGTGTTGGTCTGTCATTCCCAAAACATAGGCAAGCGTAATGTCGTCCCAGATTACCCAGGGCTTGGAGAAATCATTGACTCGTAGTGGTTTGACGTAACGGAAATACCACGCCTGATACTCTTCCCACAACCACGCTCCGATCGCTCCTCGAGTGCTGATCATGTCGCGCGCTTGATCGAGTGTCAGCGAAAGGCTGGCGCGGCACACATTACCAGGTCCGATTACCAGGGGCACGTTCGAATCGAGGATTGCCTGAGCCGCGTGCACGTCGTTGGCAATGTTGAACTCTTCGCCACCATGCTCGTCGGTAAAACCCATTTGGATCACACGGACGCGATCGACGATGGTAGGATCGATTAGAATCGCTGAAGCTACATCAGTGGCCGCGCCAATCATGAGTACTGTGAGCGGCTCTGCTCTTGAGAAACCTCGTGACTTCTCAATCAGAAACTTAACGGCCGGACTGGATCGCGGTGTCTTCGCATCCTCCATAGGCAGACTACCACCTTCAATCAATGGTGGATGTGTGCGCATTCCCAAACGATTCTCGACGACGTCGACAAGAATGCGATGTGACGTGAATCCAGCAGGCACGGTGATCGACGGTGCGTGCGCTGACATGATTCCCAGTACTTTGAAGCGGGGTTGGAGAAGCAAATAGGTAATTGCCCATTGGTCGTCGATTTCGTTGCCGACGTCGGTGGATAAGACCACAGGGATTCTGGCCTTTGCCGTTTCGTCAGCAAAGGCAGCAGGTCTGTAAAGCACAAACAAGGCTGTGAGCACGATCAGTGTAATAGAAGGTCGCACGCTGTTTGTTCGCTTGACGACGATGAAGAACCATCCGCAGATTTCACAGATTACGCAGATAAGGGCGTAAAATTCAAGCACTGAATCTGAGCAATCCGTGTAATCTGTGGATACTCGCTTTGGTAAGCATTTCGTGTTATTGGAATCGACATGAGATTTCTAACGCTTACACCTATTCTGCTCGCCGGTATGGTTGCTCTTGTCTATCCGACGGGACCGGTGACGAGTCAAGGCATAACCAGCATCGATGCAAAGTTCGGAGGCCCCATCGGTCTCCAGCTGTACAGTCTGCGTGATCAGTTTAAGCAGGACGTTCCAAAAACGTTAGACCAGGTGCGCGCTTTTGGAATTCAGTATGTAGAATTGGCTGGTACTTACGGCGTCGCACCGGAGGAATTTAAGGAGCAACTCGATGCCAGAGGGCTCAAGGCTGTAAGTGCTCACTTCGACTATGAAAAATGTCGCGATCACATAGAAGACGTAGTACGCGAAGCAAAGATATTTGGTCTCGAGTACGCGGGTTCAGCGTGGATTCCGCACAAAGTCCCCCTGGACGAGAAAACTATTCGGGAGGTGGCGGATGTCTTCAACCGCGCCGGCGAAACGCTTGCTAAACACGGCATCAAGTTTTTCTACCACACCCATGGTTATGAGTTTGTCCCTTTTGGCGACGGTACGTTGTTCGATCTTCTGGCTTCTGAAACAAAACCTGAATATGTGCGATTCCAGATGGACGTCTACTGGGTTGTTAACCCAGGTCAGGATCCGGTGAAGTTGTTCGAGAAATACGGTAAGCGTTTTGTGCTAATGCATGTGAAGGATATGAAGCAGGGCACGCCGCGCGATCTTACCGGCCACTCAGATGTCACTAACAATGTGGCCGTTGGTCACGGAATCATGGACTGGCCCAACATCATGCGCGCCGCGAAGAGAGCCGGCGTCAAGTGGTATTTCCTCGAGGATGAGTCGCCAGCAGTATTAACTCAGATTCCGGAGAGTCTCCGGTTCTTGGAGAGGCTTAGGTTCTAGTGCTCTCATTCTCACCGGGCTTCAGCCCGGTGAGGGTGGATTCAAGTTGGAAGTGCAACTCACTGCGAAAGCTTAAACATGCTGCGATAGTTTGGTTCCGAGCAGAGCATCGTTTTACCGCAAAGCGGTTGCGTCTCTCAGCCCAGGGTTGCCGCTTCGGCTACCCTGGGTCACCACGATTCAATGCGCCAACCGCAAAGCGGTTGCGTCCGCGGTCGCAACCCGTTCCGGGTTGGTGCTAAGGACTCCATGTCCCCAGGGTTGAAGCAACCCTGGGCGGTGAGACGTAACCGCTTCGCGGTAGGGCTGAACCAGGTGAGAAGGCATTCTAATTTGCCGCAGGCACCTGCGTATTACTGACAAACGCGACTGACTTACTATCGGGTGACCACGAAGGAACGTTGATTGTTCCCTGACCTCCGTAGACATAAGCGATCACCTTTGGCTTGACCTCATTGACGGGCATTAATCTGATATAGACGTGCTTGTAAAACGGATGATCCGTCGGATTCACATCCTTCAGGAACGAGAGAAAGACGATCCACTTTCCGTCAGGAGAAATGTGCGGGAACCAGTTGTTGTATTCATCTTTGGTGATTTGTTCCGGGTTGCTACCGTCGGGGTTCATTCGCCAGATTTGCATCGTACCTGAGCGGGTTGAGTTGAAGTAAATATATCGGCCGTCTGGCGTAAACTCTGGTCCATCGTCCAAACCTTTTGAGTTGGTGAGGTTGATCTCTTCGCCCCCCATCGATGAAATCTTGTAGATGTCGTACTCGTCATTTCTTCCTCCTGTATACACCAGGAACTTGCCGTCCGGTGCCCAACCGTGAAGATACGAGGGCCCCTTAGCAGTGATTCTGCGTGGCGTTCCCCCTTTGACCGGCAGTGTGTAAACGATAGATGCGTTCCCATCGTCCCTACTGTGATTGCTAATCGCAATCATCTTGCCGTTGAAGGAGATGACGTGGTCGTTGTTGTTACTGGTAGCGAATCCGGTATCGATGGCGGAAGGTGTGTTGGTGCCAAGATCGAAGCGGTATAGCCTGCCGTTGCGGTTATAGATAAGCGCTCGACCATCGTTGGTCCAGTTTGGTGCCTGAAAGGAGTCAGAGGCGGTGAAGATGACTCTTCGATGCCCGGTGCTGACATCCATTATTTCCAGGTTACTGCCGATGTAATCACGATAGGGAACAAAATCGTCTTTGGCCGGTATGGTGATTCGAACGTTAGTGAATATCGCCTTTTCGGTTACGTCTTTGTTGTGCGAGCACACGAATAGGCCAACGTAGACGCTATTACCTAAATCGAGAGAAATCGCATTGCTGCTGAATGTCTCGCCAAACCTGGCCACAGACATTGAGTAGGTGTTGCCTTTCCTTTCTAGTTGCAGCACGTCAGGCTGAGTCACCTCAGACTTCACTTCCTCTGTAGTTGCACCTCTGGTTTTGCGAAACTGTAGTGACGTGAGGCCGTCACCGTGCAAAACGACGCTTGCCTGAGCGGAGTCAGCATCAAGACTGGAGCGTACAATCCAGCCGATTTTTCTGTGTTGTTCAGTGCCTTTGCCAACGAAGGCAGCCTGGCTGGTGAGGATGAAGTTGCCACTCAAGCGCTGCCAGACAAAATGGAACTCGTCGCGACCAGCCCACATGTTTGTACCGGCGCCTTCGATTGTGTACTCCTGTTTTTTCGGATCATAGAGTGCGGCGCCTGAGCGGCTCGGGTTACCGACATCGGCTTGGTCAGCAAATGCACCGACGGGTTGTTGCTGGGCCAGAATTGGCGGGCTTACCAACATAAACATGGCAATGGCGGCCAACATAAGACTTGGATTACTGTTCATTGGAACTTCACCGATCATTTAGCTGGTTCAAGCAATCTTTAGCGTGACCCAAGCGAGTAGGAAATGTCAGAATGTGGCTCTCAATTCGATCACGATTGTAATTGAAGAGAGCGAGGATGGGTCAATTTTTGTGGTGTCCTAGCTTGAACCCTCTGCGCGTTCTCTGCGTCTCTCCGGTCTCTGCGGTAAATGATTCGGGTCGCCTTTAACCGCAGAGACGCAGAGGACGCAGAGAACGCGCGGCGAAGAATGTAAATTAGGGGCCCCCACTGTTTTTGTCCACCATTAACCACGAAGGCTCAATGACGGGAAATTGACCAAGGAGTCTTATCGATGGCCTTATAAAAGTCTTTGTGACTTTGTGGTCAATGATTCCAGCTCATTCACGACTGAAAGGGCCTTGTCGATGTCAGGTAAACTCGGAATAGGATTCATCGGTAGCGGATTCGTAACCAAGTTTCATCTTCATGCATGGCGTGGCGTTCGCGACGCCGATGTGCTCGGTATCTACAGTCCGAACAGGGAGCACGCTGAGGCGACAGCTGCTCTGGCGCGCGACCTGCGGGTTGGTAATGCTCGCGCTTTCAATTCGATCGGGGAGATGATCGCTGCTCCCGAGATCGATTGCCTGTGGCTTTGCGGACCAAACCATTTGCGTGTCGAGAACATGGAGGCGATCTGCGATGCGATTCACTCTGGAAAAGGAAAACTGATTGGTATCGCTTGCGAGAAGCCTCTGGCGCGTAACGCGTCGGAGGCGCGACGAATGGTCGAGTTGGTTGAACAATCAGGGTTACTGCATGGCTACCTCGAGGATCAAATATTCGCACCGAGTGTGACCCGCGGCAAACAAATTATGTGGAGTCGTGCTGCTGCCCTAACGGGTCGCCCCTATCTCGCTCGTGCGGCGGAAGAACACAATGGACCACACTCGTCATGGTTTTGGCGTGGCGAACTACAAGGTGGCGGCGTGCTCAACGATATGATGTGTCACAGCATTGAGGTTGCTCGTTTCATGCTGACCAAACCGAGCGCTCCGCGTTCGAGCATCAGACCAGTAAAGGTATCGGCACAGATAGCCAGTTTGAAATGGACACGACCGGAGTACGCTCAGAGTCTTAGAGCGACAATGGGCGATGAGGTTGATTACAAAACAAAACCAGCTGAGGATTTTGCGCGAGCAACGATCAATTACGTAGACGAAGACGACAACCCGCTTATAGTTGAAGTAACCACGTCGTGGAGTTATGTCGGCGCTGGGCTGCGTCTAAGTCTCGAAGTGCTGGGGCCGGAATATTCCCTGGCGATGAATTCGCTCGACAGTGGATTGAAGCTGTTTTTGAGCAGGCAAGTGAAAGGCGAGACTGGCGAAGATCTGGTTGAAAAACAGAATGCCGAACAAGGATTGATGCCCGTGTTGGGTAACGAAGCTGCGGAATACGGTTACGAATCTCAGAATCGTTACTTTGTGCAGTGCTTTCTCGATGGAAAGCAACCCGAAGAAAGTTTCTACGATGGGCTGGAAGTGACAGAATTGCTCATGACTGCCTATATGAGTGCAGAGCAAGAACGAACGATTCAGTTCAGACCGGAAGGACTTGACACCTACGTGCCACTGGTTGCGAAAGGTTTGTGGAAGGGTAGATAGCCTGGACTGCTCGGCAGATGGTGGTCCAGATCGGATACTGCATAGAAGACCGCAGCTGGCAATTCTCAGTGCCCTGGTTTCATTCTCTGCGCTTCCTCTGCGTTCTCCGCGTCTCTGCGGTAAAGAGATTTGCGAGTAGTTCACCGCAGAGGCGCAGAGAACGCAGAGGAGGCGCAGAGAAGACTTCAAATTAGGTCACGACTAATGTTTCGACAGCGCGAGGACAACACTTGAGCCAACAACCACCCAACGCTTCACAAACACACACCTTGCTCCTCATGATCATCGCCTTCGCCGGCATCTATCTTTACGGATTACTCGCCGCCCTGCCCGGTTCCGTGCTCCCCACACTTGAACGCAATCAGTTTCTGCCAAACGACAGTGCCGTCGGAACATTTCTCTTGATTAACGCCATTGGAGCAGTCTTGGCGTACGTCATCAGCGGTCCAATCATCGATCGAATTGGTGACAAGTTTGCTCTCTTGTTTGGTACGGCGTTAGTGAGCCTTTCGATGATCGGTTTCGCACTGGTGGTAACTAAGGTGCAAGCCGCTTCAGCATTAGTTCTAATCTTTTGTTGCTCGCTTGTACTTGGCCTCGGAGCCAATGCGATTGTTGCTTCCGGTCATGCTCTCGTCGCGGATGTAGCTGCCAACTGGCGAAATTCGGCACTCAATCTACTCGACATCTGCTTCGGTTTAGGTTTGGCTTCACTTCCACTCGTGGTGCAAAGCTTACAAAAGCGTGGCGGACTTGGTTCAATTTTTTGGACACTTGGTGGGCTTGCGACCGTGCTGTTGTTGCTGGTTGTCATCTCAAGATTTCCTCAATCAAAGCACGCCGAAACATCGCCGGTTGGAGCCGCCGGATCACTCTTTCGGAATCCATCGTTCTTGCTCCTGGCTGTCGCATTGTTTATGTACGTAGGTGCCGAGGTGTCGGTAGGGAAATGGGTTGTGACTTTTATGGAGCGTGATCCACGTATACTTGCAAGCCAGGGATTAGATCTTAGGCAGCTGGAAGCACTGACGCGAATGTCACCTGAGTTGTTGAACCGATTCTTTGAAAGCGATGCGCTTGGATATGCGATCGCGGGATATGCATTAAGAACTCTGACGCTCTTTGCGATGGCCCTGCTTGTCGGCCGGCTCGTATCGAGTGTGCTACTTGGCGTTTTTCGTATTAATAGCTTTGTGCTAATGACCGCAGGCTCATTGCTGACAACGATCTCATTGATCGTCGCCTTTACAGCAAGTACGTCCACAACGGTGCGCCTCGGCTTAATAGCGGCGGGATTCGGAATGGGCCCAATCTTCCCCACATCAGTCGGTCTTGCGTCAGTGATGATGCCGAGGATAGCGGGCACAGCGATGAGTCTGGTAATGGGCGTTGGTTTCGCTGGATTGCTGGTAATTCCGCCTGCCGTTGGCTATGTCTCGAGCGCTATGGGCGGAGGAGCAGGCGACGTCCGCACTGGTCTGATTGCGGTAATGGCTGCCTCGGTGCTGATGCTGCTGCTTCACGTTCTACTGACTCTGCGTGAACGGAGGAGAGCCGGAGTAGCTTGAAAGGATGCGCAACTTTACGTGGCAGAAGAATTGAGTCGCAGGTCTTCGAAGATAAACACAGATCAGAAGTTAATATCTTTTGCTTTTCTGAAAAATGCCTTTTCAGATTTGCGTTTGTCTGCTTCAATCCGCGGCTTAAAACTAAAGATTCGTCACGGGTTAGCGTTCACCCGGGTATCGATCGCGATCCAATTTACCTCCCACGTCTTGCCTCCATCCTCCGAGAACGACTGTTCAAAACGGCATGATGTGGGTTTGATGTCCGAAATAACGAATCGAACGAGTATAGACCGGACGTTGAAAGTGTCTGAGTTGAAGAACTCTCCGCGTCCGTTCTTGAACTCACCAATCGCAGGCTGAACCAGCGTGCCATCGCTGATGTTCGCAAAGTTGAGGCTCCACTGACGAGACTTGGGATTGTACAAACGCAGGCTCAGACCTTCGAAGTGACCGGCTGGCCCATCGGCCGTGAGCTCCACTAGATTCCCACGGCCGTTCCAAACTTTTCTGACAACAGTAGTGCCCTCATATTCGACCCAGGTAGTTGACCCACTTAATGGACGAACGAGTCGCTTTAGGTGAGTTTTCCAGGTACCAATCTCGAAATCGAAATCGTGTTGACCGTCTCGTTCATTAACCGTTTGTTGTGCCCTGGTCGGCGGTGTTCCCGAAAAGATTTGCAAAAAGACCAATAGGCTGAGAAGCACAAGCTTTTGAAAATGTTTTGGTTCGCACATGGCGTCTTGACCATCGCTGGCAAAGTAATCTTACCCTCTCAGTGCGGTCAAGAAGGTACCTCCAGGTAACGCCTCACAGATCGCCGTTTTCGGGGGTCATAAAATTTTCTTGTACGATTCCCACTGCTGCTTGAGTTTTTCGAGAAAGGCGACAAAGCGTGCATCTTGTCTCAAGTTATCCAGATTCTTATCTCTCTCAAACAATGGATAGCACGGGAAGCCGTCACTCGCAGCCATCTCCAACCACTTTATTGCCTGGTCGGGTTTATTCATCAGCGCATAAGCACATGCGATGTAATAAGCCGTATGATGGAAATGCCCAAATCCTTTTCCTCTTTCGATCGCTAACTTAATCTTGTCTTCCGCTCGGCGCTCTTGCCTGGCTGAAGCTGCTACCACTGCTTCCAAACTGGTAAACAGACCACCGTAGTCCTCAGGGTGATCTTTTAAGTATTGTTCGATCGCTGCAGACGCCTCCTCTTTTCTCCCGAGATTCAAAAGAGCCCAGGCAGTCTCATGCTCAACCAACGCCGGATTGACGTCACGAGGTGTGGAGCGAAAACCAGTCAGCGCCTGTTCATACTTGCCCTGGAATAAAAGGGTTTCGGCTATACGAAACTGGGCGAGACCATTGCCAGGATTGATTGCCACTGCCTTTTGCAATTCCTTCAACGCGTCATCAAACGCTCCAACGTGATTGTAGACAAGTGCCAGGTAGTTTTGAGCTTCATCCAAATTGGGATTTGAGGCCAACGCGCGGCGATACTGTTCAATGGCTTTTTCGTGCGGGAAGCGGTTGCCGGGTGTCCAGAGAAGGCGACCGAGCGCCAGGTGAGCTTCGGGCAAATCTTGATCTAACGAAAGGGCTTTTTGAATCTCAACACTGGCTTTCTCTTCCCACTGTTTTTCATCGGGAGTGAATAAGAACAATCTCCATACACAGGCCTGAGCGAGCTCCGCGTGTGCGCCAGCGAAATCTGGATCTGCAGCAACCGCGTTTTCAAGCATCTTGATGGCACGTTCATTGTCAGCTTTAGTCTGGCGGCCAAGGTAATACCGTCCGCGCAGAAAATAATCGTAAGCAGTTGGGTCGATTACGCGCGCAGTCGCCAAACGAGTTTGTTCCTGCGGTGTTAGCTTGATCTGAATCTGCTGAGTAACATCACGCACTACGTCGTTTTGAAGCGAGAAAACATCACGTAGTTCGTGGTCATAGGTTTCGGACCAAAGATGTTGTTCGGACGGCGTGGAGATCAAAGATACAGCGACTTTGACCCTGTCTCCGTTACGTTGCACTGACCCTTCCACGATCGCGTCCACCTTCAATTCCTGAGCGATCTCCGGTAATGATTTGTTGGTGCCTTTGTATTGCATCACAGAAGTGCGCGAAATCACTCGCAACGCACCGACCTTTGCCAGCCCTGCGATAAGCGTCTCGGTCATCCCCTCAGCAAAATAGTCCTGCTCTGAATCGTTAGACAGATTCGCCATCGGAAGAACAGCTAGCGACTTAATTTCTGCTTGCAGGGGTGGGGTCGAACGTTGGCGGAAAAATCGCACAGAAAGCAGCCCGCCGGCGATAAGTACTCCGATGAGAGCGGCGAGAATCAGCATCCGATTGCGCGCCAAGACGAATCGGGACGTAATCCTTCCGGCCGGGGTTGGCGACGTAGTGTTTGGTTGTCTGGGACGCTCTAGCTCGAAATGTATTTCTAACTCGCGTCTCAGGTGTTTCAGATCATTCAGCAAATCATCGGCCGTTTGATAGCGTTCGGTGCGAGCCTTGGCCAAAGCTTTTTGTACGATGGTTTCTAGCTGAGCTGGAACTCCGCCTGCACACGCGGATAACGGCAAGGGTTCACGTTCAGCGATCGAGATGATCACATCCGTTGGCGTCGTTCCCGTAAACGGTTTGTGTCCTGAGACCATCTCATAAAGCACAACTCCCAAGCTCCAAACGTCAGTTCGAGCATCAATTGCTAGTCCACGTGCCTGTTCGGGCGACATGTAGTAGACCGTACCCATGATCATCCCGGGCGAAGTGTGGAGTAACTTGGTTGCTGCCTCTGCATCGATCACTGATGTTTGACTATCAGTCAGCTTTGCCAGGCCGAAGTCCAGAACCTTCACATATCCATCAGGACGAAGCATGATGTTCTCAAGCTTGATATCGCGGTGTACGATGCCAGCCGTGTGCGCAGCGGAGAGTGCCGACGCAACCTGGATAGCAACATCAAGCGCCTCACGCACGCTCATCTGCGTCTCCGCAATGTGATCGCGCAGTGTCAGACCGTCGACATACTCCATGACAATGCAGTGGCGTCCTTCTTCAGTCTTCACTACTTCATGAATCATGCAGACGTTTGGGTGCGACAACGCTGCAATCGCGCGAGCCTCCTGTTCGAAGCGGCGCAGGTATCTTTCATCTTCAGTCAAATGTGCGGGCAGGAATTTGAGTGCGACTCGGCGTTCTAATTGAGTGTCTTCGGCGAGGTAAACTTCACCCATGCCTCCAACGCCGATTTGCGAAATGATTCTGTAGCGGGTGATCAACTGGCCGGCCGCAAGCTTTGTGCGCTGCTTATTTGCCAGCATCCTGGCTGCTATATCCAGGGCTGGTTGCTCGATGAAATCCTCAGACTGATCCTGGTAAGCGAGCAACGACAAAACTTCGCGGCGTAGTTCCTCGTCCCCGGCGCAGGCTTCGTCTAAAAATGCGGCGCGCTCATCCACTTCTTTCTCGAGAGTGGAATGGTAGAGTCGTTCGACCTGCTGCCACCGCTCAGCCTTCATGGAGAGTCTCCCGCCCGAGTTCTCTTAAAAGCCATACCTTGGCCAGTCGCCAATCTCGCATCACAGTTTCTTCTGAAATCTTCAGGACCTCAGCCACTTCTTTTACCGATAGCCCTCCGAAGAAACGCATCTCCACCACCTGGCTTTTTCGCTGATCAACCTCAGCCAGCGTCGTCAGTGCATCGTCCAGCGCAACTAAGTCCGCTTCGCGCTCAATAGGGAGCGAGTCCGCCTCAGCGAGTGACACCTGAAGCGCCCCGCCGCCACGTTTGAGAGACTGCCGGTCGCGGGCAAAGTCGACGAGTATCCGGCGCATAAGCTGTGCTGACACGGCAAAGAAGTGTGCCCGATTCTGCCAGTGCACATTCTTCCAATCGATCAGGCGGATGTATGCCTCGTTAACCAAGGCGGACGTTTGCAGGGTGTGGCCGGGACGCTCGCGACCCATGTAGTGGTGTGCAAGCCGGTGCAGCTCCGATTCGACGAGGGGGGCGAGTTGTTCCAGGGCCGACTGGTCGCCATCGCCCCAGGCAACCAGCAGCCGCGTGATCTCTTTCGGTGAGTGCGTCTGCATTCAAATCCCTTTCGGATGAAGCATGAGGAAAACTATCACAACTACGCCGGGGTCTCTAAGCATCTAGCTGCTTCAGTTTCTTCGAGCATGCCTCTATTTCGGCAGAGCCGACTTAAAACGCTTCAAAGTCAAACAATCCAGTTAAAGATATGGGCCCTCCCAAATTCGAAAAAATTCCAGCCCGCCGTTAAAGCTTTGAGTTCTCATTCCCGCCTTACCAATCAGAGAAGTCAATTGCATTAAGTGAAAGGAAGGGAATGATTATGAAACGGCAACGTCAAGTCTGGCTAAGTATTGTCATGCTCGCCATCCTGATCGTACCGGCCTGTGTCAAGGCCGACTTGGTGATCCGTCGGAATGAGGCTGCCGAACCCACAACAGTTATCAACGATGCGGTAATGCAATGGAACCAGCACGCGGTTGGACTGGCCTTGTTACCGGCATCAGCACTCGCCCCTATCCAGCAAACGCGCGTCATGGCGATTGTTCAAGTGGCTGTCCACGACGCGGTAAACGGCATCACGGGGGAGTATGCGACGTACTTGCCGCCTGGACCTGCGCCCGAAAACGCCTCGGTTGAGGCGGCCGCAATTGCAGCAGCACACCACGCACTACGGAACCTGTTTGGAAACCTTCCTGGTCAGCCAGCGGCGCTTGATGCTCTTTATGCGGCATCGCTCGCCGCCCATGGGCTATCGGAAGCTGACCCCGGTGTCGCGTACGGTGAATCCGCAGCAGCCGCGATCCTCGCGTTGCGTGAGGATGACAACTCCGCACAGGCCCAGTTCGACTACACCGTTCCAGGTGCAGGCACGCCAGGCGTCTGGGTGCGACTCAATAACGCGCCAGCCCAGTTGCCCGGGTGGGGGAACGTGACTCCGTTTGTGCTACGGAGCGGCTCGCAGTTCCGGCCCGACGGTCCACCCGCCCTCACCAGCGATACGTACACAAGGGACTACAACGAGATCAAAGAAATCGGTTCATTGAACAGTTCAGTACGGACCGCTGAACAGTCACAGATCGCACTCTTCTGGCGGGCCTCGCCGACTGCGATCTGGAACCCCGTGCTCGTCCAGGTTCTAGCAACAAGGAATCTCGATTTGTCAGACACGGCTCGCACCTTTGCGCTCTTCTATCTGGCTGCGGCTGATGCCAGCATCGCCTGTTGGGACGCGAAGTACACATACAACTTTTGGCGGCCAATGCCAGCCATCAGAAGCGGCGACCTGGACGGTAACGACTTGACGGGGGTCGACCTGACGTGGACACCGCTCCTTCCGACGCCCCCGCACCCTGAATACCCTTCCGGGCATACAACGAACAGTACCGCTATGGCCACGATCCTTACCTTGCTATTTGACGACAATCCGGGTGTGCCCCTCGTTGTCACACTAACGGGCATTACACGCGAGTGGTCCAGCTTCAGCCAAGCCGCCGACGAAGTTATCGATGCGCGAGTCTATTCCGGAATCCACTTTCGCACGGCCGACGAAGTCGGCGCACGAGTTGGCCGGCAGGTCGCGCACTTCGTCTCAACGCACGCACTGCGGCCTTGTCGTAAGAGCGGGGTGGGATGTTCCTAGCAACCTCGTGACGCAGCGCAGACACAACCAGACTTGGCTACAGTCAGTAGCGTAACGCGGTAGCGTCGGGTCGGTCTCACGCACCAAGAACCTTCAGGCCGACCCGACGCTACCGCGTTACGGTACTGACTGTAGCCAAGCACGTACTCTGAAGTTGGCGTGGCATATGAACCTCAATCACATATGATAAAGTCACGCTATGAAAATCCATCGCCGCAACTTTTTGCTTGCATCCTCAGCTGCGTTGTTGGCTCACAATAAACTCTCATTCGGATCAAGCGGATCAAAAAGTGCACTACCTTTTTCTTCAACCGAAAAACAGGTCACGGTCTACACAACTGCCGACAACACGAAGCTCAGAATTTCCCAAACCGAGACGGTGAATTTCAAACCTGTCGGCCAGCCGAAGGAGACACAGATCTGCGTATTCATCGATCCCGCCCGACAGTTTCAAACATTCTTAGGTATCGGGGGCGCCTTAACCGATGCTTCGGCAGAAGTGTTTTCTATGCTGCCTAAAGAAAAGCAGCGGGAACTGCTCACCGCTTATTTCGACGACAAGCAGGGTATTGGGTACAAACTCGCGCGCACAAACATTCACAGTTGTGATTTTTCCAGCGGCAGTTACACGTACGTAAACGAGGGTGACAAAGAACTGAAATCCTTCAGCGTGAATCACGACAAGCAATACCGGATACCGTTTATCAAGCAGGCGTTTGACGCGACCGGCGGAAAACTGAACATGTTCGCCAGCCCCTGGAGTCCGCCGGCATTCATGAAAAACAACAACGATATGTTGTATGGTGGAAAGTTGAAGCCGGAGTTCTATCAATCGTGGGCGAACTATTACACAAAGTTCATCAAGGCATATCAAAGCGAAGGAATACCAATCTGGGGTATTTCAATTCAAAACGAGCCGATGGCAACTCAAAAATGGGAGTCATGTATTTATTCGGCTGAGGAAGAACGAGACTTTCTCAAAAACTTTCTCGGTCCAACGCTCAAACGTGAGGGTCTTGCTGACAAGAAAGTTATTGCCTGGGACCACAATCGCGATCTTATTTACCAAAGAGCCAGTACCATTCTTACTGATCCACAGGCGGCGAAATTTGTCTGGGGAATTGGTTATCACTGGTATGAACCCTGGAGTGGTGGCGAGCCTATGTTTGACAATGTGAGGCTGGTTCACGACACATTTCCCGATAAGCATTTGATCTTCACTGAGGGGTGCGTCGACTCGTTCAATGCGGAAAGGATCGGTGAGTGGAAGTTTGGCGAACAATACGGTCGGTCCATGATCAACGACTTCAACAACGGAACAGTTGGCTGGACTGACTGGAATGTTTTGCTGGACGAAAAAGGGGGACCCAACCATGTCGCCAACTTCTGTTTTGCTCCCGTCCATGCAAATACAAAAACTGGCGAACTCACATACCTCAGCTCGTATTACTACATCGGCCACTTTTCAAAGTTCATTCAACCCGGTGCGCGGAGGATTGCGAGCTCACCCAGCCGTAGTCAACTGCTTTCCACGGCGTTTACTAATCCTGATGGAAAAGTAACCGTGGTGGTAATGAATCCAACCGACAAAAATGCGTCTTATTGGTTATGGTTGAATGGAAACGCCGCGGAAGTGAATAGCCTGCCGCATTCAATTCAGACACTAGTTTTTTGATTGCTACACGATCCATCGCCACTGTTGATTACACCACGATGTTGTACCCGGTAACAGATCGTCAACGGCCAACACGACCTCAGGCCACTTGAGCGCATCGTAGTCATCGCCCGTTAACCAACCGCCGCGTCTAACCTTTGGAAGCCAGGCCTGAATGTCGGCCTTCACACTGGCGTAATCGTGCCGAGCGTCCAGGTGAACCCAATCGAGAGACTGGTCAGGAAAGAATCGCGAGGCAGTCACGGAGTCGGCGATGATCAACGAGATGAGATCGCCATATCCGCAACTGAGAATGTTCATGTGCAGGACGCCTGCAAACGTGCCATCATTTTGGGTGACTACCGGGCCGTGATAATCCTTCTGCCGCGGGCCTTCCGGACCGCTGCCACGACACGTGTCTATCCCGATCACGTTAAATTTTTTTCCACTACGCTCCACAACTTCAGCGAGGGAGCAAATGCTGCGGCCCAGGTAGACTCCGACTTCGACGAAATAACTGCCGGACGGAAACCACTTAGCGGCTTCCTCTTGAGCCGTTCGCCACTGAAACCAACCGGCTATTTCTTCCCAGCGCACGTACACCCCCAGCGGGCACCTGCTCCTGCTCCTGCCCCTGCATACTGATTGTTACTGCAGCTGACGACCGAGTTCCGTTGCCGTCTGTGGTCGCTCATCTGGGTCCTTGGCCAGAGAGTTCAAAATGGCGGTTGATATTCTTTTCGGTATCGCCAATGACGTTGGCAGTGGCGGTGGCTCTTCATATAGATGTTTATTGATGACGCCCGACACGGTCTCCGCTGCGAAGGGTCGTTTCCCTGAGAGCATTTCATATGACATCGCCCCAAGGCTATAAACATCTGAACGCGTATCCAGCGGTTCCCCCATGCATTGTTCAGGCGACATGTAATAAGGAGTACCCACTACCGCTCCTGCATATGCTGCACCTGCCTCGGCCAGAAGCTTAGCCAATCCAAAGTCAACCACTCTGACGCTTTCAAATTCGTAATCGTCATCAGGTGCGACCACAAGAATGTTCTCCGGCTTCAGATCCCGATGGACAACGCCCTGACGATGCGCTGCGCCAACGCCAGCACAGATTCCCCTTATCAAACGCAGTGCACGTTCAACTGGAAAGTGACCTTGGGTTTTCAACAGATCACGAAGCGGCGTGCCTTTGACAAACTCCATCACAAGAAAAGCCGGAGCGTTTTCATCCCCTGTTTCGCCGAAATCATGAATCGTTATGACATTGGGGTGGTGTAGCAGGGCGGCGGCCCTGGCCTCTCTGCGAAATCGCGCGAGCGCGGCGTCGTCCTTAACGAATTTCCCGAGCAATATCTTTACTGCCACGTCATCTCCGATATGAACTCGTCGGGCACGATAGACGACACTCATGCCGCCCTCTCCCAGACGCGATTTCAGCTCATACTTTCCATCGATGATGTGGCCGATGAGCGGGTCGGGATTGACCAGGCGCACTGTGGGCAAGGACGCGTAGTAATGGTTTTCATAATAAGGATGCACTCCGCGAGAGTCTGGCAAGTTCAGTGGTATACCGCATTCGGAACAGTAGAGGGCTTCTTCATTTAGAAAAAACTCACACTCAGGACAGAAGGGATACCGGTTTCTCAAAGCGAATAACAGTTCGTCGAGTTGCTCCTCGATTATCTCCAACCCGTTTGCGCCACTTGAAAAGGTCTTGAGTTTGCCCTCGGTGTCAAACAGATAATACGCTGGCAGAGCGTTCTGCTCGTTAGCGAGGGCATCACGCAGTTTGTGTTCGTTGTCGAGAGCGCAAGGCTCGGTAAGGTTGAGTTGTTCGATTGCGTCATGCACTGCCAGTTCAGCTTTCTCTTCTTCGTTTTGTGGTGAGTGCACAGCGATGACGCGCAAACCGTCCCGCTTTTTTTGCTCTCGCAAATCTGCAACCTGGGTGAGATTCGTTTTTGAAGTGTCGGAATTGAGCGACCAAAAATGAACGAGAATAGGATGACCTTTAGTCTCGCGGGCGTTTGGCGACGCGCGGTTTAGCCAGTCTGTGGCTCCCTCAAATGAGGGAAGGTGTAGATCAAGATTCATGTTGGTCCCGAAATATTAGCACGCGGGATTTTCCAAGTGCGAAAGGGGTAAGAATACAATTGGAGAGTGTAATCGTGCACGGCCTTCCTCGTCGCGATGCTTTGCACAAACCTGTCGGCGATGCAGTCGGTGCTTATCTTGCGTAAAAGAACTCGTTGTACCATTAAAGCATGCAGCTCACTCTCGATGATTTCAGACGATTTACCGTCGCGCGTAATTTTTCTAAGCTAACCACACTGCCACGCGCGCTTCACAGAATTGGTTTCGTTCAGGCAGACCCAATTCGTGCACCCGCGCGCGCGCAGGATCTGATCCTGAGGCATCGAGTTAAAGACTATCACGCCGGTGATCTTGAGCGCCGTTACGAAACACTCGACATCGAAGAAGACTTCTTCGTCAACTACGGTTACGTAACCAGATGGTTGCAAGCATTGATGCATCCACGCTCGGATTCATACGTTCCGGCGGATGATATATGGCGATCTTGGCCAGCCGCACGAAGGAAGCGGTCTGAAATGTTGCTCGAGTTTGTAAGAGAACGCGGTTCGGTCCATCCACGTGAAGCAGACGAGTATTTCGCGCATGGCAAGGTTAAGAATTATTGGGGCGGTTCTTCAAATGCAACCACGCACTTGATGGACGTAATGCATTACCAGGGATTACTGCGGGTGGTGAGACGTGAGAAGGGAATTCGTATCTATGCTGTGCGCGAAGTTGAACCGGTAGTAAACGCTGCGACGCATCGCGGAGCGCATATCGATGCGTTGATTGATGTGATTGTGAACATCTATGGGCCACTGCCAGCTCCGAGTCTCGCGTCTTATGTTCGGGGATTGCGTATTGCAGTGCCCCAATGGAGGAATGAGATTTCAGACGGCCTACAACGTGCGAAGCAGAGGTTGCCACATGCGCGAATCGATCTGAGACGTGATGCTGGTAGTTCTGCGCGCCCGCGAGCGGCAAGTGTTGAGTGGTATTGGTCTGTGGACGAGCATGGAATCGGCCGTTCATTGCCAGAGACGGTGCGGTTTCTTGCTCCGTTTGATCCGTTGGTACACGACAGGTGGCGCTTTGAAATGTTGTGGGGTTGGACGTATCGATTGGAAGCCTACACTCCGGCGCACAAACGCAAGCTTGGTTATTACGCGATGCCGCTGCTATGGCGCGACCGAGTGATTGGTTGGGTAAATCTATCTATGAAGAATGGTGAACTAAAGTCCGACTTCGGATACGTCGAATCACCTCCACGCGATCGCGCCTTCAAGCGTGAACTCGCACTCGAACTCGATCGCATCCGCGCCTTTCTGAAGCTTATTCCGTAGGGGCGGCATTCCGTGGCCGCCCCTCGTCAGAAAAATACCTTGACATGATTCCCTGCTAGTACTAAAAGTGTTTTGTCCGGCATTGCAACAAAGTACCGGATAAAAATCCCCCTCAAAACCCTCGTCCATTTTAGTTGATCGCATTCTCGCTGCGAGTCGCGCACCTTGTTGTTAGTCCCAAGGTTCCGAATGCGCACGGCTTCTCTAATGAAAACCCGTTTCACCAAACACCTCCAATGCCCAATGCTAAATGCTAAGGCCTCAAACCTAGTTAGGGAGGAACTCATGCCTACAACCAATCGTCGACTAATGCTCACAGTTTTGGTAGTTCTGATCTCCTTGATTGCTCTCAACGGAAATCTCGTACCGATCGCTCGCAGTCAGACCCAAACCTACACCTTCAAAAATGTGCAGATTGTCGGAGGTGGTTTTGTGCCTGGGATCATCTTCAATCAATCAGAGTCGGGACTGGTGTACGCCCGCACGGATATTGGCGGCGCCTATCGGCAGGATCCAGTCACCAAACGCTGGATCCCGCTCTTAGACTCGATCAGTTGGGACGATTGGAACCTCACTGGCATCGTCAGCCTGGCAACGGATTCGGTGAACACAAACAATGTGTACCTGGCAGCAGGCACCTACACGAATGCCTGGACCACCCAGAACGGTGCCGTCCTTCGTTCGAGCGATAAAGGCACAACCTGGTCGCGTTCAAATTTGCCTTTCAAACTTGGAGGCAACATGCCAGGCAGAGGGATGGGCGAAAGACTAGTGATTGATCCAAATAGGAATAGCATTCTGTATCTGGGTGCGCCGAGTGGAAATGGACTGTGGAAGAGTACTGATTCAGGAGTTACCTGGTCCAAAGTGACGAATTTTCCCAATCCGGGAAACTACGTTCAAGATCCCTCAGATCCTTTCGGTTATTTGACTGACAATCAGGGCATCGTTTGGGTCACGTTCGATAAGCGAACTGGTTCTCCTGGTAATGCGACGCAGACGATCTATATCGGGGTTGCCGATCTCCAGAACACTGTCTACAGAACAACTGACGGTGGCGCCAGCTGGCAGCGACTTGTTGGACAACCAACAGGGTTTATTGCTCACAAGGGAGTACTGGATACGACCAATGGCCTCTTGTACATAGCCACCAGCGACAAAGGTGGACCTTACGATGGCTCTCACGGGGACGTTTGGAAATACAACACCGCCACTGGTGTTTGGACCATGATTAGTCCCGTTCCCTCTTCGCCGGATCCAAATGGCGACAACTACTTTGGCTACGCTGGTCTGTCCATCGATAGACAAAGTCCGAACATCGTCATGGTTAGTGCCTACAGTTCATGGTGGCCCGACACGATTATCTGGCGCAGTCTTGATAGCGGTGCGACATGGAGCAAGATCTGGAACTGGACACGCTATCCGAATAGATCTTTCCGTTATGTTCAGGACATCACGGCCGCACCATGGCTCAGATTTCCTAACGCACCTATTTGCGGAGGCGGCCGACCAGGAGCAGAAGTAAATCCCAAGCTTGGATGGATGACGGAAACACTCGAAATCGATCCGTTCAATTCAAATCGCTTCATGTATGGGACAGGCGCCACTATTTACGGCAGTGAGAACCTCACCGTCTGGGACCAGGGCACAACCAGCCAAATCACCATCAAGGTGATGGCCCAGGGGTTGGAAGAAACGGCCGTGTTGGATCTGATTAGCCCGCCATCAGGGGCGCCTTTACTTAGTGCGGTGGGTGATATTCGTGGGTTTCGCCACGATAATCTTGATGTTGTGCCCGCTACGATGTACCCGTATCTCACTAGCACTACCAGCATCGATTTTGCCGAACTTAGTCCGAGCTACATTGTGAGAGTCGGAAATGGTGACACCGCAAACTGTGAACAGAGCGGAGCCATTTCAACTGACGGCGGAAATACCTGGTCAAAAGTAATGAGTCAACCAGCCGCACTAACTGGCGGTGGAAACGTAGCGGTTTCGGCAACTGGCGGGGGACGCATTGTTTGGAGTCCAGATGGTACAGGCGTCTACTACACGACAAATGGTGGCGGCGCGTGGACGGCATCGACTGGTATAGCAGCAGGCGCTTTAGTGAAATCCGATCGACTTAATCCCAACAAGTTTTACGGATTCAAGGATGGAGTGTTCTATGTGAGCACCAATGGCGGGGTCAGTTTCACAGCTACAGGCGCCACTGGTCTACCGTCACAGGGATCCGTGCGCTTTAAAGCCGTACCCGGCCTTGAGGGTGATGTCTGGTTGGCGGGCGGCGCGGAGAACAATACATACGGGCTCTGGCACTCAGTTGATTCCGGTGCAACGTTCACCAAAATTACCACCGTCGAAGAGGCAGACAATATCGGTTTCGGCAAACCTGCTCCGGGACAGAGCTACGTCGCGCTTTATAGTAGCGCTCAAGTCTTCGGCGTAAGAGGTATCTATCGTTCAGACGATGCCGGGGTTAGTTGGGTAAGAATAAATGATGACCAGCATCAATACGCGTTTACTGGTGCGGCGATAACAGGAGATCCACGCGTTTACGGGCGTGTCTACTTTAGTACGAACGGTCGTGGCATCATTTATGGAGATCTGGGAGGTGGTGGCAGTTGTACTGCAAGTGCGACTCACGTCGATTCAATCGTAGTCACCACTGTAAGTGGTGGCGGAAATAAGAAGAAGGGTCAGGCCACGGTCACGATAAAAGACAACTGCGGGAATTCAGTGGCGAATGCAACCGTTACCGGGAACTTCACCGGGTCCATCAATCAAACTGTTTCGTCGGTGACTAATGCCAGTGGCGTCGCAACGTTAACAACAACAAACACCACGACGGGAACAGTCAGTATCACGTTTTGTGTAACGAACGTAACTCATGCGACGTTGAGTTATGACTCAGCAGCGAACGTCGAGACGTGTGACCATAACTGAGTCAGCGATTCGCCACGGATAGACCCGGATTTCACGAATCTGAGCCGTGAGTCTTTTTGACAGGACAAGCAGAATTTACAAGATTTTGTTTGACTGTGAAGTACGGCCCAGTTTTTGTTAGACCTTATCCCGCAACTCTATTAATTGTTGCTTGAGAGTCTTGAAATCGGCGAACGTCGAGACGTGTGACCATAACTGAGTCAGCGATTCGCCACGGATAGATACGGATTTCACGAATCTGAGCCGTGAGTCTTTTTGACAGGACAAGCAGAATTTACAAGATTTTGTTTGACTGTGAAGTACGGCCCAGTTTTTGTTAGACCTTATCCCGCAACTCTATTAATTGTTTCTTGAGAGTCTTGAAATCCTGTCGTCTTGTGATTTGTTCTGAGCATTTTGATCCGTATTTATCCGTGGCTTTCACTGAGCGGTTGCATCAACCACGACACTTGCTGGCCGCAGCCCTGTCGTTGAGGCAGTGAGTCTAATGGCTCCAGGTTGCTGGTTGGATTTTATGATTACCAGACATCGTCCCTGCCACGCTTTTCGCTGCGGCAGTTGATAACTCTCAGTGCTCATCGGATTAGCATTCCCGACTCCAACAATCTCACCTGGACCGGCGACCGAAAACTTGATCAGGTTTTCAGCAATGGGATTGCGCACTCCATAGCTATCAATTAACTCGACTGTGATGTAACTCAGGTCTTGACCATCTGCCGAGAGGCGCGTTCGATCCGGTGTCAACTTAATCTGTGTGGCCGGCCCTGCCGATCTTAGTTCAGACGCGTTGACCTGTTTACGTCCGCTATAACCGACGGCCCTGAGGACTCCCGGACGATAAGTCACAACCCAGGAAGCTGTGTAAGCTGTTGCTCTATTCGTCGCTTTCTTTCCCAGTGACCGACCGTTCAAAAATAGCTCGATTTCGTCACACGACGAGTAGACATTCACCTCAAGTGGCTTGTTCTCAAACGAGGGCCAGTTCCAATGGGCTACGACGTCGAACCAATGCCATTTGGACCACGGCTGCCGCTTAGGATTGATCTCAAAAGAGGGCCGAGGTGGTTTAATGAAAATAGATAGCTGATCATCTTTCCACAGCGCATCGCGGTAATACGACTGCGGTCGTTTCCACCCGCAGGTGTCGATATCGCCGCAATACGCAAGATTCCATGGATAGAAGTTCTGTTCCTGCCAGTATCCACGCCAACCGATACTAGCCTCACCCAGGTAATCAAAAGCAGTCCAAACAAAATCGCCGATTACATAGGAATGATCGAGCACGTTCATCCAAGTATCAAACGCTTCCAGTGGATAGGATTCGGAGCCAAACATGATTCGTTTCGGCAGCCGATCGTGGTCAAACTCGTACAAGCTCTTCTTCAAATGATCGCCGCCAGCTGCGTAGTTGTATCCAGCAACATCGAGAGTGGCGAAATAAGGATCTTTGTCTTCCCGTAGGTCGTTCACCGCGGACGTAACAGATCGAGTTGGCTCGAGTTGACGAACATAGTCGCCCATTGCCTGCGCAACCTTCACCACCTCCGGCTTATGTCTGTTTGGTATCTCGTTACCGATACTCCACATGACTATTGAAGGATGATTGCGATCTCGAAAGATCATGCTGTCAATGTCTTTTCGCCACCATTCATCAAAATATAGATGGTAGTCGTGCGGGTTCTTTCCCTCGCGCCACATGTCGAACGCTTCATCAATCACCATCATGCCTAAACGGTCGCAGGCATCGAGGAACGCTGGTGAAGGAGGGTTGTGAGCGAGTCGCAGAGCGTTGTAGCCGCTCGCTTTCAAAAGTTGGACGCGTCGCTCTTCGGCGCGGTCGAAAGCGCGGGCGCCGAGTGGGCCGTTGTCGTGGTGAAGACAACCGCCTTTGAGTTTCAGCGGCTTGCCATTCAACAGGAAGCCTTTAGCAACGTCAAAAGAAAGCGTGCGAATGCCGAAGCTCGTTTCCACTCGATCGGTTAATTGCCCGTCGCGATAGACTTCCGAGACTGAGGTATAAAGTGCAGGAGATTTTGGTGACCAGAGTTCTGGCCCACGGATATTTGCATTCTGCTCAAATTCAAAAGCCGCTTTTGGCTCGATCGTCCTGGTAGATTCGACACGCGCAACCTCCTTATGTTTGCTGTCGAACATTGAGGTCACGAGTTTGATCCGTGCCGTCTGATCGCCCTCATTCAATACACTGGTTCTGATACTTACTTTGGCGGACGAGTCGTTTACTTCGGGAGTCGTGACGTAAGTGCCCCATTGGGCCACACGCGCGAAGTCCAGTGTCTTCAACCATACGTGGCGATAGATGCCTGAGCCTGAATACCAGCGACTGTTTTCACCTTCGTTCTTTACCTTGACCGCAAGTAGATTGCTCGATCCGAATTTGATTTTGTCGGTGAGATCGAACCAGAAACTGGTGTAGCCGTAAGGGTGACTGCCAATCCACTGGCCGTTGAGCCAGAGTTCAGCGTTCATATATATGCCGTCGAACTGAATCAGGATCCTTTTGTTCTTCTGTTCGTTCGGGACAGTGAAGGATTTGCGATACCAGCCCGTGCCTCCAATCGTGAAGCCACCGTTTACCTGGCTAATGGCATCCCGATTAAAAGGCGAGGAGGTGCCGGGGAGGTCTTCAATGCTCCAGTCGTGGGGAAGATCGAGCTTGCGCCAATTGGAGTCGTCAAAATCGGGCGACTCAGCACTTTGAGCGCCGCCTCGATGAAACCGCCAAGCTGAATCAAACAAGACCGTGTTATTCACACTTAACTGCGATTGCGCGATGACATCACGAACGTTCGAAAGACTCAGCAAGATCAAAGAAAAAGCTATTGTCACTCTCTGAAGTAAGTGAACTCTCGGCTTTAACATTTCTTCTCAGTACCGTCCGAACGCTTAGTTTGGACCTCTGTGCCTCTGCGTAGCAAGTTCTTAGGATCTTGTTTTCTGACAATCTTTTGAGCGACCAGGAAGGAAATAACCGACACCCCCCACTCCGCTAGGAGTGCAATGCTTATAGTCCGCAGAAGAATAGAGTCTCGCACTCCGTCAGGAGTGCCATGTCCATAAATCACGAGAACGACGACTTGTTATGACGAAGATAAACATGGCACTCCTAAAGGAGTGCGCAGCTCTGTTCTTCCGTGATCTATAA
>DASYRR010000176.1:0-23256 GCA_036004125.1 Pyrinomonadaceae bacterium | reverse complement strand
ACTTCACTGCGTAGACCAAGTATCTCGCTGTAGACCGGAGCACAAATAACAGTAGAAATATCCTCGTTGTCGGCCGCGAAATTGCGAGAGACTACCACGTAAAATCCAGGTTTGTGTCCACGTTCAGGCGTCTTTTCTCTGGTGCGATAAATCTCACCTCGTTTCACGATTTCGCCTGTTCCTTAATAAGCGCTGCTGCCTGTCGGTTCAGGCGCGAACTATGTCGACGAAAGATTTCTCGCTCACGCTCCTCTTCCGCGGCCCGTTCCAAATGAGCGACAAACTGCTGGACCGCCAAACGGATTACTTCTGAACGGGTTTTCCACGACGTTGACTTATCAGCAGTGACACGATCCAATCGTTTGAGTGTTGGCTCGTCAATAGAAATTGCAATAGTCTTCATATTGTGAAAGCTATCAGTGAGATACTGAGTTGTCAATTTAGTGAGTCCTTCAGCCTTGTCTGGCTGATTATCTCATTCGCGGTATTGCTGGCTATAATCGTCGAGTGAAGATGATGAACGATAACGTTAATCACACCGAAGCGGACACTGACATTGATCCCGTAATCGAGGCCTACAAGAAAGATGTGGATCGAACGCTGATCCGCGAGAACCTGCGCCTTACCGTTGATGAGAGATTTCAGCAGTTGATGAAATTGCAGCACTTTGCCGAAGAACTTCGGCGTGCCGGAAAAGAAACCGAATCCCAACATTGACAGATTTCCAAGCACTGATCCGTTTGCTCACGGAGAGCAAAGTTGAGTTCATCGTCATTGGCGGCGCTGCTGCCACTGCCCATGGCTCGGCGCGACTGACGTTGGATCTTGATATCGTTTACAGGCGCTCGAGCGAAAACATGGCTCGGCTGGTGTCCGCGCTGAACCCACTACAACCGTACCTGCGGGGCGCGCCGCCCGGACTGCCCTTCGATTGGAGCGAAGAGACCCTTTTCAAAGGGCTGAATTTCACGTTGACTACAAATCTCGGCGCACTCGATTTGTTGGGTGAAGTCACTGGCGGTGGAAACTACGAAGCTTTACTCACCTACGCCGTTAAGTTGCAGCTCGCGGGCGTCGAATGTTTATGCCTTGGTTTGAGGCGTTTGATTGAAGTGAAGCGAGCGGCTGGCCGGCCAAAGGACTTTGACGCAATCGCAGAGTTGGAAGTAATAGACGAAGAACGTCGAGCCAGGTAACGGCCGGCGTCATCGCGCGCTCTCTGCTCAAGGACGACGAGGGTGCATTTACTATTTCACTCGGAGACCAGCAAGGGTTGATCTTCAACACGCTGTTTAAGGTAGGCCACGAGGATGGCTTTGTCTTCGTCAGTGATCTGCTGGATCCTTACACCCAAAAACCATTTTCGCTTTCTGTCTTCCCCAATGCGACGGTGGTTGACTATGGTAACCACTGCCTCAACAGCGGCTTCCGGAAGGCGCACGCGAACAAAAAGAAGACGACCGCGTCGAGTCAGCTCAGCTTCGGGAAATCTTGAACCTACTAGCGACAGGCCCATCCCAGACTCATTAATCGACTCGCAATGACCTTGTGACGGTTCGGAGTAAGTAACTTTCGCATTTTCCTTCGGCGTTCCTTGAATCAAAGATATTGAGGTTGGTAGATGAGCGGAGAAGCGTGCACTGCGGCGTCGGCCTAGGGATCTAGCGCCTCGTTTTTTTGGCGCGCGGCCGAGTTTGCGAAATGGATCGAAGCCATGGAATACGTTGCCACATTCATTGCAAAGCACCTTACGCAAACCCGCCAGCCGAACAACCGCAAATGCGTTGTCGAAATCGAGTTGAATTCGCTTGCTGTTACATCTTGGACATTGCATCTTGAACTTTGCTACCCCGTGCGGTCGGTAGAGTTTACTACCAACACCAAATAGACCCTAAAACAGATCGGCCCACAACGGTCAAAACTTTAATTGAGCATTGAAGGAAGCGGCTTGGACACAGCCAGTACCGTCCGGGCGCCTCCTTGGAGTGCGGGAACTTGTTACCGCTTTGGTATAGGGCAATGTAGAGACGAGGTTCGTTGTACCAAAGCGGGAACTTGTTACCGCACTCCAAGGAGGCACCCGGACGGTACTGACTGTATCCAAGTTTGGTTGTGGTTCCGTGTCGCTGTAGTTAAGCGAGTTGCTCAAAAACCCAGAAGTTACGTGAAACTCCTATCAGCTCGTTTGTTCACGTTATTGCTCTCGCTTGCTTACGCGACCAACCACGAAGCCAGCAGCAAACGTGAGAGTAAGCAGAAAGAAAACAGGTAGGAGTAACACGATCGAGTTCCACAGTTCTTGCAGCATTCATCAATCTCCTGTCCCGGTCTGATTGGTTGTGTGATTGAGGAATGGGGTACTCACAATCTAATTTAAACGACCCCCAAAGCACAACAAAAATGTCCGATATGCGTCTGTCTTGTCGCGGATGTCGAGAAAAACTCGGAATGGCCGGAACGACAAGACAGACGCATATCGGACATTAGCGAGAGTTATCTACAGATTACGCAGCGCGGCTTAGGCCGCAACCAAAACAGCGAAAGGGCGCCAGGCGATAGTCGGATTTGTTCTTCACTCCGGAGGAGTGTCATGTTTATAGTACTGCGCGCCCCAAAGTCTTTTCGCTCCGGAGGAGCGCCATGTAAGCGATCTGCCGCCACTGCCCGTGGCACTCCTAAAGGAGTGCTTCACATTTCCAGCTTGCGCGAGCTATAAACATTTCACTCCTCCGGAGTGAGGAACAAATCCGACTATCGCCTGGCGCCCTTTCGCTGTTTTGGTTGCGGCCTAAGCCGCGCTGCGTAATCTGTAGATAACTTTTTTTGCTGTCTGAAACTTTGACTGAAAATAGAGAGGTCTGAGCATGATTCGTCTCAACAACTGCTACGCCGCGCTTGTCGTACTCGTCGTCGCCACACTCTTCGCTTCAGCTCAACGACTCGCAAAACAACAACAGGCTGATCTCATTCTTCACAACGGTTTTATCTGGACAGTCGACGGTAAAAATTCCGTCGCTCAAGCCGTCGCGATAAAAGATGACCTGTTCATTGTTGTCGGATCCAACAAAGCCGCAATGCGTTTCCGTGGTCCTAAGACCCAGGTCATAGATCTAGCCGGTCGTTTTGTCACTCCAGGATTCAACGACAACCATGTGCATTTCGCTTCCGCTGCGCAGTTCTTGGAATTCAACATCATGAACGTCACGACTCAGGAGCAGTTTGTCGCTCGAGTGAAGGACGTGACTTCGCGTCTCCCGAAGGGCGAGTGGATTGTTGGCGGCTTCTGGGGTGCGTACGACCAGTGGGCCGCGGGCAGTGTGGGCGGCCAAAAACGCGAGCCATTCGTTCCAGACATGAGTTTGGTGGATCAGATCACCGCCGAGCACCCGATGTTCATCCGCAAGTTTGACGACACCCAGTTTGCCGCCAATCGAGCAGCCTTCCTCAAACTCAAACTTGACCCGAATGATCCCAGTTCAACCGGTCCGAAGAACATCGAGTACTTGAAGGACACTCGGGGGCGCTTCAATGGACACATGCGCGGGCCGGGCGTCACTGGTCTGTTCGCACTCGTCGTCCCACGCTCATTCTCGCGCGAACGACGCATTCAACAGACCGTAAATGCACTTGCTGAGATTCGGCGTTTCGGCGTCACGAATGTCAGCGACATGTCAGACGACACTCAACTGGATATCTATCGCGAGCTTCATCAAAAAGGCGAACTGACTGTGCGGGTGCATTTTCGTCCCGGTTTAGACCGCTGGAAAGAAATTTCCGATCGAGGCATTAAAGTAGGATCCGGCGATGACTGGATCCGTCTTGGTGCCCTGAAAGGACATATCGACGGCATAATGGGCACGAGCACTGCCCGTTTCTTCCAACCATACTCCAACGATCCAACCAATCGCGGCCGTTGGCGTCCCCTGATGGTCAACGAAAAAGGTGAGTTCGTAGAAGGAAAGTTTCTCGGCTATATGCTTGACGCTGACCGTGCTGGGTTGCAGATCACGGTGCACGCGATTGGTGATGAGGCAAATAGCGTGTTGCTTAATTACCTTGAAGAACTTGATCGTCGCAACGGCAAACGCGCCAATGGAGGTCGTCGTTTCCGATTGGTCCACGCACAGGTGCTGTCGCCGGGTGATTTCAAGCGTTTGGGTCAGTTAGGTGTCGTTGCCGAAGTTCAGCCTTTTCATCTCAGTGACGATATGCGTTGGATGGAAGAGCGTATTGGTGCTGAACGAAGCAAATACGCCTATGCTTTTAAATCGATTCAATCGAGTGGAGCCGTCCTTTGCTTCGGCACAGACTGGCCGGGCACATCAGCGTCTGAATACCCAATCAATCCGATGCTGGGTCTTTATGCTGCGGTCACCAGACAAACTATCGATGGCAAACCTGAAGGAGGATGGTTTCCCGCTGAACGAATCAGTATCGAGGAAGCTATCCGCGCCTACACCTACAACACGGCTTACGCTAATTTTGAAGAGACGATCAAAGGCTCGATTGAAGTCGGTAAGCTCGCGGACCTGACCGTGCTCACGAAGAACCTACTGCGAATCCCACCGAAAGAGCTGTTGACGACTGAGGTTGTCTACACCATCGTCGGTGGGAGGATTGTTTACGAAAAGAAGTGATTTTATTTGATCCGAAGAAGGTCAAGTCATTTGCTCTTCTCTCTGTGTTCCTCTGTGTCTCCGTGTCTTCTTAGGTGATGAACGGTTCTTAGGTAACCACAGAGTCTTTCGCTTGATGTGATTGGTGCGAGTTCCGGCAACATCTCGGCCCGACCTCAGGCCATTTTGGGCGATTACGACATTGTGTTTGCCAAAGCGCGATGTGCACTCGAAGCGCTCGCCGTTGGTTCGGCTGTGATCCTTTGCGATACGGTGGGCGTAGGCCCAATGGTAACTACAAGAGAGCTGGACCAACTGAGGCGTCTAAACTTCGGAGTTCGCACTCTGCGCGGAACTATAGACGCCGACGGGCTGGAGAAAGAGATTGCGCGCTATGACCCGGAGGACGCCGCCGAGGTCTCACGGCGCATCCGCACAAGCGCCGGACGCGAGGGGGCCATCGATCAGATCATTGAGGTCTACCGAAACATCATCCGCGCATTCGAAATGACCACGCGTGACCAGGATAGTGAGGCTCGGGCAGAAGCTTTCTATTTACAACAACTCGCCCAACATTTCGAAGAAGAGCGCAACTTTCTTTTGACCAGGGATAGGTTCGGTCTGCGCAAACGACTTCGCAACCTACCTCTCGCTGGGCGGCTGTTGCGTTCGCTCGCTCGTAAGTTTTAGCATCAACTCACAACCTTACAAATCAGCCAGCCTCCACAGTTCGAGCGTCTTGCTAAAGTACTGCGCTTTCTCTTCGGGATATTTCTCGTTTATCAGACGCAGAGACGGTGGAAAGTTGAATGGAGATAACATCAGATTAATATGGCGAAAGTCTCCTGTACGAATGTTTCTGTTCTTTCGCCAATCGGTATAAGTATTTGTAAGGAGGTAGGTAGATCGGCTTCGTTTGAAGTTCCTGATGGCTGCCACAATGTGGCGGTACGAGAAGTGAACGAAGCAGTCGCGACAGAGGATGACATCAACGCACGGTAGATCATCTCGTGTTAAGTCGAGAGAAACGAACTCTGTCCGGTCGTTTCCATACAGATTCTGATTTCGCGTGATGAGATCAGGGATGATGTCTACGCCTACGTAGTGTTTGAGACCAAGGAAAGTATCCTTCATCCAGTTGAAATCACCACAGGGCGCGTCTAGCAACGTGCGCGCACCAATCTCCTCGAGAAGAGGTAGCAACTCACGTCGGAGTTTGGTTGTTCGCTCCGTGCTTGAACCGGGCCCGGAAACGGATTCCGGGTCGCCCCAGCGATTCTCGGTGTAGAAAGGAGTGAAGATCGACTCCATGTACGCGCGTGGATTGAGCACGCTGCGTGCGAAGTCGACGCAACGTGCGGCTGTGGCCGGTGCAATCGCTTTGAGCTTTTGACGCATCATGAGTCTCTTCGCACCGGATGAGCGATTTGTCTAGAGCGTAGATTATCAAAGTCAGCGCCGACGGAGGTGGAAGTTGATTTGGCAAGAAGAGGGATGTCCTGCACTTGAGTTTTTCTCTGCGCGTTCTCTGCGTCCTCCGCGTCTCTGCGGTAGAGTTCTGGTGCGCTTTAACCGCAGAGACGCAGAGAACGCAAAGGAAGCGCAGAGAGAAACCCAAATTAGACCAGAGCTAATGGCTTGCGACGTCCATCAACCAAATATCAGCCTCCGCAGCAACATAAGTAAAGTAGATTGTGCGGTTATCGTGGGAGAGAGCGGGACTCCCGATATCCACGTCCTGTTCAGTGACTACCAACACTTGCTGATATTTTCGTGATAACGTGTCGAACAGGAGGAGATTGCCCTGGCTGACAAAGAGCAGGCGGCGGTTGTCGTTCAACCAGACTGGCCAGTCACCAAAATCCGTTAACCAATCGTAAGTCTTCGACTCAAGATCATAGATCCCGATTCCAGAATGAACTCCGTTCGGCAGGTGCTTGATCCCAGCCAACTTCTTTCCGTCTGGAGACCAGGACCAACCCTCGAAAGAGAGGCTTGGCTCACTAAGAGCAGACAGATAGATAAGTTTCTGATCGTTCCAGGTCTTATCCGGATGAATGATGACGCAATCGTTCCTGGGAGTGTGAATGGAATACGCAATCATGCTCCCGTCAGAAGACCAGGGTGAGTAATGGCCTCCCGAGCTTTGCGTGATCTGGCGCAGACCCGAACCATCGCGGTTAATGACCCAGAGTTCGTAGTCACCAGTTCGGCGCGACGTAAAAGCAATCCGCTGACCATCAGGAGACCAACGAGGCCAGGCGTGCCGAAAATTGTCGGGCGTAAGATCGCGTTGATCCGTGCCATCAGTCCGCATGATGAAAATGTGACGTTGCTGACCCATCGAGTACGCCGTCAACCACTGTCCGTCCGGCGAAACATCCGGAAACCACAGCGGCATCGAACCCTGAGTAATCGAAACCGCCTTGCCGACAGTTCCCTGGCCCGGATCAAACCGCACGCTGCGAAGATTTCTTAACTCCGTCTGCGCCGAATAAGCGAGCTTCTTCCCATCACGCGAAAAGCTGAGATGTAGAACAGACGTGGTTGCGCCGATTGCAGTGACGGCTTCGGGAGGACCGGAAGTCACACCTGTATTCTCATCAATGGCGACGCGCCAAATGTTGGAACTCCCACCGCGATTGCTCGAAAAATACAAGTGATTCCCATCAGGAGACCACACGGGATTTAGATCCGTCGAGGAGCCGTCGGTGACTGCAATCGGCTTACCGCCACCGACAGGAATCGTCAAGACGTGTTCTCGCTGCCCATATCTATCGGGCCGACTCCAGTAAGCGATCCGCTCGTTGTGCGGTGAAAACGTGGGTTGCAGTGCATCACCCTCGGAGACTCGCTGCCGCTGGCCCGTCTTTAAGTCAATCGTCCAGAGCTGACTTTTTGTGGGACGTGTCGATGGCTGTGGAATCTTCTCAGTTCCAATCAGAATCTGTCCGCCGTCGGGCGACCATGAAGGGCTATACCCAAAGTCGGACACTCGAGTCGGCGATTCCCCATTGGTTTTCATTAGATAGATGCCTCCGCCTTCACGTTCTGAGCGAAAGGCAATGTGTTCGCCATCTGGTGAGAACGCAGGCTGAGAGTCGTCTGTCGACGAATCCTTTGTCAGATTGATCGAGTTGCCTCCTCCAACACTTTCAAAGTAGATGTCCCAGTTGCCTGACGCGCGGCTGGCATAGGCGATCGAATTACCGTCAGGCGAGAGCGAAGGAAAGAACTCTGGACCTGACTGGTATGTCACCTGTGTAAAGCTCACTGCCCCAGGGCTAGTTGACGTTTCTGTTCTCCACATGAACTTGATCAAGAGATAACCAAGACCCAACAACAGGAGAGCCGATCCTGCAATTACCGTTGCCTGTGCAAACCGTTGGCGTGAAGACCAGCGCGTCGGCGTTTTGACGGCTTCCTCCTTCAACGGCTGAATGACCTCAGCTGCACTGCGGTTTGTAAGAAGCCCAACTCTATTGAGTAGATCTGTAAAACGCTTGTCTGAGCGCAGGTTGTCAAAGACCGGATCAACCGCAAGCCAAATTAGCCAGCCATCACGTCCTTCGTAAGCGTGCTCGAGCCATTTGAAAGCGCGATCTCTATCTCCGAGCGCAGAATGAATTGCAGCAATGCGATAGGGAGAGACATAAACTTGCGTTGAGAGTTCGCTTAATTCATCAAGTAGGGCCAATGCTTCACTTCTTCTTCCGGCCAGCGCGTAAGTGCGTGCCAGTAGTGCTCGAGGTAAGGCGCTCGTTCCAGACAGGGCTATGGCCTTCTGAAAACCTGCGATTGCTTCGTCGTACCTGCCACACTGTTCGTAGGTCAGAGCCCTTTGCCACTGCGTGTAGAAAAAATTTCGATCCATCTCCAGGTTCCTGCGGAAATGTTCGAGTGCCTCGTCGTATCGGCGCGCAAGGTAGAGAAGGAATCCAATATTCGAACCGACAGGTAAGGAAAGAGGTTCAAGCTCGAGCGCATGCTTTAGCTCTGCAATGGCCTCATTCACCCGACCCATCGCAGTAAGATAGATAAAGCCATACCAATGATGTGCCGTTGCATAACTCGGTTTGAGATCGAAGGCACGTTTAAATTCTCTCTCGGCTGATGTCCAGTTCCAGTCATAGTTTCCGAGACAATAGGCGAGCGAAGCGTGGGCTTCAGCCAATCTGTCGTCAATCTCGAGCGCTCTGATGGCAGCCTCACGAGCTTTTGGATAGGAGTCCTTCGGCGCCAGTGTTGCAATTCCAAAACCGCCGAGCACAAGGTACGCGTCTGCTAGTCCTGCGTAGGCGAGCGCATAGCTCGGATCCGAATCAATAGCCTTTTTGAAGTACTCGATTGCTTTTCTAACATCCTCGTCGGTGCGCTTGTTCCAGCAATAGCGTCCCTTGAGGTATGAGTGGTAGGCCTCAACATTGTCAGTAGGTCGTCTTGCAAGTTGTTGTCTTTCTTCTCTGGTTAATCTGAGTAATAGCTTCTCTGATATTTCACTCGAGATTTCCGTCTCGATATCAAGTATTTCTGACGGCGTGCAACTATAACTGTCGCCCCAGAGTTGTGAACCATCGCTTACATCGACCATCTCCAGCTTGATAGTCAGACTGTCCGCTGACTGAATAACTCTTCCCGTCAGCACGGCCTTTACCCCGAGCTCGCGTCCAACCTGTCGGGGATCTACTTGCCGGACCTTGTATTGCAACACCGTACTCCACGCCATAACGCGTAGATCCGGTAATCGCGAAAGTGCATTGATCATGCTTTCGCTGATGCCGTCACTAAAGTATTCCATACTTTGATCGGGATAGTTGTGCAGCAATGGAAGGATTGCCAGTGAATCGATCGCAATTCCCGATCGTCTCGCCTGAGATTGACGATCAGAAAAACCACGCCGATCCAGCCTCGCCGAGTCTGTAGTGTCTTGCGACCGCTCCAACTCTTCTTCAAACTCAAGCCTTTGAGTGAGATTCCTAAGATCCGCCAAAAACTCTCTCGCAGTTTGGTACCGTTCATCGCGGTCTTTGCGGAGCGCTTTCTTAATGATCCATTCAAGTTCAGTTGGTACTTCAGGTCGATACCTCACCAGAGGAATTGGTTCGCGACCAAGAATTGCGACTATCACATCGGAGATAGTTGGCCCTTCGAAAGGCGGGCGCCCACCGACCATCTCATACAAGACAGCCCCGAGACTCCAGATATCTGTGCGCCGATCGACCGTGAGTCCGCGTGCTTGTTCCGGTGACATGTAAGGAGCGGTCCCCATGACCATTCCCTGCTCGGTTTGAAACAATGTTGTGTCACCAGACATGATCGGTTTTGACTCAGTTAACTTCGCCAGTCCAAAGTCGAGCACTTTAACGACCCTGTCAGCGCGCAGCATGATGTTTTCGGGCTTGATGTCTCGATGCACAATTCCCGCGTCGTGTGCGGCTAACAATGCCGTCGCCACATCGGTCGCTATCTCCAGCGCTTCAGTGATCTTCACCTGTGCACTCGCCATCCGCTGCCGTAAGGTTTCGCCATCGACAAATTCAATGGCGATATAGTGCAGCTGGTCTATCTGCCCGATTTCGTAAATGGTGATGATGTTGGGATGGCTAAGAGCTGAGGCGGCTCTCGCTTCAAGCTGAAACCGACGGACTCGTTCTTGATCACTCGTGAAGTGAGATGGCAGGGCTTTAAGTACTACCTTGCGTCCCAGTCGCTTATCTTCTGCCAGGTAGATGTCGCCCATACCTCCCGATCCGAGATGGCTGATGATTTGGTAGGAACCGATCGTGCAGCCCGGCGCTAGATTACTTTTCGTGAGCGATTCAGCCATGACCTCGAAGGCCGGCGACTCGATAAAGTCTTCAGCCCTCGCGTGTGAATCAATCAGAGCTTCGACTTCACTGCGCAAAGCTGTGTCGCCAGCGCATGCTTCATTCAGGAAGGTATTTCGCTCGAGCGGGTCGCGCTCAAGTGCCGACTCGAGTAGAGCTTTGATCTGCTGCCACCGCTCGGGAGTCATAATCGTGAATCGTGAAATGTTCGATATGCTTCAGCTTGTCGACGATCCTATGTAGTCCTTAGTGAAACACGACAAGCTGAAGCATATCGAACATTTCACCGCTTACGGTTCACTAGCTGGTGATACAACCAGGCTTTGGCAGTACTCCATTCTCGTTTGATGGTAGCGGGGGACAGGTGCAGGACTTCGGCGGTCTCCTCAACCGTTAGTCCACCAAAGAATCGGAGCTCCACGATGCGGCTTTGCTGTGGATCTATCAGGGCAAGCTCCGTCAGAGCATCGTCCAAAGCGATAACCTCCGCAGCCTTCTGCTGTGAGACCACCATTGCTTCATCAAGCTCAATTGTGTAAGTACCGCCACCTCGCTTGGCACAGGCATGGCTCCGCGCATGATCGACAAGGATTGTGCGCATTAGCTGTGCGGCTATCCCGAAGAAGTGCGCCCGGTTTTGCCACTGGACGTTCTTGCGATTGACCAGTCGAACAAAGGCCTCATTCACGAGCGCGGTGGTTTGCAGAGTGTGGCCAACCCGTTCGCGACTCATATAGCGATGGGCAAGTCGTCGTAATTCCTCGTTAACCACCGGCATCAGCTCATCGAGTGCTGCCCGGTCGCCATTACTCCAGTCAATAAGCAGTTGTGTTACCTGGTGTGTTTGGGCTTCAGTCATCCTGCAATACCAATCCTATCAACCGCAGACTGGCGAATTCTATCGCAGGCGGACCAACCAACAAAAAAAATCCTTCGTGGTCTGAGCCCCTTTTCACGCAATTCTCGCTTCAGAGGGTGGGGACGGGCACAGGGTCAATTAAGTCTCATTCACACCGGGCACAGTCTCGGAAGCCCGGGTGTGAATGAAACGGACTTCCGAATCGTAGCTGCTGGTGTGAATGAGACGGGCTCAAAGTTGACGAGGAGAAGAACATGACAAGGTACGTCTTTATCGAATCGCGAGATCCATTTGAATCACGCGACACAGAGTTCGTCGAAGAAACAGCCATTGCAGTAAAGGAACGAGGCCACGATGTCACAGTATTTCTTGTGCAGAACGGTGTTCTTGCTGCGCGAAAGAGCACCGGTCGCTTCCGACGTTTAGTAGAAGCTGGCGTGACTTTACTTGCGGATGATTTGTCACTGCGCGAACGAGGCATTGGGACTGAGGAACTCTCGCCGAGTATCCGGGAATCAGGAATCGATACGCTGGTAACAGCAATAGTCCAGGAAAACACCAAAGCGATGTGGCATTAGCGCAAATTCTTTTACGCAAAGACGGAGCGCTCCAGAGCAGCAACCGAACTTGGATACAGCCAGTACCGAAGCGTCGGGTCGGACTCCAGCTACAAATGCTTAGGTTCAATTAGTGCTCTGCGTCACTTGAATTCGGAGTCCGACCCGACGCTACCGCGTTTCGCTACTGACTGTATCCAAGCACGTAACTCTAGACCACGTAACTCTAGACTTTGTGAAACGACAGGAGAAAAGCATGAAAGAGCGAAGACTTACGTTGGCACTGATGGATCCGCCGTATGAGTCGGCCAACTCGACTACTGCATTACGAATTGTTTCGGCGGCTCTCGCGCAAGGCATCGATGTCAACGTGTTTGCTTATGAGGGCGCTGTTTGCTTGCCGCTAAACGACCAGGCACCTCATGCCAATCCAGTAAAAGGAACAACTGTTGATGAAGAGGAACACCCAACCACCAGGGCATTCATCAGTTCCCTGCTGGCGATTGGCAAAGACAAGCCGCTCCTGACCTGGGTGAATTGCGGGCTCTGCGTAGATGAACGAGGCGCCACAAATGTCGTCGAAGGAGTCAAGCGCGGGAGTCCTGCTGACTTTTTCAAGATGGCTAATGAGTCAACCAACACACTTGTTATCCCGGCCAAATGAGCAAGGAGGTTGCTATGAGGATTCTAAATATCGTCGAAACAGCATATCGAGCCACGTTAGAAGAACAAGACGACACGATCTTGTGGTTAAGCGGAGCCCTGAAAAACTCGGGCGCTGATCTGAGTCTCATGCTTAGGTCCAACGCGGTCAACTACCTGGTGCCCCAGGAGTGTCCGCAGGTCAAGATCGGCACCACAGGCATCAATCATCCCGCGCGACCCAACGAAGACATTAAGAGACTGCAAGACAAAGGCGTAACCGTCTTTGCAGTGCGCGATGATTTGGAAGAGCGCGGCGTGAATCTGTCCAACTGCCTATCGGGGGTGGAACACATACGGCGCAGCGATATCGCACTGTTGCTGGACGACTACGATCAAGTTTGGCACTGGTGAACATTGTCTTTTACACCGACTGAGACACTCCGCCACGCGGAGTAAGAAGGAGGAACTATGAAAGTATTACTCTTCTCGCTACTCGTGCTGACTCTGATCGGCACGGCGTTTGGAGCACCATCTCTACCACAACCAACCGGTAACTTATCTACTGTTAGGGCTCTTGATAGCCAACTCTCAGCAGAAACTCTTTCCGACCTGGCGAACGCTCGAGGAGCTACTGCGAAGTATCACCGTGTGGAGCAAGCCGAAGCTGACGGATACATCAATCTAAACTTCTGTGAAGAAGGAGAGGGCTGCCATTGGTTGAAGCCATCGCTTCTGGATGGTGAGTTCGACCCAGCTCAACCTGAGATTCTTCTATATCTTCCCGATGGAGATGGATGGCGACTGGTGGCAGTGGAATATGTGGTCCCATTGTCAGTTTCTCCTGGTGTCGCGCCGGCGGGATTCACTGGCAACGAGGATCAATGGAGAGAAGATAGCGAGGGAGTCGGGCTCTGGGAGTTGACGGTTTGGCTTTGGCTCGACAATCCGACTGGACTCTTTGAGCAACACAATCCTCGCGCAGAGTGAGTTTGTCTCGCATATATGCGGCCCCGAGGGGTGTTGAAGTCAGTACCACACTGGTGTCCGATATGCGTCTGTCTTGTCGCGTTCCAGTCTACTGAGACTCGTTGATATCACCACGACAAGCTAAAGCATATCGGACACACGTGATACTGACTTCAACACCCCCGGCTAACGCTAACGTCCCATTCAAACGGGAGACAAGCAAATGAGAATCCGCACAGTCATCCTTACATTTCCACTGTTAGGTGTCCTGGGATGCATCCTCTCGACGGTGACTCCGCAAACTTCAGCCGGCAACAGCAACACCTTAGATCAACAACTAGTCGCCGTGCTCGACCAGCATGGTTTCACAGGACGCATCGAATCAACTTTGGAACAACGACTCGGCCGCAAGTTAGATTATCAGCTCGCCGACCTTGGCAGACTACTCTTCTTCGACACCGTTGGCGGATTGTCCAACGACAACAACTGCTCTGGTTGTCACTCTCCTACACATGGCTTTGGAGACACGCAATCTATAGCCATCGGTGTTGATAACAATGGCATCGTCGGCCCAGATCGCGCCGGGCCACGAAATCAACGACGCACGCCAATGGTCGTCAATACCGCATTCTTTCCCAACTTAATGTGGAACTCGCGCTTTTCAGCCCTCTCCAGAAACCCATTTGATAATAGCGCTGGCTTTCAGTTTCCCTTGCCTGAAGGACTAACCCTTTCCTACCAGCCCCACTTGCTTGTAGCTCAGGCTTTCATTCCGCCGACGGAACGGGTTGAGGTCGCCGGGTTCACTTTCCCCGGTGATAATTTCGACATTCGTCAAGAAGTCCTGAGGCGCATAAACAACGTCGCTGAATACAGAAAACGGTTCGGGAAGATCTTCCCGTCGGTTCGCGACGGTGGCCCCATCACCTTTGATATGTTTGGATTGGCAATCTCCGAATTTGAGTTCTCATTAGTCTTTGCTGATGCTCCGTTAGATGAGTTCGCACGAGGTCAGAAGAACGCCTTGACCGACGAGCAAAAGAGAGGCGCGTTACTTTTCTTTGGTAGTGCGCGATGCGTGGAGTGTCACAAGGTCTCCGGAACGTCAAACGAGATGTTTAGCGATTTTGAGCAGCACGTCATCGGTATTCCTCAAATTGCCCCGGCCGTAGGTAATGTAAGCTTCGATGGTCCGACCCAAAATGAAGACTTTGGTCTGGAACAAGTAACCGGAAACTCGGCCGACCGTTATAAGTTTCGTACCTCGCCAATCCGCAATGTCGCATTACAACCAGCCTTCTTCCACAATGGTTCCTTTACAAGCTTGGAAGATGCTGTACGACATCATCTGGACGTCTTCACTTCGGCACGCAATTACACACCTGACGCCGCGGGTGTTGATGCTGACCTCACGGTGCCAATGGGACCTATTGAACCAGTGCTCGCACGCGTCGATCCGATTCTGACTACACCGATTGAACTTACACACGATGAGTTCTTATGGCTTGTGGATTTTGTCAGGAATGGACTACTTGATCAAAGAGCAAGGCCCGACAAGCTGAACAAGTTGATTCCGAAATCTGTTCCCAGCGGCTTCCCCGTGTTGAGTTTCCAACGGTAAGTCGGTAATGCGCATCTCAGTTTCATCCGTTTTTCATCTGTGGCTGGTAACTTACTCTGACCTGCGTACACCAACTTCATCCAAGTGTCGCAATAGATCTGCCGGATCGTTATAGACTCTATAGGCTCCGGCTCGCTCCAACTCCTCACGACCATAACCACCTGATAACAATCCGACACCCAGTGCTCGCGCACGTCGCGCGGCAAGTAGATCCCAAATGCTATCGCCGACTACCACCGAGTCTTTGATCGCTACTCCGAGTTTTTCAGCAGCCGCGAGGAAAAGATCCGGATCCGGTTTGGCATGGCGTACTAGGTCGCGGGTGATAATCGGAACATCATCCTTAATTCCAAGTAGACGAAGTGACAGAGCAGCGCTTTCGAGTTTCCCGCTTGTCGCAATAGCCCATGGCACACCCGAAGTTGTGAGATACGACAATAGTTCCTGAGCTCCAGGTAGTGGTCTAACTTGTGCCGAATAACGCTTGAATGCCTCGCCATGAATCTGCTGTAAACGCTCAGCCTCTTCTGTCGAAACGGTGTGACCCGTCTCGCGCAACAAGGCATTGATGAACAGACCTCCACTCATTCCGATCTGACGGTGTATGCGCCAGACGGCGAGATGCATGCCGCCCGCTTCAAGCGCCTCACGCCAGGCGAGTACATGTTGGTAGACGCTATCGACAAGTGTGCCATCCAGATCGAAAAGAAAGGCTGTGCGATTTGAAAGAGTGTTGTCGCTATCAATCATTGTTGCTGTGTCTCTCACCCCTATCGCTTGCGGGTGATGAGAGGTTCATTCGTACCTGAGCGCAACCATCGGGTCGACTTTAGTAGCTCGCCGCGCCGGAACCCAACATGCCAACAAGCCAACCAACGCCAGCAGGAAGGCGATGGAAACAAATGTCAACGGATCTGTGGCGCTCACACCAAACAGTAAACTCTTCATCGTTCTTGTCAATGCCACTGACGCAACCAGTCCCACCGCCACACCTACAAGCGCCAGTTTCATTCCTTGTCCAATCACCATGCTGAGTACATTTCCGCGTTGCGCACCAAGCGTCATGCGCAACCCTATTTCACGAGTGCGCTGGGCCACTGAGTAAGACATGATTCCGTAGATCCCGATGCTGGCTAGAACGAGCGCTACTAGAGCAAACACGGTGAGTAACAGCATGGAGAAACGCCGGGCAGCGACATTCTGCGAGACGATCTGTTCCATCGTCCGCACATTGAAGACCGCCTGATCTTTATTCAATGCCGCAATTTGCCCGCGCACCGCCGAGGTGAGACTCGATGGTTCAACATCGGTGCGCGTCAAGATATTGATCCGCCTCACCTGGCCTGGCAATCGATCTGGTGGGGTCTGGTTGAAGTTCAAGTAGAACTGAGGCCGAAGTGTTCCTTGTCCATCCAGATTGTTTTGTTCGACATGCCGGACGACCCCAATGATCTCGAAGGTCTCCATTTCGATGTGAGCGCGCAATTCTTCATCGATGTCTTCAATCACCTTGTCGCGCCGCACCAACCCGCGTAGACGATCCATTAAAATCCCAATCCACTTCATCGCCTGCTCTCGACCTCTTTCATTCTCACCGGGCTTCCGCCCGGTGACCGACGTCCCTCAAGTTTCCTGAACCGTTTTAACGGTTTTACGCGGTTGGCCTTGACACACCCCACCACCGACAATTCGCGCTCGATCAAAAAACAACCATCCCAAGCGCAAAGCACAAAGCTCTGGTTCATGTCGCTTCCCTCATCTTCGCCACTACTAGCGCCAACCGATCCCAACTCTCTTCCTCCACCCGCAACTGCCTCTCCCCCGCCTTTGTCAACTTATAAAATTTCGCCCTTCTCCCGGTCTCATTATTCGCCCACTTCGAACTCACCCATTTCTTCTGTTCAATACGATAAAGCGCGGGATACAGAGCACCCTGCTCAACGTGGAGCATCTCGTCAGACATCCTGCGGAGTCGCTGAATGATGCCGTAGCCATGCAACGGACCCAGCGAGAGCGTTTTGAGAATGAGCATGTCGAGCGTGCCTTGCAGCAGGTCAGCTTTGGGATTTGTCATATGCTACTCTTGCCTAAACGTTTTAGGCATGCTATCGCGGCCATGCCTAAGATGGCAAGGCATCAGCGATTTCTGCAATTGGAGATTTCGTATTTGAGAAATGTATTTTCGCAGGCTGATCCTGATCTGTGTTTATCCGTCTAATCCGTGGCCTAACTCAATAAATCGCAACCGGAGCCTCCTTGACAGTCGGGCTACTGTCCCGGTACAAGCCAGAAGACATGTTCACTGGCAAAAAGTTATCTCTGGTCATACTGAGTATCACTTCACTGATATTCACGGCCACGCAACCAGATCCTAAGTCTGCGGTTCTGTTCGACAATTACAGTTACTCCAATCACCAGCAACTCAAGAAGCATGGCTGGATCATTCGCACCATCCCCGGCTGGCCGGGCGTGCCTGGCGCAACGTGGTCCGAAAAGGAGTGTCGCTCGTCAAAGATCCCAACCAACCCAACAATCGAATTCTGCGAATGACTTCCAGGACCGACGGCACAGGCGCGAATACAACCCAGACTCAAATCTGTCATCAGCGCAAATATCTCGAAGGCACTTATAAATATGGTCCACACGAAAAGTCTGTAATGCATCGTCACCCAAACTCAGTCGCTATTTTTGTTACTGACTCCAATGCTACCTTTACGTTTCCCAAAAGCGACCCACAGAACATCGTAAGTAAAGCCGGGGAGACACGTTTTATACCGGGTGGACTTCATCTTCCGGAAAATACCGGCGACCAGCCATTTGAGGTGATTCTTGTTGAATTAAAGAGCAGCCGTGTTAAGAAAACTGCTTAAAAACCCTCGACGACAGCTACAACTCCCAACCCTTAAACCGCGTTCCGGATCAGTAGTCCCTGCAGTAGCATGCATCAGGAGTCGTGTAGCCCGGTGCAGTAGCCCGACTGTCAAGGAGGGCTCGGTTGGCGTTGGACAAGTTCTAGGTTGGAGAGCCCTCCTTGACAGTCGGGCTACTGCCTTCATACCTTGAAGTTGATCGGTAAGGGGAATGTTATGCAGTTTCGAACACTCGGGTTGATCGCCCTTTTAATCCTAAGTCTCTCAGCGCAAAGTCTGTCGCAGATTCCAACTCCGCCATCGCAGCCCGACACAGGCCCGGGTGGCAAGCAAACGCCTCACGCGGCAGTAATCAAAAATCGGTACGGTCAGGGCGGTAAGGAGTATTGGATTTACGAGCCTGATAAACCGAAGCCGGCGCAAGCACCGGTAGTGATCTTCTTGCATGGTTGGGGCGGCACAAATCCGCTCTATTACGGTGCCTGGATCGACCACATTGTGAAACGCGGCAACATTGTCGTGTTTCCACGTTACCAATCGAGCATACTTACTCGACGAGAGGATTTTATTCCCAACACACTCGACGCAACCAAAGCCGCGCTCAAACAATTACAGACTGAATCCGGCCATGCCGGCCATGTTAGCCCCGACTTAGACAAAGTCGCTGTTGTGGGCCATTCCCTTGGCGGCGTGCTGGCCGCAAGCGTTGCTGCACTGGCTCACGAATCAGGCCTGCCACGTATACGGGCGATGATGTCTGTAGAGCCTGGCTTGACCCGCAGTCCGGCAGACGTACCGATGCCAGATCTGAAAAAGATTGAAAGTGATACCTTGCTGCTTTCAGTTGCAGGGGACCGAGACACTCTCGTCGAGGAATACGACGCGAAGAGGATCTATTACGAGTCGAGTCGCGTCAATGCTGAGAATAAAGATTTCGTCAGGCTGGTCACTGATGAGCGGGGCTCGCCGGCACTGATCGCGAACCATCGTGCCCCGACTGCGCCTGACAAGGAATACGATAACGGCGAAGGAGATCTAACAACGCGCCGACCGTCCATGGGATCGGGGCCTGATAGGCCGCTCGAAGGTCAAGCCGATTCCGCACGAACTCCTGCGGTCAACGCCTTGGATTATTACGGTCTCTGGAAACTCTTCGACGCCCTGTGCGACGCGGCGTTCTACGCGAAGAATCGCGAATTTGCACTCGGTAACACGCCTCAACAACGCTTCATGGGTAAATGGAGCGACGGCGTTCCGGTGAAAGAGTTATTCGTAACCGACAAGCCGTAGTTGGCTCCTCCATTGGTCAGGTAGAGCTCAGACCAAAACCGAAATCTGCGTAATCGGCGTAATCTGTGGATACTCTAGTGAGTTCGTGCCACAAACTGCCGACTGCTATACTAACTGCCTGAAATTCAGCTCACCTGTTACCTCACGATAGGCGATGACCTTGAATGGGATCGAATCAAAGCAAAGTCCAATCTTCGAAAGCACAACGTGTCGTTTGTCGAAGCCGAGACTGCTTTATTGGATCCATTATCGAAAACAGATCTCGATCCTGAGCATTCTACTTCCGAGCCTCGCTTTGTAACGTTCGGTTTATCGTGGCGAAGGAGATTGTTAGCTGTTTCTCACACAGAGCACGGACCGATTATTGAATTACAAAATCTGCTGCTCGAACGTATTCGCTCGCTGAAAGCAAGGGTGTCTGAGCTGAATGATTGATGCGTTGAACGCGAGTGGATTCTTACGACACGCCGCGCCACTTCTCCAAAACCGCCTCAACTCGATCCCTTACTTCCCTGCGCGCCTCATTTCTGAACCAGCCTTTTGTTAACAACGAATCGTAATTCGTCTCGCGGTGACGAATATGCGCCATCACAGCCAGCCTGACCATTTCCTCTTCAAAACTCTTCGCCTTGGCAGATCGACCTACACGGCCGCTATATTTCAAACATGCGTGTTCAGCGATAATCTGTTCCCTTCCTGCGGGACACTTCGGAAATAATTCTCTGATGCGTTGCGCAAACTGTTTCACATATTCGTCGTCAAGTTCGACTGTTCGTTCGCGTGCTCGTTCATTGCGTCGTTCTCTAACTTCGCTATCGGCCAAACACTCCACCTCAGCTTTCGCGAGTGCGTCTTCCTCCACCAGTAAGCCTTGTCGTTCATATCGACGTCGAGCACGACTGAACTTCAACACGACGGCTGAGAGCGTGGAGTACTTCTTTGAGCGTCTAGTTAGCGCCGCATCGCCAGTAGGAAGAAACACAAGTTCATCGAGGTCGGTACATGCCAAACACAACGCGCCCTTGTTCTCCTCCAGTGTGATCCACGCCTGCCTCCCTAACTCTTCGCCACACTCATCGCACTTCGAGTCGCGGTGTGAAATGAACACCTTGATTTCGTTGTCGCTGCTTTGCTTCGCGCCTGTTTGTTGGGGCACATTTGTCGGCGCAGTCATTTTTGATTCCTCCTTCCGGCTGGGATTCTGTGTAACAAACCGCGAACTTCTTGGTTTTTTAACAAGAAACTGAGCCGGCAAAAGCCAACATTCGATTGTGAACTGCACAATAACTCACTCCGGTAGGAGTGACATGTTTATAGCGAGCCCTGTAAACATTCGCCGCAGGCGCCGGAGGGTTCGCGGTCATTGTCATAGTCATGGCGCTACTGCGGAGCGCAAAGTCTTTCAGTCTTGCGTGCTATAAACATGTCCCTGCTCCGGACCCGGTCGCGGCCCGCGTCGCTGTCGAGATCACTGTTTCACGTTGATCGGTGTGCCGATTAATCCGCTTTGATACGTCTTTCGATACTGCTCCATTTCTGCAGCCAGGGCGGGATCAAGCTGGCGGAGTTTGGCTAGCTCCTTGTCCACCGTCTGCTTATCCTTACCAGTCTCGCCCAGGTACTGAATCATCGCCTTTACAATATTGCATTGTGCCCGCGCAAACTGTGGTCTTAGTTGCAGCGCTTTCGTGAAAAAGACGATCGCACGCTCCTGCCTATGATCGACCACCCACGAGTCGCCATCCAGCACTGCCAGTCCCATATCGTTAAGTGCGTCCGGATCATTCGGGTTCTTGGCCAACAGCTCGGTCGCACGTTTCATGTTCTCAGCACGCGTTAACAACTGAATGAATGTCGGCTGGAAGCGATCTTCGTCTGACGTCCGTTCATTCCACAGTTGTCTTGCTTCAACAAGCTTTCCCTGTTGGACGAAGAGACGACCAAGTTGAAAACGCCCGCTCATGTGCTTTGGGTCAGCAGCCATTCCTTGTCTGAAGATTTTCTCCGCACTCTTTTCGTCTTTCAGATTAAGAAACAGTTGGCCCAGAGAGTCGTAAACTCGAAACAATTTTGGATCGATCTGGATTGCCGATTGATAGGCTGAAATTGCTTCAGACTGTCGTTGCTCGGTGTGCTCAAGTGCCGCACCGATTGTTGCGTAGGCTTCAGCAAAGTTGGGATCGAGTTTAAGGGCTTCTTCACAAAGTGTGATCGCCTCGTCGAGATCTCCAAGGCTTATGTCGGCTTCAGCTTTGAGGACATAGAACTCTTTCAGTTGCGGCTTGAGTCGAATTACGTTGGCATACGCTGCGGAGGCGCTCTTCATCTTCCACTGTGCTGCGTACACGAGCCCGGCAAGTGCATGCGCGCGAAATTCATTGGGATTAAGAGCAATTGCCTTGGTGCAATAAGCAAGTGCCTCATCAAGCTTGCCATCCTGATAAGCCTGGGAAGCTGCTTGGACCAGAGTGTCGACTTCACTTGCCGGGGGCTTCTGTTGCGGTCCACGTTCTTGAGAAGTATCGCTGCCCGACTTGGCAATTGATGAAGTTGACGAAAAACCGAAAAGTGAAACGAGCAGCAAAGCAGTTGAAAGGCGAATTTGTGAGCATTGATAAATGTTCGGCATAAGGCTCCGATAGTTGTAACTAGTACGGTTTCCGTCGCTGGCTAGAGGTCAGAGTTTCCGTCCGTCAGAGTACGATGATCAGATTCGATTCGCCTCACCCTATATTACGATAGGAAACTCCTGTTGATCTGCGCAATCTACGTAATCTGGGGATAACTCTAGACCGAATTAACGAAACCCAAGTAGCATATCGACTCTCCCAGAAACTACTGCAACTCGAAAATATTGCCCCCTGGGTCCGAAAGACACTAAGCGAGCGTCAAACATGCAGCATAGGTTTATTCAAATCATTGGGCTGGCGCTCTCCGCAGTTTACGCCGCGGCGATCATCTGGATTTATGCGACTGAGCCACGGACCTTCAAGGAAGTGGCGACTGGAGCGCAGGTTGCGGTCGGCACTTACCAGGTAGATCAAGAGAAGTTTAATGCAGCGCTCACGCTCTTTAATCAGGCACTCGTTACTTATGTGGTCCTGCCGTTCGTTTTCCTGACGTAGCACTGCTCGGAGGCTTGCGTGTTAGCAGTGAAGGTCACACGTTCATATTTTGGCCGCCCTCGCTTATTACACTTGTCCTCGCCGTTCTCCTCCTGCTGTTGTTTGTGCGCGGCGGCTTGATTCAGATTCGATCGTTGATAACCGGAACGAATCCACCTTTGACGAACGTGGCGCACATCTGGATGCTGCTCACACTTTTCTTCGCATGCGCGCAAGCGTTCAATTCCGTATTGCCGGAACGTGGCTTATCACACTGGCTCTTCTCGTTCTTTTTTCTTTGGACGCTCTGGAACAATCAGTTCTCATCTTTCGATGCGCGCCGATTATTGCGAAGCCTGGTGGTGCTTTTTGGAACTGCATTCGCGCTGAAGCATATGCTGCTCGCGAGTCTTTATTCCGCTGACGGTGGTTGGCTAAAACGTCTGACTGGCGCACTCGTCTCGGGGGTTACTCTTGGCGCGCTCGACGCTGAGCAATTCGCACCCGCGACTGGTTACATCTCTTTCTTCACGTTGGGACTTTACCTGGTAGGCTTGGTGTTGATTAGTTTTGGCCATCCCCAAACTGCCAGCACCGATCTGGCTCTGACGTCTTCTCGTGAATCGTGAGTTGATCAGCGGCATAACTCAGGGCAGTCATTGCCATCACAGTGCATGATCCGCAGCCATGTCTTGCCCTGACCAGATACTCTTTGCCGTCCAATCCAATTGAGGTCCAGCCCAGAAGTCGTCCGTCACCGGCAAACCCAACGGTAACAAACCGACAGCGCAGAGGTACAAACTACCGGTTGAAATGTATCGCTCTCCCAGGCTCGGTTGATGCCCACAGAAGCCAATCGTCAGCCAACCGTCTTTGTCAAAAGTTCCGGGTGCTTCGATC
>DASYRR010000175.1:0-11981 GCA_036004125.1 Pyrinomonadaceae bacterium | reverse complement strand
AAAACTTTATCGCTCAGGACGGTTCGATATGTTTCAGCTTGTCGTGAGATCCGGTTGCTGTCTCACGCGGGCAGCAGACACCTCACAAGGGTTTCTGCCCGAACCCCACGACAAGGTGAAACACATCGAACTTCGGTGCTCGACCGACAGTCTGTCCCTCACCTGCTCGATTGACTCAAATTGATGCTTGCAGTATTTCTCGCTTCGCAGCCTTGCGCCCCATGGCCACATTACTGGGCGAAGTCACCATGAGACGCAAGACTAGCGAGGCCGCCGGGGTGAGGTACCCAAATCCGAAACGGGATTCCACCTTATCCCTCCAGTTGATATTGCCCCCTCTCTCAACTGGTTCGGACTAAACGCCGTGCGAGGAGTTCTCGGTCTTCTTGCCATTATTCAGACTTGCAAATAGAATCCACGAGCCTGATAACAACAGCGGCGCTTGGCGACGGCGGCAATATACTCACGCTACAACCGGAAGTCCTTAGAACAATCTCAAAGTTTTATTAGCGGGTTCTCAAGGAACTTATGCCTCATACCAACAGTCTCTGCTACGAATTTGGTCCATTCCGACTAAATGTAAATCAACGCGTTCTGACGCGTGATGGCGACCTCATTTCGTTGGGGCCAAAGGCTACCGAAATACTTCTGGTGCTATTGCGTAATGCGGGTGAACTAGTCGGAAAAGAAGAGATGATGAAGGCAGTATGGCCTGACGCCTTCGTTGAAGAAGCGAACCTTAGTCAAAACATTTTCACACTTAGGCGCGCGTTCGGCGATGCTCGTTCTGGTGCTCGTTATATAGAAACCGTCACGGGTCGAGGTTATCGCTTTGTTGCACCGGTGAAGACGGTCGAGATTCCACCACTAACGAGCAATATCGTGGGAGAATTTCTAAATGTAGACGCAAGAATTGAGGCTCCACCGATCCTGGCAGTGCTTCCTTTCATAAATGGCACGGGCAATGATGCGCTGGAGTACCTTGCAGATGGTGTTAGTGACAACCTTATTAACAGTCTTTCGCAGATTTCGAAATTGCGCGTGATGTCCCGCAGCGCCGTGTTTCGTTTTAAGGGTAGAGAACTCGATCCAAAGTTCATTGTGGCTGAGTTGGGTGTAGATGCAGTGTTGCTCGGAAAGATCATTTCCAGACCCTCCGGTCTCATGATCAATGCTGAGCTTGTTGATGTCGCTACTGGTTGGCAGTTGTGGGGAGAGAGTTTTGATTGTGAATCACAGAATCTGCTGGAAATTCAAGATGAGATTGCGCGACAGATCTCCGCCACATTGCGGTTGAAGTTAACCGGCGACGAGGAGAAACGAATAACGGCGCGCTATACCGAAAGCTCGAGTGCGTATCAGCAGTATATCGAAGGTCGCTTCCACTGGAGCCGTTACACAAAAGCCGGGATTGAGAAAGCGATCGGACACTTTCGCAACGCAATTGAACTCGATCCTAACTACGCACTTGCTTACGCCGGAATCGTGGATTGTTATCTGCGGCTCGCAACAAACTACTTGCCTCCGGAGAATTATGCACCAGTTGAAGATGAGCTTCTGGCGTCAATGGCTGACAGACGGGAAAGGTCGGAAGACGGTACCTCGCTTGACGCTTACGAGCTCAGAATCAAACTGCGTCACGAATGGGATTGGAAGGGTGCGGAACGAGAATTAAGACGCGCGAATGAATTGAAGTCCGACTATCCAGCTGCACATCAATGGCATGCCGCGTACCTATTTGTCAGGCAACTGTACCAAAAGTCGCAATTTGAACAAGGAGTTTGCGAAGCGAGCCTAGCCAGCATACCACCTGAAGTGCTCTCAGCCCGTATTCCATCTGGTAATCTGACTCCAAGTGAGGACGTTCAGGTATTCTGCGCAATTGCCCGCGACCAAATTGACGTCGGTAACTACGAAGCGGCATGTTTAGTGTTAAAGCGTTGGTGGGGTCTTGGCCTCTGGCCTAAGTTAATCGGGTTAGGTTCGAAGTCCTGTGCCGATTTACTTTTTACGACTGGCGAACTAGCGGGATTTGTTGCAAGTGCAGAGCAGCTACCTATTGGACAAAAAAACGCCGAAAACTTGCTGAGTGGTTCAATTGCTCTGTTCGAGCAATTGGGTTCGATCGTCAGAGCTGCAGAGGGACGCATTGAACTCGCTCTTTGTTACTATCGTCAAGGGAACTTTGATTTAGGTCGCGCCACCTTTGTCAGTGTTTTGGATACTCTGCCTCCCGATGATTGTGAGCTTCGTTGTCTGGCTTTGATTAGACTTGCAAGCCTAGAACGTCATGCGGGTCGTCCTGAAGACGCGCTCGAACGTCTTATCGAGGCTAAAAGCGTCGTCAAGACGTCGGGACCGTGGGTATCCGCCCGTCACCATCTGGAGCTAGCTTCAACCTATAAGGATTTGGCGATTTCGGATGAGAAGGCATCATTATTTGATTTTTCATTGGCTCACTATCAGGAGTCACTAAATCAGTTCGAGGCGATCGGTAACCTAAGAATGGTTGGCATTGCGGAGAATAACCTTGCCTTCTTGCTGGTCACTTTAGGACGCTTCGACGACGGTCAATTTCATTTATTGCGAGCGCGCAGCATGTTTGAAGGACTCGGGGACAAAGTCCGACGAGCGCAAGTGGACGACACCCTGGCTCGATTGCATCTTGCGCAGCATGAATTTGATCTCGCCGAAAAGGCAGCCAACCGAGCAATTGAGACACTTCAATCTGGAGATGAAGATGTATTACTGGCCGAAGTGTTATCTACCAAAGGCATCGTCTGCGCTAAGCTCAGGCATTTTGGAGAAGCCGAGAGGATGCTTGAAAGGGCTCACGGCGTTGCGCTGAGGTGTGGTGATCGAGAGGGTGCCGGAAGAGCCCTTCTACTAATGATCGAGGAGATCGGTAGTTATCTTACTTCAGACGCGCGTAAGGATATTGGAATTCGTCTACAACAACTTCTATCAGAAACCCAGCAGTCTTCGATTCGGGCGAGAGTAAAAAAATCGCTGGAGTTGATCCGAAAGCTGAGTCGGAACGGGTAGCTACGCACTGACTTCAATTGTCGATGGGGAAGATGAAACCCTTCAATTCGGTGCTATTCGAAGTAGACCGATGTGCTTCTTTCAACCACCTACGTATCCCATCAAGTGAAGTTGATTCTAACAACATATCGAAACTCCTATGTGCGGCATATTGGTTGCCACGAATGATCTAAGGGAGGCCAAGGTCGGCAAATTCATCCCACTTTGATTGATCTTGTCAGGGAAAGGATGCAGTCTGACCGAGACCACTCAAACTGACATGGTGCTTACCAAGCAACAAGTAGCCGAAACAGCACTTGTAGCATGTCGAAGCCCTCCAAGTTTCGGTTCCTTGTTGACGCAACACGGCTGGTTCGGGTGGTTGAAATAGTCCCTGCAGCGGTAGTCGAGATAGTCCCTGCGGCGGTAGTCGAGATAGTTCCAGCGGCGGTAGTCGAGATAGTTCCGGCGCTTGTGGTCGAAATCGTACCTGCGCTCGTTGTCGAGATGGTGCCATTTTTCGAAAAGGCGGGGCTCGATACGGCTACAGTAAGAAGCATTGCTAGCATGGTTAATTTGAGCTTTCTCATTGCGGTTCTCCTGGTGGATAAGAAACATCAGGTTGGGGTCGACTCAAGGACGTTACCTTCCAAGTCACTTCTCTTGGGTCGACCGTTACAAACATCTCGTTTCGCTTTGACTTCTACAACGGGCGTGCCAAACACGAACCATCTCCAAAGCTTTACCTAAGTCTCCACAAATCAAGTATTTACGAGATTGGCGTGAATGGAAGCGGTCCCTGAGGTAGAAGGAACCTAAACTGAATACTTACTACACAATGGAAGGTCTAGAAGGGTACACTTACACGAGTTCCGCGGGAATGCGACAAATCGCGGGCCAAGACACCAAGCCCCGAAGGCTTTGTATACATTAGTATCAATGGCTACTTTGTATCCAACTCCCGTCGAACAGAGCAACCGATGAACCAATCTAAGGATATCGTTGAGCACGTTGAACTTACTACTCTCATCGAGAGTGAGCGAGCTCTTGCTTGCTGCACGATTGCTCGGGAAAAGCTTGAGATTGGTGACTACAAGGGGGGATGTGCTTTGTTGGCACCTTGGTGGAAGCTGGGCGAATGGCCGGAGCAACAAGGACTTGATCATCGTGCGGCTGCTGAGTTGCTTCTCGTTTCCGGGTCGTTAAGCGATGCAGTAGCGAGGTCAAGCCAAGTATCGGGTGGACAAAAATGGGCTGAGGTATTGTTGAGCGGCTCGATAGCTCTGTTCGATCACTTGGGAGACGAGACAAAAGCTGTGGAAGCTCGGATTGAACTGGGTTGTTGTTACTACCACCAAGGACTATTCGAAGTAGCTCATTCAACGCTGCAGTCCTGCGTACGAAAGCTGCGTGATCAAGCCTGCGAGCTTAAAGCAGTAGCTCTAATCAGGTTAGCCATCATCGAACGTCACTCTCGACGACTTCATGAAGCCATGAGCCTGTTAGATGAAGCTGCGGATTTAGAGACGACATTCAGCTCATGGACTAAAGGTCGCTTCCAAACTGAATTAGCAAATACGCTAAAGGATCTAGGAGTTTTAGAGGGCAAACAGCACTTTTTTGATCGCGCGCTTGGGCACTATCACGAAGCAGCCGTGCAGTTTGAAAGAGTAGGTAACTTACGCTACACAGCGGCGGTGGAGAACAACCGCGGCTATCTACTCCTTAGTCTCAGAAGGTTTGAGGAAGCTGCCAAACATCTTGAGCGCGCCCGAACCCTGTATAGTGGACTTGGCGATAACATTGGATGTGCTCAAGTTAATGAGACGCTCGGACAACTGTACCTGACCTCCGAGAATTATGATCTAGCCGAAAGTTCGATCAAACTAGCGGTTAACACTCTTGAGAACAGCGGTGAAGAGGCGTTGTTGTCGGAAGCGTTAACGACTCAAGGGATTATTCTTTGTCGTCTGGGCCATCGACACGAAGCGAAGCCGATTATTGAAAGGGCCAGACGCGTTGCTGAAAGATGTGGAGATCGTGAGGGTGCTGGCCGCGCGCTGCTGATCATGATCGAGGAGATGTGTGATCAGCTCGCTGACGATGAACGTCGTGAGATTGGCGCACAGGCGAATCAGTTACTCGCCAACTCACAACTGCACGCTACACGCGAACGGCTGCGCAAGTGTCTCGACATGATTGCCGAGGCGCATAAGAATTACGAAGCAAAACGCGAGCAGGAGATTCACGGACAGAAGATGGCCGCTCTTGGTGAGCTCTCGTTTGGTGTTGCTCACAACGTCAACAACACGCTTACGGGAATTCTCGGGCGCGCGCAGTTAATCCTCAGAAACTCGAACGACCCGGCAAAAATCGAGTCGGGCCTGGAGATGATCATCAAGAGCGCGGAAGATGGCGCTCACATCATTCGGCGTATCCAGGATTTTGCGCGCCAACGTCCCAGTCGCGAGTTTGAAGTTATCCCAATCGGCGATCTGCTCAAGGATGCCTCGGAGATGTCGCGCCCACGTTGGGAGACGCGCTCCGAGTTTGCTCCTATCCGTTTTGCTCTTAACGCAGACTGCAAGGCTTTCGTCAAAGGCGATCCAGTCGAGCTACGCGAAGTGCTCGTCAACATGATCTACAACGCCGTTGATGCCATGCCTTCGGGCGGCGAGATCCGCGTCTCGCTTCAGGAGAGTCGCGATCGCGTGTGCGTTCTTATCACTGACACAGGCACGGGCATGACGCCGGAAGTGAAACAACGTCTCTTCGATCCCTTCTTTACCACCAAAGGCAAAGCCGGCACTGGCATGGGCCTCGCCGTTTCTTTCGGTATCATTCGTCGTCACGAAGGCTCGATCGACGTCGAGAGCGAACCAGGCCGCGGCACCACCTTCCGTATCTCCTTACCGAAGGTCGCGTCTGTCCCGGTCTGCAATAACGACGGCGCCGTTGTCGTAGCCGGCGAACGCGGAAGTGAAGACAAAGTTCGCGTGCTGGTTGTCGACGACGAATCACGCGTACGCGACGTCTTGACTGAAGCCCTCGAAGCGGAAGGCTGCGAGGTGATCTCAGCGGAGAGTGGTGAAATAGCCCTCGCGTTGTTTGACCAAAATCAAGGAAAGATCGATGCCGTGTTTACCGACATTGGCATGCCCGACATGAGCGGCTGGGAACTTTGCACGGAAATTCGCCAACGGTCGAAGACAGTGCCGCTCGCGATTATTAGCGGGTGGGCTGACGCAATTAGCGTCGAGACGCGAAACTCAGTACAGGCGAATTGGGTAATCGCCAAACCCTTCGATATCGACAAGATTTGTGAAATCGCGCAGGAGATTGCGCAACAAAAGACCCTCGCCTAAACCTCGTCACCAGACACTAGGGTCCGGCGCCAGCTTCCTTCTCCCCAATAACGACCGGAGGATTCCAATAGCGTTCGGCAACGTGTTTGGCCTGAAGATCGCAACCCGGGCATTTAAACAAATAGGACTGCTCAAACTCACCTTCGCCATTCGTCTCGTCCGGAAAAAGAACTGTCCGCGTCGTGCAATCCTTGCACACGATCATCACGTACCACTGACCATGTTTCTCGTCAGTTAGCCAGAACATTGGACTGGAAAGCTAAAACGTTTTTGGCAAGGGGCTGTTGTCGGAGTGTGGAATTTTTATAACACGGAAGCCTTAGGTCGGACAAATAGGCTCGGAACATTGCCGATTGCCGATTGCCGATTGCCGATTTTGGACGCTGGGTTAGCCGTAGAGCTTAGAGTTTTGAGTTTCGAACTGGGTTTAAAAATCGGCAATCCTCAATCCTCAATCGCCACTTGCAATGAACTGTTCTAGTCGCTCGCGAATCTCGTCCCGCACTCGTCTAAATACCCGTAGACGTTCTTCCGCGTCGCCCTCAGCCGCAGCCGGATCCTCAAAGCTCCAATGAATGCGTTTGGTCTTGCCGGGAAAGACTGGACACTGTTCGTTCGCGTTGTCGCAAACCGTAATCACAAAATTAAATTCCTTTCGGAGAAATTCATCGACCGACTTCGAACGATGAGACGAGATGTCGATGCCGATCTCCTTCATCGCTGCGATTGCTTCGGGACGAACCTGACTGGGCGCGACGCCAGCACTCGCAACCTCATACCGATCACCGGACATTTCTCGCAGTAAACCTTCGGCCATCTGGCTGCGCGCCGAGTTGCCCGTACACAAGATCAGGACTCGCTGTTTCTCACTCATAGCGTAAATCGTAAATCGTGAATAGTGAATCGTCGAGCGTGAGTTTGTGAATGCGGTGAATCGCGCTGACGATTCACTATTCACGACGCAGAGTATCAGGCGCTCACGCTGAGATCGTGGCGCTCGAGTTTGAGGTAGAGACCACGGCGAGTAAGCCCGAGTTCACGAGCGGCGCGTGAGATGTTGCCGTTGTGACGCTTCAATGCGTCGGCAATCATCCGTCGTTCAACTTCGGCGAGGGCCTCGGCCAATGTGCCGGCAGTTTGGAGACCTGACGCGGGCATCGAAGCAATCGATGCTGCGGAAGGAGTGGTTGGAGACGACGTTCGTTTAAGTTCTGGCGAGAGCTGTTCCGGGGTAATGATAGTGCCATCTTCAGCTCGGGCCACTGTACGTTGAATCTCGTTACAGAGTTGGCGCACGTTGCCGGGCCAATCGCTAACCATTAGCAGGTCGACGGCCTGCGGCGTGATCTGAATATCCTTGCGCCCAAACTTCGCCGAGTAGTGATTGATGTAGTAGTTAACAATCGTCGGAATCTCTGAACGTCGCTCTCTGAGTGGTGGCACGCGCAAGCGAATGACATTCAAACGGTAGTACAGGTCCTCACGGAACCGACCTTGTGAGACCATCTCCTCGAGATCGGTGTTTGTCGCCGCGATGATGCGCACATCAACTTTGCTCGGACGTTGTTCACCAAGCGGTTGAATCTCACCTTCCTGTAGGAAACGAAGTAGCTTTGGCTGCACATCAAGCGGCAGATCCCCAACCTCGTCGAGAAACAATGTTCCCCCCGCTGCAGTTCGAATCACACCTGCTGAATCTGAAACAGCGCCAGTGAACGCTCCCCGGCGATATCCGAATAGATAGCCTTCGGAAAGTTCTTTCGGTACTGCAGTACAGTTGAACGGTACAAAGACTTTCGCTCGACGCGACGAGATTGCATGGATAGCGCGCGCGACCAGTTCCTTGCCGGTCCCTGATTCGCCCGTGACCAGCACAGTCACATCAGATGAACGAATCTTGTGAACTTCCTCGACCAGCTGAGTCATCGCCGGACTCGAGTGGATGAAGCCAGGCGTCACACTTTGGCCAGTAAGTTCATCTGCCTGCTCGTGACTTCCACTCTTGTGGGCGCCTGCACGCAACGCACAAACGTCCATACCGAGCTCGACAACTCGAAGCAGTGGTTCAAGCGCGACGCCTTTTGGCAATGTCGACCGACTACGAGGTGATAGGTATAAAAAAGCAGGCGCGGCATTGGACGATTTGAGCAGAATCACTTCCGCATCTTGCTTTTTGCGATAGCGTTCGCGCGCCGCTTCGTCTTTTAGTGAATTGATGTCAGCAGCGATCTTTGTACTTTCCGCCGGTGTGCAACCCATCGAAATTACCACTCGAGGTTCGTTACGCTCGCCATGTTCAGAAATCAAAACGGTTTGCGCCCCTGTTTCCTGACGCATCACGGCGGCCAGTTCGCGCATTAACAATTCACGCGAGGCAACGGCTTCAGCCAGTCGCAGTGTGAGCAGCTGTGTTAACGCCGACTGTTCTTGCGTTCGCTCGGGAGTTGCCCGGGCAAGGTCGCGAAGTTCTTCTTCAGCACGTGTCAGATCGAGCTTGGCGCCTAATTCGCGAAAAGTATTGAGTGCCCGCGAGAGATGTTCATTGGCGCGATCCGGCATGATCCAGGCATATGCCCGACCCAGTTCCAAGTGTGCCCGGGCCGAACGGTAACGATCGCCGAGCATGTCGAAGATCGAAACGCTACTTCCGAAGTGTTGAGCAGCGGAGGACGCGTCTGAGCGGGCCATCGCGAGCATTCCGTAAAGGCGATGAGCTTCTCCCGTAAAGCCAAGGTCGGTTGCGGAATCGGTCGTTGCGTCACTGACTTGCTGTAACAGTCGCGCACTCTCCTCCATCTCACGCATCAGCAGGTGAGCTTCACAGGCAATAAGTCGAGACTCGCAAATCGCCTGGCGGTCACCTATCGTCTCCGCGAGAGTTAGAGCTTCTTGAGACTTCGATAGCGCCTTTGCCGGATCGACTATGGTTAGATAGCAACGACCCAACGTTCTCAGTGCTTGAGCTGCATACCACTTGTTTCCGTTCTCAGTTGCCAGAGCAACGGCACGACTTAAGTAATCCTTCGCCTGATCGAGATCGCCTCGAAGCATATGGAGTTCACCGAGCGAGTCGAGAATCATCGGCACTTTTGCACCGCGCTCATCCACTTCGGTTGCCAGAGACAGTGCGCGCTCTAAAGCCTCCTGAGCCCGATCCCATTGACCGATCAGAATCAGGTTAATACCGAGGTTGTTGTAGCCATCAGCGGCGTTAGTTTTGTGGTCAGTGCGCTCGTAGTAAGTGATGGCCTTCTTGAGATAGTCGATACCTTCTTGTGGTCGCTTCAGAAACCAGCAGGCACCCGCCATGTTTGCGTATGTGCGGCCGAGAACGTACGCCGCTGGACGATCACCGATAAGCTTGAGAGCCTGTTCGAGGTTTTCTAACCCAGCCTCGTAATGGCCCTCCTGGATATCGGCCACACCCACCCCAAAATAAGCTTCCGCAAGGCCTCGCCATTGGCCGCTTTGGCGGAAGTTTTCCAGCGCGCGCTGGGCGTAGTCGCGGGCGATCGGGAATTCACTAATTGTCCGGTAGGTACGAGATATCGCTGCGTAGATGTGTCCGAGATTCGTAGCACCGCTTTCTGAATAGTCGCGAAGTGCCGATTGGAGCATGGCGATCGCTTTAGGGTGATCGCCGTTGTAGTTATAGGCGAGTCCGATTTGGACACGCAGATGACTGACTGTTTGCTCGTCCAGTTTTGCTCGTGATTCCGGGGCTTCGTACATGGCGACTGCCGCCAACGAGTCGCGGTAGTGGCCCTGTTGTTCCAGGGCAGTTGATAGGACACATCGAGCCAGAGCTAAGACAGACGGATGATTGCGGGCGTTCGAAATAAGGAGCGAGAGACGGTCTTTGGCTTCAGTTGACAGACCCTGGTCGAGCAGCGAGCGGATTTCATCCAATTCGCCCATGAGCGACTCGTTGGAGGGGCGCGTACGTGTGCGTAATCTCACACGGGCGTCAGCGAGATCAACGACTCCTCGCTCGTTAGAAGTCTTCTGGTCGGGCTTTTGAGGTCCCAAACCGACACGTTTATCCATTCAATTCCAGTAAATGCTCAATCGAGCGGACTTTTCATGACGCGTTTTAGTAGGTGGGAGGGGACTGCCTCAAAACTACTAACAAAATCGACTTTTGCCGAGCAACGGACAATTCGTCGTGAAATTTAGCACAGGACACCGAAGCCGTACAGTTCAGTATTTACTATTGGAGGGAAAATTTGGTTACGAACGCCGCGGTAAAACCTAGCCCTTTAGTACAACTCTCATTGAACAGAGCACCTTCATGCTGGGACCGCAGGCGTCCCCGCCTGCCTGCATCGCCAACAATTACGATCAATTACGGTCAGAGCCGAAGAAACACCGCTAACCCACCGGCTACTTCGTTTTGACTCAGTCTCGTTCTCATCGATCTGGAACTTTCCAACTCTTGCCGCGTCTAGGTTCCTGCTGTGAATCAATCATCACGAGAGTGTTAATGAAATGCAATAAACACATCTTGACTGGACCAAGCATTAGATTTAAATTGCCGCCTCATCTTAGCCTTCACATCTCCCACATTAACGTGCGAGCCCCCTCAAAGTCTCGTGCAACGAATCCCCTGATCCGCAAGTTCAACGAACGATCCAAGGGCGGGTAATCAGTAACAACCAGCGTGGCTCCTCGCAACAGCCGCGTAACCAGATCAAACACGAACTCTGCGCTTTCAGTAGCAGAAAGAGGGAATCATGTCTCGCTCCGCTCTCACCATCCGCCTCTTAAAGGTTGTCGTCTCTTTGGCTCTCTGCTGGCTATTTGTGGCGACACCAGTTTTGTCATTGCCCGCTGGAAATACGCCAATGACCCTCAACAAGATGGTGAAACCCGCTGCCATAGTGCAGGCACCGAGAAGAAAAGACGAGCTACTGGTGCGGTTCCGAGGGGTTCAAGGCGAGCACCAAAAGGACCTGGTTGCCACCTCGCACGGTCTGCGCCGCCAGAAGACACTGCGCGGTCAGTCAGGCATCGAGAAGCTGCAATTGGTGTCCGCACCAGATGTAGAGACAGCCGCACTGCAACTAATGCTTGATCCGTCGGTGGAGTTCGCGGAACCAAACTTTCTTATTACACACGACCAGCTTGGCACAACGCCTAACGATCCACGCTTCAATGAGCAGTGGTCCCTAAGAAACACTGGACAAGCCGGAGGACAATTCGGTGCTGACATCCAGGCAGCAGACGCCTGGCAAACAACCACTGGAGCAACCAGCATAGTTGTGGCCATCGTCGACAGCGGCATCGACTTTACGCATCCAGATTTGGCGAGCAATCAATGGCTTAACAGTAATCCCGTCAACGGTGATCCGCATGGATGGGATTTCGTCACCGATTCCGGCGTCATTAAGGATGAGCAGGGGACACGGCACCGCCGTGGCGGGCATCGTCGCGGCAACGGGCGACAATGCGGTTGGGATTTCAGGGGTCATGTGGCATGCCAGCTTGATGAGTTTGCGAGTGTTGGACGAAACGGGTACTGGTGATATAGCGGCGGCTATTGAGGCAATCGACTATGCAGTTTCACATGGCGCGCAGGTCATCAATCTTTCG
>DASYRR010000174.1:0-4654 GCA_036004125.1 Pyrinomonadaceae bacterium | reverse complement strand
TCAGAGTTAACAACGGACCCGACGCTACCGCGTGACGGTACTGACTGTATCCAAGTTTGGTTGTGGCTCCGCTGCGCTAAGTCACTGCGGTAAATGATTTCGCGCGCCTTTTAACCGCGGAGACCAGAGAGAAGCAGAGTTGCGCAGAGAAGAAACGTAAATTAGGGCATAGCGCAACAACTAGCTGGCGTTAATCGCAGTTTGAAGAAGGGTGGTGTCGGAGTAGGCGAACCTGGCGGTATTCGATAGCGTAGTAATCTCTCAGGAGGTGAAAGCCGAATGTATTGTTCCTCTTGCGGTGTAGCGGTCGCGCAGGGCTTGAGCTACTGCAATTACTGCGGAGCAAGGCAGAATCGTAGCGAAAGCCTCGTCAAATCATCAGAATTGAAGCCTGAAACACTCATCAACAACAGGAGAGCTGGACGCCGCTGAAGCCCGAGGACTACCTGAACCCTTGCCAAGTGTAACCGAGCACACGACCCGAACGTTCGAGCCGATTTTCACTGACCGCAGATCTAAATGAAGCGGTTCCTTAACCTCACCCTTTTGATTCTCCTGAGTTGGCGGCAACTCTAATAACTCAGCGAACATCGTAACCGCCTGCTTCGTAAAGGTGTCTTTATAATTGGTATGGAGGACTGCCGTTTGGTTTCTCGTTTCTTAAAAACCGCGCCTTTGCTTGGAATTGTCATAGTCTGTTTGCTTTCGGCCGGACCTGCGCAGGGGCAGAACAACGGTTCCAGCGATCCCAAGACTGATTACAAAACTAGTTTGAACGCCCTTTCAACCCTCTATCAGAACGAAGTTCTAAGGCTTGAGAAACGGCAACAACAGTCCACTGATCTCTACAAAGATGGACTCATCTCGCGCCTCGACCTCGAAAACGGTGAGAAAGCGCTGGCTGAGGCTCGCGCAAAGGTTGAGGCTGTAGCCAAACAGATCGCAGTGGCAAATCAACCCCTGGCGGCGACCATCGAAACGGTCGCGTCAGACTTCTCGGCATCCAATCGTGTTTGGTCGACAGGCAATAACAAAATTGACAGTCTTATCCGCTATTACGGCACGCAGTACAGTGTCGACCCTTACTTGGTTTATTGCCTGATGTCACAGGAGTCGAAGTTCACCGCGAATGCCCTAAGTCCTAAAGGAGCACAGGGACTGATGCAACTCATGCCCGGCACTGCTGCTCGATACGGAGTGACAAATCCCTACGACCAGGCGCAGAGCATCATGGGTGGAACGCGTTACCTGAAAGATCTGCTGAAGATGTTCAACGGCAGAGTGGATCTGGCACTGGCAGGATATAACGCAGGCGAGGGCGCTGTAATGAAATACGGTTACACCATTCCACCTTACGACGAAACGCGAAATTACGTCCGTCTGATCCTGGCGCGATACGGGAAGAAGTCGACCACCTAGGATCGCCGCTCAATCCCTCTCTTCCAGTAGTTGCCTAGTTTGAATTCTCTGTGCAAACTCTGCGTCCTCTGCGTCTCTGCGGTAATGATTTGGCCCGCCTTTTAACCGCAGAGACGCAGAGGACGCAGAGTTTGCGCCGAGAAGAAATGTAAATCAGGCCAATACCAGTCTTCCAGTTTCCTTTCATGAATCGGCGTAATCGGCGTAATCTGTAGATAACTCCTTGGTGCCATGACAATCGCCGACAATAGTTCACTTCATTATCGCAACTGTTGAGACAGTCCTTCGCACCGCTCCGAATGAACCACCTTAGTTGCGAGGTACGCTGACAGTGACTGTCTTGTTGCTCGCGTTGCCAGAGTGATCACGGCTCTCAACAGTAATTGTGTAAATGCGCCCCGAACCCTTGCTGGAAGACTCCCCTCTGAGTTTGAGCGTGAGCGCCCCGGTTATTTCCCAATCGGGCGCGAGGTCGCCACCTCCAGTACCGCTCACTGGTTCGTTGCTGGCGACCGAGATGATACGAGTAACAGGAGATTGGTCCACTGCATCGACGACGCTCGCTGTCAGACTAACTGGAACCATTTGGTGATTGCGTGTCGTGATGATGTTGGGTGACGCGGTCAAGCCCTGGAAGTTGGGCGCCGTAGTATCTCGTACGTTCACAATGAAAGTGCGCGATGCTGCATTGCCCGCTTGATCCGTCGCTGTAGCCGTCACCGTCGTCGTTCCGAGCGCGAAAGTGGTGCCTGATGGCGGACTGAAAATCACCGGAAGCTCACCGCTGACAATGTCGTAGGCCCCGGCAGCGAAGGCGACTGGGGCGCCTGCTGGACCAATTGCCTCTACCGTTTGGTCAGCGATAGACGCTATGACCGGAGGCGTCGTATCGACTACCGTCACAACAAAGGACCCGGTCGTTGTAGTCCCACTGACATCCGTCGCTGTCGCGGTAACTGTAGTCGAGCCGAATGAGAACACGCTTCCTGACGCCGGGCTGAAGATTACCGGCAGATCGTTGCCGCTTACACCGTCACGGGCCGAACCCGTGAAGGTAACGACGGCGCCATTCGCTGCGGTGGCCTCGACGTTGAGGTCGGAAGGAATCGAGAGCACGGGCGGGCGATCCCACCATTGAGTCCATCCTGCATAATCGAGAGTTGTAAATGGTTCGGTCTGAGGGTAGACATGAACATCTGTATTGACGTCTTGACCAAGCAGAAATTTTGAATAGAAGGCGTTTATCGCAGGTGTCTGGGCGGCTGGCACTGCACAGTGTCCGTGTCCACCATCGACATAAAAACCAAATCTGTCTGCTATTCCAAACGTCTCATAAACCTTCTGCGTTGCCCTTGCCGTGACGTATGCGGATCGATTTGACAGCCAGACAAAATCCGTATTGCCCGTCACGAGTAAGGCCCTGGGCGCCACCATCGCCATCAACTCATGATGATCCTCCGGCAGCTTGTAACTATCGGCGCGCCCAAATTGGGACTTGAAGGTTTTCTTAAACCAGGAACCATCCGTGTTATTTGACTTCTCCACCGTGCCGTCAGGCTCAATGGCGTGCGAGACACGCCAGGCTGGGGCGCCACCACCACCCGATTCCTGGGCAAAGGTGAGTGCAATCCGCTCGTCAAGCGCGCCCGCGAAGAGAGCCATTTTGCCGGCATAGGAACATCCGTGGACTGCCAGGTGGCTTATGTCGATCGGAAGCGGATTTACGAGTTGATTCCTGGCGATTACCATGCCGTCAATCAAACGGCTCACTCCCCAGGACCAGGCACTGTATTGGCCCACATCGGCCCCACACGGCCCCGCGGGCGGACATGGTCCCGCATTGTATTCCGGGTACATGAGGAAGTATGGGTCGCCAGCATGCGAAATTTGTTGTCCTGCTGCGTACTGCGTTACGTCATCATGGATGTAGTCAATGCTTGCAATGCCGGCTGGGAGACCGCCTGTACCACTACTTGGAGCGAGGGCCATCTGGATCACTGCCGGAAACCCAGCTGCTGGGGCGGTCCCCGATGGCAGGTTGATTGTCGAAGTGAGCCTAAGCGTTCGCCCATTGGTGTTCCTGAGAACATCCACTGTGAGTACACCGTTGGCATAGACGGCGGTAATGGTGCAGTCCGAACAATCTGGCTTTGGCCCAATCTCATAGTTTTCAATCTCAGCCTTAATCTGGGCACGGCGACGACTCCAGCTTGCGAACCTGGTGTCGCGACCGCTTCCATCGGACCACTCAAACGGGTCTGTCAAAAGTGGAACGATTGGGAGCTGATCGACGGTAGGTAAGGGGGGCCGCGGGAATTGTGCACCCGTGTTCTCAACGTCATAGACAAAGGGACGTTGCTGAGCGAATGAATTAGCAGCAAATGGATTAAACAGAAGTAACAACATCAGACAAAACAATTTGGTAACGCTGGAACTCTTGATGGACCTACGCATGGCACTCCTCCTTCTCTTCCACGAGTCTTAAAGTGAAATATCTGGGCTAATTTCTGCCTGTCTTTAGTTCGGGCCGACAACAAAAGCATTATGCTGAGTGGTGGTTGAGAAAAAGTTGAGGAATTCTTGACCATCGCATTGTAGGCTTAAGCGAGTAATTGGTTAGTCCGGAGCTTGAGCGACAAATTGCGGATTTCTGGGCATTTTGCGCTATTACAGGAGCCTCTAAACGTCGCTAGCTCTCGATCTAACGATGTGAAATGAGTTTTGATCGGGTCTGGATTTTGTTTTAGACACAAACTAAATCCAAGTCGTCGTCAAAAACCAGGCAAAATGACTGCGACGTAAATCCCTTCGGCGTACCAGTACGAGAGTCTTTGCCGTTCGAGTCAGATTAGGACGGTTTATTACACTGCGACTAAACGTGAGGTCGAAATGAAGCCGTTTCTTCTTGCACTGGCTTTAATCAGTGCCGGTATTTATTCCCAGGCCCAAGCACAACCAAAAGCATCTTCAAAATCCAAACACTGACGATGCGAAACACATTCCCTGACTTTTTAGGCCAAGCCATCTGGGGTACTAGATCTCGGTACGCTCATAGTTTCATTACACTTTCAAAATATCGTTGTTGCCCCGTTAGCGGATCTTGAAATGAAAGCGATTTCGCGAGCAGTTTTAACGGATTGGAAAAATCATCGTTATCGGAAATGCTCATCGCTGGGTAAAGTTTGTCGTTGATGATAGGAATTCCTAAAGCGGCGAGATGCAAGCGCAACTGGTG
>DASYRR010000173.1:0-6503 GCA_036004125.1 Pyrinomonadaceae bacterium | reverse complement strand
AAAACAGCATATCGAAAGAGTTCTTCACGAAGAGCAAGGTCGCGTTGAAAAGGCGGCCAAAAGACTTGGCATACCCCGCAGTTCACTCTATCAAAAGATCAAGAAGCATCAGATTCAGATGTCCAAAGTCTAGACTGGCAGTCTGAATACTAGACAAGACGGGCTTCTGTCTAAAAGTCTCCACCGATAATCCTCAATTACTCTTGTTTTTGCTAAAGAAACGCAATGGCCCGAGCATTGCACTGGCAGCGGCACGTGCCAATCTAAGTACTCGTCCTCGACCCGACCGAGGACTACCGTTTTGGCTTGGACTTTGGAGCTAGCACTGCCCCGCAACGCTCGAGGGTTTCGGCCTCCGAAATGAATTTTGATCTCAAGACTCCCACGCCCGAGCGATGGAAGCAGAGACACCACCGAACATAAGGAGCTTGAAATGTCCGAGTTTAGATCTCTTAAGAAGTTACTACTTCTGATGGCTGCTTTTGTAGTCGTCACATTCGTCACAACGACCGCTAAGGCGGATATCGTTGTCATTACCGGTGTCAACAATCAAGGCACCGATAATGTCCTACTCAATCCTGCCACTAACGTCCTTACCGTAACTGGGACGGTTGGCCAGAACAATCTGCTTGTCAATTTTACGTCGACCAGCGGTACGGGGTTGCTCAATGCCAATCCATCCGGTCAAGCCACGGTTAGCGGGGGCATAGGCAATGGCCCGTTTACCCAGCTGACGTTCGGTCTGGCAAACAACGATACGTTTACTCGTGCCGTATTCAATATTAACGCGGCAATAGACGGAACCGTTACGATCCACGTTGAAGGAGTCAACATCAACGGCGGATTCTTCGAAGACGATTTCACAGTGGACGTCAATGGTGAGAACTTCTTTACCGTAACGGCCATAAACGGTCAGGCAATCACGTCGATTAGTCTCAGTGGCGTAGCAATGACAGACGTTAGACAGGTTCGAATTGGTGGAGGCGACGTTGTCGAAACTGTTCCGGAACCAGCAAGTATGTTATTGCTCGGCACCGGTCTTCTTGGTGCCGCCGGTATAGTACGACGACGCTTCAAGAAATAGACCGAGTTAATAGAACCATTCAAAGGTACGGCTTGCCCTCCGGTGTCTTTGATGTTGATCAATCAATTGCAGTGCTATGGTTGGTGTTGTCGATGCGATCCTGCCAGGCCCTTTGCCCGGGCCTGGACAGAATCTGCGGAGTCTTAGATTCATGCAGTGTGTAGTGGCTTAGGAGAATTCTGAATGTACGCTGAACCGATGATTTTGCCCCTTGACAGCAATGGACGGATTTATGCCATCCAGGATGAAAAGGGAAACACTATTGGCACGGGGACTCGCGAGGTGTGTGAGGTGCTGCTTTACATCATCACCAGAGCCGCCTCTGTCAGTGCGTCGGGACGACTTAAGGTGCCCGGTTCCCAACGACCCAATGTGCGGGCGGCAATAGCAATATAGCTACCCAGAGTTGTTCGTAGATCTGAAAGTTTTTTGGAGACGGCCTTTACTCATCGTTGCTGCGTGCGGGAGATTGAACGATGAGATCGAGACAGGTTGAAAGGTTTGCGAAGGACGGGTGCTGTCCGCCTTCGAACCAGCTGCTTTCAATTCACCTCGCTGCGGTTCCCAGAGAAAGCGCTGTAGAAATAATCTCCCTTCTGGATGTGTGCGAGTTCTGCAACGCTGAAGCACACTTTTCTTTCCGAATTTCAAACGTTAACGTAACCGCCCAGATCCCGGGGACAGGCCACTACGATTTCGGTTTGCTGGCAGAAGTGCTGCCAGCTAAGTGTAGTAATGTGACGTTTGTATGAGTTGCACAGAGAAGATTTAGCTTGTGCGCAAACCTCAAGTTTTTTTGGTCTAATTGAGATGCAAAGCAGTTAGCCCGGTTAGCTGTCTTGGCTCCGGTGTGTAAACCGTGAAGCAGAGTCCTTTTGGAAAACTTAAGAAAGTCTCGGGCAAGCTGAGACGAATGTGGATTGGTCGTGACGACAGTTCTGCAACGGAAGCGTCAATGCCGAGACTGCTAGTCGTTGACGACGAAGAATCAATTTGCTTCTCGATGAGCGAGTATTTTTCGTTGCATGGGTTTCGGGTCGATACCGCCTCCGAATGGGAAGAAGCGGAGAAACTGATCGAAGCCACGGAATACAAAGTCGTCATTCAAGATTTACGGCTTACCACAACCCGGAATCCTGACGGTCTCGATATCATCAAACTTATCCGGGATCACAACTCTCAAACCAAGATTATCGTGCTCACCGCCTACGGCTCGTCCGAAATGGAAGATGAGGCGAGGCGTTGTGGCGCTGACGCTTTCCTGCGCAAACCGAAACCGCTTTCCCAGGTAGCACAGGTCATCCAGGGTTTGCTCGAATCACCACCCAAACACGCTACTCATCTGGCGTAACACCCAACTCGGATCTTCAGGAACCGTGCGAAGCTCGTGACTTCGATAGTTTCGTCTTTCGTTTTTTTCGCCTGCGCCGCTCTTCAAGTCGATTTGCATAGCGTCCAGTTCGTTCAAGATCTGCAATCGTGAATCCTGTGTCGAAAAGCTCGTGTTGGGAGTCGGGTGAGGATTTACTGTAATCGAAAATCCGGCCGTCGGTCCGAACATAGATTGAACCATTTCGCTGCTGATCGTGTTGTGACAGACTGAGCAACGCGTACGGATGTCCGCCACCCAAAACACCTGAAGGCACGCGCGGAACAAACTCTCGTCCATCAGGCAAACGATAAATATTCTCCTCAAGCAGGAGAGTTCGAGTGTGACGATTTCGTTTAAGAGCGAAACTCTTAGGCAAGCCTGATCTTCGGGCCGAATCGCTCATTGGCTTCAAGGAATGTTTCTTCAGGCGGTTTGAGTTGCCGTCTCCTTGGATTCTCGAGGCCTCCATACTGCAAGAATAACTGCCGCCAGCGCACAGGCAACAAACTGATAGCCTACGTTTATTAGATAAAGACCTAGCTTTCGTTCCTCGAATACAACTGTGGCTAATTGAGTTGTTGCAATGAATCCCAGCCACAGCCAGAAGGCCGTTTGAATACCATCAACCGCCGTCCGTGCTTTGGTGTATTGCACAAAATGCGCAAGGATGTAAACGAGGATCAGCGCAGAGATGAACGCGATAGTTAATTCCTTGGCAGGATTGTGATTTTCCATTTCTTTGAGTTTCTCAGGGCTCCAGGCAATAAGCTCAACGAACTTATTTGAGAACAAAAGTCCATACCAGAGTCCGCCAACAAGAAAATGGACGATAGTGGCAACCAAAACTGCCGGGTAATTGATTTTCATTGGGGAGCGTCTCCTTTGAGGCTTGGTTATACAGGATTACAGACTACTCGTTTGCGAACCGGAGTAGCTGACATCGTAGTGCGCTGTTTTGTTGCAAATATGCCGAGTGGCAAGAGATTTTTTTCGCGCGGATTCTATACGCTAGTTAGTTTTTGTCAAGACCGTTTAGAGGCGGACTGGACCAATCGTTAGTGTGGGAATGATAAAGATCACACTATTACAGAACCAGGAGCGAAGCGACTGCACGCAAGAGATCGGGCCTCTTGCTTGAATGCAAAGAGTAATGGCCCTGCTCTCTTGCGTGCAGTCGCTTCGCTCCTGGTTCTGAAGTGGATCGTGCACTTTTAGGAATCGCCTACCCAAAAACCGTCTAACGAACCTCGACTAGTGAAAATCATGCGAAGCAGCTGCGGCAATTTGAAACGAGAGAGGCCGGATTCTTCTAGCCTTTACTGAGACTACATTGTCCTGGTTTTGTAGGGCACCATCTATCAGAAGGAATGGATGATCAACCAGAACAAATCGATTTCGATCAAAAAGTTGCGGGGTGATGATTATGTTGCTGACGCCGGTTTCATCTTCCAATGTCAGAAACATGAATCCTTTAGCTGTACCTGGTCGTTGTCGAACAATTACCCAGCCGCCAACGCGTACTGCATTTCCATCACGTATTTTGGCAATATCAATCGCTCGTAAAGCACCGAGCTTATTTAACTCGGCTCGATGGTAAGCCACTGGATGTTTACCAATCGTCAACCCTGTACCACGAAAATCCGCATTCATTCGCTCGGGTAAAGTCATTGGCGTCAAAGGTGAATTGCCGTCTTGCTCCAGTAATTTTTCGTAGAGAGCCCCGGCCGGACGTGTTACACGCTCAACCTGCCAAAGAGCATCGCGACGGTTTACGCGGGTCGAAGTATCTGATGATTTCTGACTCTTTGGTGGTAATGGATCCTGAATAAAATTTAAAGCTCCTACTGCAGCCAACTTTCTAAACTCATCCTTACGGAGTTCAGGAACACGGTTGCGTACATCGTCAATACCTGCAAATGGTCGAATGGCTCGTTCACGAACAATGGCTTTTCCCGACTCTTGATTAAGACCTTTGACGTATTTGAGGCCGAGGCGGAGAGCGAGAGAAGAAGACGGGGAGACGGGGAGAGTGGGTGACGGGGAGACAGGGAGAGGGGGTGACGGGGAGAGGTGAGGTGACGCGGAGATGGGGAGACGGGGAGACGCGGAAACAATATCTTTTCGTTCCCCTTTCTCCGTGTCCCCGCGTCCCCGTGTCTCCCCGTCTCCCCCTCTCCTCGTCTCCCCGTCTCCTCCTCTCCCCGTCTCCACCTCTCCCCGTCTCCTCCTCTCCCCGTCTTCCTCTTCAATCGTGCACAACCAATCCGAGCGAGTAACATCGATCGGCAGAACCTTTAGTCCATGACGTTGTGCATCTTTAATGAGTGTGAATGGTTGATAAAAACCCATCGGTTGATTGTTTAGAATCGCTGCCGTGAAAGCCGCCAGATAATTACACTTCAGGTACGCGCTCGCATACGCAATCAAAGCAAAACTCGCGGCATGTGATTCCGGAAATCCATAAAGAGCAAATGAACTGATTGCCAGCACAATCTCTTCCTGTGTCTTTCCGGTAATTCCATTGCTCTGTAAACCACGACGCAGTTTGACTCCAATCTCTTTCATCCGCGCTTCTGATCGTTTGAAACCAAAAGCACGGCGTAACTCTTCCGCTTCGCCTCCGGAAAAGCTTGCGCATTCCATCGCCATCTTCAACAGTTGCTCCTGAAACAATGGAACACCAAGAGTACGTTTCAGAACTGGCTCCAGCTTCGGATGAGGATAAGTAACCGGTTCTCTTCCCTGACGACGTTTGAGATATGGATGAACCATATTCCCGACGATAGGACCGGGACGAATAATTGCTACCTGCACTACAATGTCGTAAAACTTCTGCGGCCGTAGTCGTGGCAGACAGGACATCTGAGCACGACTTTCAACTTGAAACATTCCAATCGTATCTGCTTTCTGTAACGCTGAATAAACAGCCGGGTCATCCTGCGGGAGATGCGCGAGATCCACCTCTTCGTGGTACGACTCGCGAATCAATTGGATTGACTCTTCGAGAACAGCCATCATCCCGAGTCCCAACAAATCCACTTTAATCAAACCGAGATCGGCACAGTCTTCCTTATCCCATTGCACAACCACACGGCCTGGCATCGAGGCTGGTTCAAGCGGAACAACTGAGTCGAGTTGTCCCTGACAAATAACCATGCCGCCTGAGTGCTGCCCCAAATGTCTAGGTAAATCCTGAACCATTTGATAGAGCTGGAAAAATTTCCTGATGCGTGGGTTGCCGAGGTCCAATCCAGCATCACTAAATTGACGCTCACTCGAGTCTTTCGGATCTTTCCATTCCCACGTGTGTACCAGTCCGGAAAGTCTGGAGAGCGTGTCTTCATCAAAGTCGAGAACCTTTCCTACCTCACGAGCTGCCGAGCGACCTCGGTAAGTAATTACATTGGCAGTCATAGCTGCGCCCAGTTTTCCGTAACGTTCGTAAACATACTGGATTGCTTTTTCTCGTTGATCGCCACTGGGAAGGTCTAAATCGATATCGGGCCACTCGCCTCTTTCCTCGGAAAGAAACCGTTCGAATAACAACTCCATGCCAATCGGATCTACTGCAGTAATGCCCAGGGAGTAACAAACTGCACTGTTGGCAGCGGAGCCACGTCCCTGGATCAGAATTCCCTCCCGGCGACAAAACTGGACTATGTCCCAGACAATTAGAAAGTAGCCTTCCAGTTTGAGCTTTTCGATCAGCGTTAATTCCCGTTCGAGTTGCGGCCGCGCTTGTTCATAAGATGGAGCGCCGCGTTGACCGGTGTAACGCAAACGCGCGCCCTCCTCAGTACGTCGCCGCAAAAAGGAAGTCATTGTTTCGTCCGGCGGCACAGGGTATTTGGGGAACTCATATCCGAGATCTTCCAGGGTAAATTCCAAACGGGATGAGAGTTCTGAGGTGTTAGCTATTGCTTCCGGTAAATCCGCAAAAAGTTTTTGCATGGTGGCGGCAGGCTTCAGGTATCGTTCTGAATTTCGCGCCAGCAGACGCCCCGCTGTCTCCAGACGCACATGATTGCGAATGCAGGTGAAAACGTC
>DASYRR010000172.1:0-5063 GCA_036004125.1 Pyrinomonadaceae bacterium | reverse complement strand
TGCGGGGACTTGTCACCGCTTTGGTACAGCAAATCTCAGCATCTACAACGCCCTGTACCAAAGCCGTGACAAGTCCCCGCACTCCAAGGAGGCGCCCCGCCGCGAAGCGCAGAGAATAAGCTAATAGCAGATCCTTCCAATCAAATCGTACTCAAGGCCTTCAGTGATTTCGACATTCACAAAATCACCCTCCGCTGGGACCAAACCATCCGGCACATCATTAATCAGCACACACCCATCAATATCCGGCGCCTGCGTCCCCATTCGGCCCTGCCACAACAGCTCGCTTTCTTTGGATTCACCTTCAAATAGAACGCGCACGACTTCGCCAACGCGGCTTTTATTCTTCCGTTTCGAAATCTTACTCTGCTCTTTCATCAAACTTGACCGCCGGCGCGCCGCAGTGCGATGCGGAACTTTACCTGGTAACTCAAACGCCGGTGTTCCCTCTTCATCTGAGTAAGTAAAGACACCCACACGATCGAATTCGACGTTCTTTATGAAGCTCATCAATTCTTCAAAGTGGCTTTCGGTCTCACCCGGAAAGCCCGTAATAAACGTCGTGCGCACTGCAATCCCTGGAACTCTTTTGCGTACCCTTTCAATCAAACGCTCCAGACTCTTGCGATTGCCACCACGCTTCATCAATTTCAAAACATTCTGCGATGCATGCTGCAATGGCATATCCAAATACTTCACTGCCTTCGGCTCGTCCGCAATTGCATCCAGAAACGCATCACTGATGTGTGTAGGATAGGTGTACATCACGCGCACCCACTCAATCCCATCAGTGTTGGCTAACTCACGAATGAGACCAGGTAGAGCATCCAGCTTGCCAAGATCTTCGCCATAGCGCGACGAGTCCTGGGCCACAAGTATCAACTCCTTGACGCCTTCTTCTGCGAGTTGGTGAGCTTCTGCCACAATCGAACCGAACCGGCGACTACGAAAATGCCCGCGCATTTGCGGGATAAAACAGAATGCACACGGACGATCACAGCCTTCAGCAATCTTCACAAACGCATAGTGAGACGGTGTGGCCAGAATGCGTGGCGTTGATTCGTCGTAGAGATAAGTTGACGTTTGATTGCCGAGTGGCACAACGGGAAGCGATCGTGTGTTCGTCTTCGGATCACAAACCGCCAGAATGTCGTTGATCTGGCTGGTACCGATGAAGGCATCTACTTCCGGCATCTCGGCCTTCAGTTCATCGCGATAGCGTTCAACCAAACATCCAGCGACGACCAGCCGCTTGGCCTTCCCTGTCGTTTTCAATTGCGCCGCCTCGAGAATCGTATCGATCGATTCTTTCTTAGCCGAGTCAATAAACCCGCAGGTATTCACGACGATAGTGTCTGCATCTTCGGCGTTCGCGGTAATTTGATAACCATTGTGCTTGAGTTGGCCCATCATGACCTCGCTATCAACGAGGTTCTTGGGACAGCCTAAACTTATGAAACCGACTTTTTTCATGCGTGTTGGTGTTGGGTTTTAACGTCAGGCCCTTCCTTGAAAGTAAGTACCCGTTCCGCATCCCGATCTTGTAACACGAAATGATCGAGTTTCTCCGGTATCAAGTGCGTGAGCATGAAGGGGGCCCAACTCATCAGAAAGCCCGTCACCGACAATTCGACACCTTTTGCCATAGTGTCCAATGCATCGGCAGTTGCTTTGTTAGGCTTCGGGCCAAGGATCGTATGACTCACCTGGATGTTTCCAGCAGCGCTGGCTGTGATGGAGAAACGGAGCCGTCTCGCAAGTTTCAGGGCCGCGGGTTTACGTTTGGGTTCAAGGTTTGCGAGTAGTGGCTCCCAATTAGGACTAACCGACGCCCGCAACTCAATGAGACCCTGGCGACGTAATATCGAGTAGGAATTCCGAGTGTCGTCGAGGAATTTGCTGTCGTTGCTTTGGCTTTGCGCGCAGAGTGGCGAACAAGCAAAGGGGATCAGCGCAAGACTCACCAGAATTAACAGAAGCTCTTTGAATTCGGTTATCAATTAACCGCCCTATCCGCGTTCTCGAGACGCTGGAGTATTCGATTGATCTCGCGTATCTCGATCGTCGAAATCTCTTCGTTGCCGAACCTAACGCGGTTGTAAGCTCTCGTAACCTGTGCAGCATCACGCGAACCAATCTGACGGGCGAACTCGAGTGGCGTTAGATGCTTGTCCCGCTTAAAACCGTGATGCGCCATTACTGTCAACAATCTCTCGTAGAATTGCACTCTGGAAAAAGCTGAGTCGTCCGGTTGAGAAAAACGCAGACCACCTCGCCACCCGAAACGAACAATGCGTCTCAAGATAAACACCGTAACAGTTAAGAGCAACAATCCCAACAAGACAAACATCCATGACAACAAATTGGTCGGCATCATGCGCGAGACAGATGTCAGCAAACTCGAGATCACCCGCCCATAATCAAAAACGCGATTGTGCAACGACGTAGCTATCGTTTGCTGCTCCTGCTTGTCGTAACCAACCACGTATTGAAACCAGATAAGTTCGAAGGCTTCTGCATATTTTTGCAGCAGTGCTGCCAATCCAGTTCGCACCGGCTCAATTCGGCCCGCCGGAGGTGTGGGATCGAAAGTGACCCATGAACGCGTTTCAGGAAAATAAACTTCGACCCACGAGTGCGCGTCACTTTGTCTTACCGTGTACGCACCTGCCGCTTCGTTATATTCACCGGGCAAAAAACCGTTAACTACTCGGGCCGCTATTCCGTGGGTTCTCAACAAGACTGCCATAGCAGTCGAGAAATACTCACAATGACCTGTCTTCACGTTGAAGAGAAAATCTGCAAGCGGATCTAGGCCGCTGGCTTTCATCTGCAGAGAATATCCGTATTTGTTTTGCAGTTCCGACTCAATCGCTTTGGCTGCATCGTAGCGATTCAGCGCTTGCGAGTTTAGGATCATCGCCGTAGCTAACCGACTGATCCGCGGATCTACATTCTCCGGGAGTTGCAAATAGCGATAGTACGCGGCTGAATAAGGACGCAGATCGGCACGGAGAGTCTGAATTGGCGGAGTAGCCGTATCCGAGAATGCTTTATAGATGAGGCGTTCAAATTCATGTCGTCGCGATTGGACAGAACCCTCGGCGTCCACACGAATAAATGGGAAATCGCCCTGGATACCCACAACTCTGGGAGCAGCAAACAACACCGGAGATTCGATTGGCTCAAGAAAAACTGTTTGGGTCGTCAGTTTGTGTACGGCCTCGGCTGTTCCCAGTTGAAAAAAGCCGCGCTCACTGTTTCTTTGCTCGCCAGAACGCGCTTCAGGCGATTTTCTCCAGCCGCGTCCCGTAAATTCATCAAGCGCAACACCGCGCCATCTCAAGAGGGTCGATGGTTGGGAGTCTTCAACGCGAACGCGCATTACCAGGCCATCGTCTTGTTTGAGATTGCCGATTTCGCCAAGCGTTACGTTTTCTGAAAAGCCCATAAAGTGTGAAAGGCCACTTCCTCCTCTGGTGAGTGCAGCGGAACCTGAGCGAGGCGCAATTATGAACAGCGGCAGAGCAAGGACAAAGATCAATAGCAACAGCCCCAGGGCAACAAACGGCAGACGCACTGCTTCGGTGCTTCGCCACTGGCGCCATTGACCTGATTTCTTGAAAACGCGCGAGTCGGGTGGCACTAGCAATCGAGTCTCGGTGAGGGTCACCGACCGGCGCGCCTTTTGAATCTCAAACGCAGTTACTGATGCTAGTCCAGTCAACAAATACAAACTCAGCGTGCCCAGAAAGACGGGACTAAAGCTAAGTCCGGCCGCCAGGAGCACCTCGAAGAACGAGATCAAATACAGGAAAACCCAGTCGCGATCTTTTTTAACTTGCACCAGTTTTACGGCAGAAAGAAACACGATCAAGTGCGCAAGTGCATTCACTCCTAGTCTCTCAACCGGTTCGCCGATCGCCTTCTGATATTGCCAATCCAGATAGAAGAGCGGGATCGCCAACAAGACAATTCCTAAACCAACACGTTCCGGAAGCTGCCACCTCGTATCTTCGAGTTTCCATCCCACGATCATTACGACCAAAAAGAGCAACGCCAATGCGTAGCTCAATCCTCCGGCGAGCACCAGCGCGAGCATCGCGACGGCGATCATTGCGTAGGAGATGAGTCGAAAGTAGGTTGGGAACCTCATCTTAGTAATGTCCGATATGCTTTAGCTTGTCGTTGGTGACCGTTCAAGTCCTTCAAGGTATTTGGTGATGCGACACGACAAGCTAAAGCATATCGGACATACGACAAGCTAAAGCATATCGGACATTTATTTCTTGACCTTGATCTCAAACAATCTCGGCCAGCGCTTCCCCGTGACGAAGAGACGACTGGTCGATTGGTCATAGGCTATCCCGTTCAATACTGCCTCCTCATCACTTACGTCGCCGGGTTGGAGCAACCCGGTCAAGTTGATCCAGGAGGTAACTCTTCCGCTTTGAGGATCGATTGTGGCTATCATGTTCTCGTGCCAAACATTGGCGTAAATTTCGCCGTTCACATACTCAATCTCATTCAGCTTGTCGATTGCCTTTTTCCCGTCAAAAACTGCGATAGTTTTTCTGACCTTAAAGTTGTCCGGGTCTAAATACTTAATGCGATTGGAGCCATCAGTAAGGATTAACGATTGTCCGTCGTTAGTTAGTCCCCATCCCTCGCCGCTGTACCTGAATTCTCCGATCTTCCGGAAAGTAGTGTAGTCGTAAATAAAGCCGAGTTGATGTTGCCAGGTGAGTTGGTAAACACGGCCATTTAAGACTGTGAGACCCTCGCCAAAATATGGGGACGGCACATCGATCTTCTGCAGGATGTCGCCCGTCTCGAGTGTGACTCGTCGCAGGCTCGATCGGCCAGTCTCGCCTGTACTCTCCACAAGCTGGCCATCATGAAACTCAAGGCCTTGCGTGAAGGCTCTGGGGTCGTGAGTGTAGATGTTTACAATCGAATATCCGTACCTGGGTACTTCCTTGAGCGGCGCATTATTTGAACTGGCTGCGGGCTGGCACGAGCTGGCTCCCGTCGCCAAAATCAACAGTAATATCCACCTTCGA
>DASYRR010000171.1:0-4951 GCA_036004125.1 Pyrinomonadaceae bacterium | reverse complement strand
AAGAGCCTGTGATGGAACCAATAGAGGATGAGGCGAACGTCGATAAACGGCGTGCGGAAGTGGGGCTGGGTCCTCTTTCTAAGTATCGAGAAGCGTTGAAGCGGATTTACTTTCCGCAGGATACGAGGAAACCGTAGGCCGGGCCTAACAGCGTCATGCAGCGGACGCGCAATAAACGTCGGTCTCTGCAAGAATTGTCGCTAGTACAGTTCGTACGAGCTGCCGATGCCTGGCGTTAGATGGCCCAATAGTAGAAAAGGAAGTGACCAATGGACCGACAAGATGTTATTGCAACAGGACTGCTTGTTCTCGTATTCGCCCTGGTAGTGACCGCGGGTTACGCAAAAGGATCGGAACCGCTCGGAGTGCTCAATTCCGGCGTCACGCGAATGCCCGGCAGCAGCAGTCAGTTCGTCTCCCCGGGAGAGGATGTGCCGGAAGCGAGGTCTCCGATAGCTCCCGAATTCGCCACTGGTACATGGCTCAAATCGGAACCTTTTAACAGAAAAGGTCTGCGGGGGAGTGTCGGGGTTGAGGCGGCCGCAGGTTTTGACGTGTCAGCAGTGAATGTGCGTCTCGTGACTGACGAGGCTGACGCGGTGCTTACGGTTCTCAATAAACGGAAAGCGAATCAGCCGATTGGCGAATCGGATTGGCAACAGATATTTCAGAGTGAAGGCTATGTTCGTCTCAAAAAACGCGAAACCGCGATGAAAAATCCGTTTGAAGATGCCGATTTCAAAACCTTTGTCCTTTCTGATAGCCTCGCTGAACGCACACGATCTCTTGAAGAAACTCTTGAAAGATGGAAAAGCGCAGACAATCTGGGAGCGGCTCGTTTAGCATTGGCTTATCTGCCGAAAGAGGCGCAGATCAAAGTGAAAATTTATCTGGTTATAAAACCGCGAGACAATAGTTTTGTTTTTGATGTGAAAACCGACCCTGCCATCTTTCTTTATCTTGATCCCACTGTCAGTCGAGAGAAGTTTGAAAACACGCTCGCGCACGAACTTCATCATATTGGCTACTCAAGTAGTTGTCCCTCCAAGAAAACCGCCGCTGAACTCTCCCGATTGCCGGAGAACAAGCAGGCTGTTATTAGGTTGATCGGCGCTTTTGGTGAAGGCTTTGCGATGCTCGCAGCGGCCGGTGGTCCTGACGTTCACCCGCATGCCGTGAGTAGTGCTGAAGAACGGGCACGTTGGGACAAAGACGTAGCGAATTTCAACGATGATCTCAGAAAAGTTGAAAAATTTTTCCTCGATCTGCTGGCAAATCGTTTGACCGATGATGAGGCCCGAAAAACGTATGCTTCGTTCTTCGGCGTGCAGGGGCCGTGGTATACGGTCGGCTGGAAAATGTCGGTGATGATCGAGAAAACCTTCGGACGTGCGAGGTTGATCCAGTGCATTTGCGACCAACGATTGTTATTGGCGACGTATAATAGCGCGGCGCTGAAACATAATCGCAAGGCAAAACAGCCGCTGGAGCTGTGGGCAACTGCTGTCGTGAATGGAGTCGAGGTGCGTAAGTAGTGCGTCACAAGTGTGGACTGTCTGGTCGATAGTATCAGTCCGCACTAGCGAAACGATCTAAGACCGCTTAGTCGACAACTCCTTCCAAGACTCGTCAGTCTTTCAACTTTGTCCCGGAAGACATACTCACACAGGGTGCGTATACCGGCGGCACCCTTCAAAACGAAATTCTCGTTAAACTCTGGCGACGCGTTTATAGGGCGGAGCGGAGGTGTTTGACCGGTGAGGTACGTCTTCACAAAGCTTCCTAAGCCTCCTTCCAGCGGTACGGCTCAATCATGCCAAGAACACTCTTTAGTTCCGATGAATCTAGTCCGTACTTCAGAAACGTTCTTACCAAAAGCAACCGGCAACTAATCGGCGGAGTATTTATTTCCACTCCGTTCAATTTGGTGAAACGGTGATCATCATCGGCAATAAAGAACAGATGATGGGGATAGCTGTATGAGATTGCAATTGTAGTCCGGTAGTCGATCGCCTCGTCCCAACGCGCAGCCAGCACCAGGACCTGTGTCTCAATCTGATGTGCGGAAGAAGTGTTGAAGCCAGGGTTTGGAATCTTTCCTGAGTCAGCGAGATCCACCAGAGGCTTTAGAAATGTGTACTGGCTGTCGATATAAGGATCGACGCGATCCGCGCGGCGTTTCTGGAATGAACCCGTAGGATAAATGAGTTCGAACTCGCGCACGCTGATCGGTATCCCGGTCCGTGACTTGTAGAGATCCAGGATCGCGTCGACCTGATAGTCTTGGCGGACTCGTTCCAGGTAAGACATGTCTCCCTTATCGAGTGCCTGAATGAATTCCGCTCGAGCTGCCGACAATTTTTCGGCACTCACAAAGAAATGTTGTCGTTGAAGAGCAATCAGAATGTTCATGCGCTCAGACGGATGCCGTTTGAGCGCTTCCAATAGCATCTGTTGCAGACTAGCATCGTGAGTGTCTATTTCGTCCCAGAATCGATCCAGCCGAATTCCTAGTTCATGGTTGAGTTCCGGAATGGCGGCGGACTCGGTAAACGCCCGCGCCACGTGCGAGCCATACTTCAACAGGTATTCGTGAATCAGCGTCGCACCGCCCGAGCCACCATAAAGCAGGATTCTTCCGTTCCTTCCGACGACGGCCTGCCTAACTAACTCAATATCGTCCACCCATTGCCCGCTGTTGAAAATTTGCCAGGCCCTTAACCAATCCGGTTCGCCACTTGTGTCTAGCGCAGCGCGGGTAAAGTCTTCTGAAAAACCTCTGCCTACTATTCCCACTACGTTAAAGTCATCGCCGAAGATTCGCTTCTGAAGACTGGCAATGCTTCCGCGCCTAACATAGAACTGCTGTCCATCGGTAATGAGAAAGACGACCGGCTTGTTCTTATCGAAAGGAGCGCCGAACTCAAAATACAGGGACCCCTTGCCCAGACCTGAGTTCTTATGATCAAGCGGAACCTGAATAGTTCGACCAAGCGAGGGCGCAGGTGTTTGCTGAGATAAAACGGTGGTGAGCAACCACGGAGTGCACAGAAGGAGTGCGCACCGCAAAGTAGGAATGACTAAGGATGAAGTTGATCGCATGATCGACGTCAGGAGAGATTGACCGTGGTTCACGAAGAACTCAACTCCGCAGTTCGTCCTTTTAACTCTTTGAAGCTTTCTGTTAGCTCTCTGCATGTGGTTCACCCTTTCTTTTGGCCAAGTCTGAGCCAATCCTCGGGCTTGGAACAGCATCAGATTGTCCGCTCGAGCCGATGGAGAATCGTGAACTTAGCCTAACGAACTATCGCGGGATTGTATTGAACGAGAGAAACATTCGCCTTTGTCTAGTGAGTACAAAAATTGAACGATATTGAAGCGGCGTTAGACCGGTCAGGCGCTTGAAGGTTCGGGTAAAGTGCGGCTGGTCTGAGAAGCCGCAACCCAGGGTAATATCCAGCAATGAGGTTCGGTTGATCGTTAATTGTCTGCAAGCAAATTCAATGCGAAGAAATCGGACGTACTCGCCGATGGTGCAATTGAAATGTTGGCGGAACGCTCGCGCAAGATGGACTTTATGTACGCCAAGCTCGGCCGCAAGCTCACTCAGGTTTAGTTTTTCGTTGTACCGGCAATGCAGAATCTCCTGAGCGCGTCTCAGCCAGGCCGGCACGCGCTGCGACTGGATGACGCCTTCCGGACTGTTGCTCAGTTGACTTAACAGCTCTCCGACAGTTTCTTCAATTGAAAGCCCCGAGAGCGAATCACCCAGACGAAACTCCTGATAGCCCTTTGCCACCAGTGAAGTTAACAAGCCCTTCTGAAAATATTGGGGGGAATCTGAGAACCCGCCGGCCTGTTTCAACACGTCAGAGTCGAATCGGATATTAAAGAGGCGGGACTCCTCCTTGCCAAAGCGATTTGAGTGAGCGGTGCCCGGTGGATGAAAACTGAGCATAAACGGTCCACACTCGTGAACTCTCTTTCTGGCGGATTCGAAGTGGCCGCCTCTTAGCACTAGATTGAAATAGCCGTGCTCGTTGTGCGTATGGAGCGGAACTAGAAGATTTGGTGGATAAACGGTTTCCGACAACGTGATCCCATCACTTGAATAAACTGCCAGAGTTTTGCCATAGAGCGGATACGGAACAGCGTTGTCCGATTTGTTCATTTCACGATAGCCAGAATCAGGCTCACTCATACGTCTGATCCCGATGGGTGCGCACTTTAATCCGCGTAAAGAGATGAAGCGGGGCTACGGCATCAACTTGCGTCTCCCCTTTCAACACATTTCGCGAATTCAAGTTCGACGATTTGGTCTATAAGTCGGCTGAGCCAATATTGCGCAACTCGTCTAGAATGCTGCTCGTCTTCACCGGAACACGTAAATTCTGTCTCACTTCAGCGAAGCGCACAACCCCGGCCGGTCTATGATGTAAATGGATGGATGAGGGATGCAACGCTTGTAAGGCGTCCAGTCGTTCTTAATGCCGTACAGGCGTATCACCTCGCCCTCCTGATCCAACAGCATGAGGACGGCGTGTAGTCTTAGTAAGCTTCTTTCCTCTCGGTTTTATGTGCAGTCTGACGCTTACTTCTCTTATTTTGAGCCGTTTCTTTTTGTTGTGGGATTAGCTTGGCTAACAACAAGCCCACAATGGCCCATCCATGAAGATCTCTACTCAGCCAAGGCAAAGCCCACTAGATTGAACCGGAAACTTTAAAGTGACCTTTTTGCCACGTATCGATGCTGCCTCCAATCTGGCGCGCTAACTAACGTGCAAAGACAGGACCACGACCATGAATATCAGGTCGTTCGGGTATATTCGGGCGGATGAGAGGTATATGGTCGATGGAATTTCTCTTTCAATTCCTCGACAGAAACCGCTTCGGGTTCCCGCTGTTCCTTACGATATTTATTGACGAAGATGGAATACAAGATGGTAAATTG
>DASYRR010000170.1:0-160199 GCA_036004125.1 Pyrinomonadaceae bacterium | reverse complement strand
GAACGACGCTCGATAGGTCGACTTGATAGCCGATTCAAAGGGTACGACTCGAACCTGGCGAGCGACAGTACCGACTATGACCCCAGTGAGGCGGCGATCCGTCCACCATACACATCCACCTTCAATCACTACGTGCGCTCTGAACTCGGCTACAAAACGGATATTGAATACTACATTCTCGGTGGCGGTATCGGTCCATGGAACTGGGGCACCAACAACAACTACGTCGACACCAGCACGGCATTGCGTACCGCGCTTGCTAAGAATCCCTATCTCAAAGTCTTCGTGGCGATGGGTTACTACGATATGGCCACGCCGTATTACGCAGTCGAGTACACCATCAGCCACATCAGCATCGATCCGTCATTGCTAAAGAACTTCACCACAACTTATTACGAAGCGGGTCATATGATGTACATCGATGAGAAGTCACTTGCGAAACTACACGGAGACGTGAACAAGTTTATGCAGGATTCGATGAGTCGATAATCAGTCTCGAGACGCTTCGAAGAGGACAAACTATATGTATCGATTTACACTTCGCATCCTGGCGATCAGTGCCTTAGTTTTGGTGAGCTCGCCGGGAGTTTTTGCCGACGATAAGATCGAACCTCGTCTGATTACCGTGTCCGGGGAAGCTGAGGTTAAAGTCGCGCCCGATGAGGTCGTGTTTGATGTAACAGTTCAGACTATCAACAAAGATCTCCGGACCGCGAAAAACCAAACGGATGATCGCTTGAAAAAAGTGATCGAGCTAACGCGCAGGTATAAGGTTCTCGGGACAGATGTGCAAACGGACTACATCAAGCTGGAACCCCGCTATCGCGGCAATGATGAGAGCCGTTTATTTATTGGTTACTCAGTTCGTAAGGACCTGGTTTTCACTCTGCGCGATGTCACTCAAGCCGAAAGCCTGCTGTCCGAGTTAATTGAATCAGGCATTTCACGGATCAACGGAGTTCGCTTCCAGACCTCGCAATTGCGAAGGCACCGAGATCAAGCTCGTGCTCTCGCAATCACAGCGGCGCAAGCAAAAGCCGTAGCCTTGACCGGAGCAATTGGACAGAAGATCGGCAAAGCGTATTCGATCGCGGAAGAAGTGGTGTCGAGACCAAGTCCCTATCAAAACATATCGGCAAATAATTTCGTGTTGAGCTCTGATGAAGCTGCCGAGTCGGAGGGAACGCTGGCATTGGGGCAAATAAAAGTAACTGCGCGCGTTACCGTTAGATTTGAACTTAACTAAGTTAGAGTCGCGTTGGTTTATCTGTGAAACGACTGGTAGTTCCTCGCAGCGTAATTGACGAAAATCCCATGGCATCAGATTCGATCGCACAACGCGACTTTGAAGAACTGCACGAGGATGTCTCCAGTAGTCCGCTTTGGAACCGCGACCTCGCGCCCACAACAATCAGGGAGAGAACGTGGTCTACCTGGAATATCGCCGCTCTCTGGATTGGAATGAGTGTGGTAATCACCACCTACACGCTTGCCGGAGGATTTATCGAAGCCGGAATGAATTGGTGGCAAGCGATGCTCACCATTCTGCTTGGCAACTCCATCGTGCTGATCCCGATGATTCTCAACGCCCACGCGGGAACAAAGTACGGAGTTTCCTTTCCAGTACTCAGCCGCGCGGCCTTTGGGACAAAGGGAGCAAACATTCCGGCGATGCTGCGCGCCATCGTCGCGTGCGGTTGGTTCGGAATTCAGACATGGATCGGTGGGACTGCTATCGACGCCCTACTCGGAGTGATGTTTCCCGCGTGGAAAACTCTTTTCGGAGGCGCCTCAGTTCTCAGTGTCGAAATTCATACTTGGATTGCCTTCTTTCTCTTCTGGGGCATCCAGGTCTTCATCATTCTGAAAGGCGTCGAAGGTATTAAGTATCTCGAAACCTGGTCTGCGCCTTTATTGCTACTCGGAGGTTTGGTTGTACTCGTTTGGGCTTCGTGGCGAGCTGGTGGTTTAGGGGATGTGTTGACACAGTCTGCTGCCCTGCAAAAACAGCACAATAACTTCTGGAGCATTTTCCCGGGATCACTAACTGCTTCTGTTGGCTATTGGGCCACACTGAGTCTAAACATTCCTGACTTTACGCGCTACGCCCGGTCGCAGAAGTCTCAGATGCTCGGACAAGCGCTAGGTCTTCCGCTCACAATGACTGCGTTTGCCTTTATCGGCGTCGCGGTAACGAGCGCAACCCTTTTGATTTATGGAGTAGCGATTCCCAATCCCGTTGATCTGATGGCCCGTTTCGATAGCGTGGCAATCATCCTCTTTGCGACGGCGGTGATTTTTGCCGCTCAATTGACGACCAACATGGCCGCCAATGTCGTTTCACCGTCAAATGACTTTTCCAATCTAAACCCGCGGCTGATCTCTTATGTTACTGGTGGATTGATTACGGCAGTCATCGGAGTTTTGATGATGCCCTGGAAGGTAATGTCGTCAATGGGGGCCTATATCTTTACCTGGCTTATTGGTTATTCAGGACTGATGGGAGCGATTGCCGGAATATTGATCTGCGATTATTGGGTGCTGCGAAATCAACGTCTGCAGCTGGCTGAGTTATTCAACACCAAGGGTGTTTACTCTTACTCAAACGGTGTCAATTGGCGAGCGGTGATTACACTGGCTTTTGCCATAGCCCCGGTTATCCCTGGTTTCATCAGGGCAGCTACAACTCCCGGTGGTCAGCTATCTGATCCAAACTTCTTCGATACTATGTACACGTATGCCTGGTTCGTTACGTTCGGTTTAGGATTCGTCATATACTACATTCTGATGAACGGACAGATCCGACGGACATAGGAATGTGCCATCGTTTGAATGTCCGATATGCGTCTATCTTGTCGTGGGAGCTTACGAGTCCATCTGGCGATCGACCAACGACAAGCTGCAGCATATCGGACATCAGCATACTGAAGGGAGCCTCCCTAATGCCACGCACCGTTAAATGCGGACTTATTCAATGTACCAACGCTGCGCCTACCGATGCGCCCATTGAAGAAATCAAACGTCTCAACATCGAGAAACATCTCGGCTTTATCGAGCAGGCAGCGAAGCAGGGTGTGCAAATTATCTGCATGCAGGAAGTGTTCACGACTCCATATTTCTGCGCCGAACAACAGACTCGCTGGTACGAAGCTGTCGAACGGATCCCGGATGGACCAACTGTTCGGTTAATGCAGGAAGTTGCCAAAGAACATGGCATGGTCATCATAGTTCCGATCTATGAGGAAGAGATAACAGGCATCTATTACAACACCGCTGCCGTGATCGACGCCGATGGAAAGTATCTCGGCAAGTATCGAAAGAATCATATCCCCCACGTAAATCCAGGCTTCTGGGAAAAGTTCTATTTCCGCCCGGGTAACCTGGGCTATCCGTGTTTCGACACTTCGTTTGCACGTATCGGAGTTTACATCTGCTACGACCGTCACTTCCCTGAAGGCGCTCGGGCACTTGGATTGAACGGCGCCGAGATCGTCTTCAATCCGTCAGCAACTGTTGCAGGTTTGTCGGAATACCTGTGGCGTCTCGAGCAACCTGCGCACGCAGTTGCCAATGGTTACTTTATCGGTGCGATCAATCGCGTGGGCCATGAACAACCATGGGACATCGGCGAGTTTTACGGCCAGAGTTACTTCTGCGATCCGCGTGGTCAATTTATCGCGGAAGCCCCTCGTGATCAGGATGCGTTGGTCGTAGCTGATTTGGATCTCGACAAGATTCGCGAAGTTCGAAACACGTGGCAGTTCTTCCGCGACCGCCGGCCAGATAGTTATGGTGCGCTGGTGGCGGACTGAAGCTATTGCAGATTGAAGATTTCAGATTGCAGATTGTTGAGACACTCAAGCGCGAATGCCGTTTTAAATCTGCAATCTGAAATCTTCAATCTGCAATCTTAGGAGCAATCATGGATCTCTCAATCACCGTTAACGGAATTAAGTTCCCCAACCCGTTCCTGCTTGGCTCAGGCCCGCCCGGAACCAACGCTCGTGTGCTTGCCAAATCGTACGAGGCTGGTTGGGGTGGTGCGGTCGCAAAGACTGTCAGTTTGGAGTCCGCGAAGGTAGTGAACGTGGTTCCGCGTTACGGGAAGTTGCGCTCACGAGCCACAGGCGAGGTGATTGGTTTCGAAAACATCGAGTTGATCTCCGATCGTCCGATTGATGTGTGGCTCGATGAGTTTCGGCAAATCAAAAAAGAGTATCCCAACCATGTTTTGGTCGCCTCGATCATGGAAGAGTATGAGAAAAGCCGTTGGCAGGAACTCACCAGGATGGTTCAGGACACCGGTGTCGATGCATTTGAGCTCAACTTCTCCTGCCCGCACGGAATGACAGAGCGAAAAATGGGATCAGAAATGGGTGAACATCCTGATCTCACTGAAGAGGTCACCAGCTGGGTAACCGAAGTCGCAAAGATTCCAGTCTGGGCGAAGATGACTCCCAACATCACGAACATTCGCGAACCAGCGCTGGCTGCGGTTCGCGGTGGTGCGGTCGGCATTTCCGCCATCAACACGATTCTTTCAGTCATTGGTGTCGACCTCGATACCTTACGACCGATGCCAACGGTTGAAGGCCACGCTGTTCCGGGTGGCTACTCTGCTCAGGCCGTCAGACCGATTGCCTTGAGAATGGTTAGTCAACTTGCGCTGGGAATTCCCGAAGGCACGACGATCAGCGGCATCGGGGGTATCGAGAATTCACACGATGCGTTGGAGTTTTTCCTGCTTGGGTCGTCAACTGTCCAAATCTGCACGGGAGTAATGCTTCAAGGTGTGAAGATGGTCGATGAGTTAAAAGAAGGCGTTGAGAAGTTTATGACTGACAAAGGCTTCAACTCAGTTCAAGAGATAATTGGCAAGAGCCTGCCGTATTTCTCAACCCACATGGAGCTGGTGCAGAAGATGAAAGCCGCGAAACGCTCCAAAGCCGGCGAAGCAAGTCGTGATAATGAGTGGGCTCAGAAGGATATTACTGAAAAAACGGCGGAGTTGACGTCAAACTAGTATCCCCCATCAAGTACTGTGAAATTGGGTTCCTCATACAGTGCACTTAAAAAATATTCTGAGGCAGAAGAGGCTTACAAGAAAGCCACATCGATCGAAGAAAGTAGAGGAATCGATTGAACCATATCGCGAGGCAACACGTCTGGAGCCGAACTACGAAGATGTATTTGTTGATCAAGGTCGTGCCTACAGTGATCTGGGACGATACCAGAAGCGACACGCGCTTTTGAGCAAGCCGTTAAACTAAAACCTGACGACCAAAAGGCACGCGCGTTCCTCGGCGTCACGCAATTTATCTTAGGCAACCGGCAAGGCGCGATGGAACAGTATCAATGGCTTCTAATTAAGAACCCTAAGTTGGCTGCAGAGCTACTAAAAGGACTTCAGGAGCTTTCGCCTAGTGTCGAGAAACTGGAAAAATTGAGCTCGAGGGGAATATTGAGATCCTGACGAGGTCTTAAACTTCAAACTCCGCCACCACCGGCGCGTGATCCGACGGTCGTTCCCACGTTCGAGGTTCCATATCAATCCAGGTTCTCAAATTCCGTTGCACCAGTGGATCACTAATCCAAATGTGATCGATTCGCAGACCCATGTTGCGGCGAAACATTCCCGCTCGATAATCCCACCAGGAGTAATGTCCACCACTCTCTGTGTGTAATCGAAACGCGTCAGTGAAGCCCCAATCTTTGATGTGCTGTAGAGCTGCACGCTCCTGTTCACTGAAAAGAATACGACCTTGCCACAGACGCACGTCGTGAACATCGCGTTCCTCTGGAGCAACATTGAAATCGCCGCACAAAAGCACAGGCGCATTCCTGTCAAAGTGCGTGTCGACGAAATCGCGGAGCCGGTTCATCCAATCGAGTTTAAATGCGTATTTCTCGGAGCCCACCATCTGCCCGTTTGGGACGTAGACATTCACTATGCTGACGCCATTTACGGTTGCTGCTATAAGACGCGACTGCGCCGTCTCATCGTCACCGGGATAACCGCGATGGTTCGCGGGACAAGCATCGCGCGTTAGAATTGCCACACCGTTGTACGACTGTTGCCCAAAGATCTGACATTGATAGCCCCGCTCCTGGAACACTTCGGCTGGAAACTTGTCGTCAGTGCATTTGATCTCCTGCATACAGAGGACATCAGGCTTGACGGAGTCGAGCCAACGCACGACGTTTGGGACACGAACGAGAATTGAGTTTACGTTCCAGGTGGCAACTAGCATGGCGTTGAGCTTTTAGTCAGGGTCTGAAGAAATCATTTCCATTCGTTTGACATTTCTCATTTGTCATTTTTGGAGCTACTCTTCAGTCGTTACCAAAGTGACGAATGAAAAATGGAAAATGATTTCTTTATACCGACAGCACCAACCCCGTAATCAACGTCCCCCTGACAGAAATATCATCGGCGCAAATATGCTCATGAACCGCGTGCGCGCCGTCGCCACTGATGCCAAGTCCATCGAGTATCGGAATGCCCATCGCAGCAAGGAAGTTTCCATCAGAAGCGCCTCCCACTTGCGCCTCGCCAAGTTTGAAATCGATCATGGCTGCGAGGCTTCGCGCTGTCTCGAACAGTTCGACAACGGCGGGGGTCCTCTCCAATGGCGGACGATTGATGCTACCCGAGACAAACACCTTGGTGCGTTCATCAATCGGCTGAAGAGTCTTTAGCAACTGTTCTACTTGATGGAGTTCGTTTTCAGTGGAGAAGCGAACGTCAATCTCAGCTTCAGCCTCCGCCGCAACAACATTCGACCGTGTGCCTCCGCGGAAAACGCCCACGTTCAAGCTGATACCAGAACCCGATTGGTTAATGGCATGAAGACGTTCTGTTTGACGTGCCAATTCCAGAATCGCACTGGCACCCTTCTCAGGCTCAAGCCCCGCGTGTGCCGCCTTGCCTTCCACCTTGATTGAAAAAATCCCAGTACCTTTGCGTCCCGTCTTCACGCATCCACCCGGCGCCGGAGGCTCCATTACAAATGCACAGCGTGTTTCCTTTGCTTTGGCAACTCGTTCAATCAAAGGCCATCCAGACTGACTCCCAACTTCTTCATCGCAAGTCAAAACGATAGTGACGCCAAATCGCGGCGTCAGTGCCAGCTCTTGAAGCGTCCGCAAAACCTCGATGGCCATTGCACAGTTGGCCTTCATGTCAAACGTACCCGGACCATAGATCCGGTTCGCTTCCCTTCGCCATGGTCTTTGGGTAAGCGAACCCACGGCATGAACAGTGTCAGTATGTCCAACCAACAGTATCTGGCCCTGTTGTTCACCAAAAGCCTCGATGACGACATGCTGACCGAAACCGGAAACATCGACGCGTTCTATTGAATTAACGCAACGAAGCTCAGCTGCTGCGCCAGCCAAAATGTTTACGACAGATCGGCTAGCACTTTCATCGCCCGACGGTGATTCCGTTTCCACAAGTCGTTTGATGAAGCCCTCGATCACTTCCTGGCGTGAATGAAAGGCCGTCTGTATCTGTTTTGCTAGATTCGGAGAGATCAGTTTCGCAGTCATAGGGACGTTCTAAGCGGACGCAGTCGATGCTTTAATCGTTTCCTTCCTTATTGTAAGGGCGTCGATTCGATGGATGTTCAAATTGAACCCGATGCCTGGAGCCTCGGATGGTTGAATTGTCCCCCGATTACTCACCATTACCGGCGGCTCGATGATGTCTTCTTCCCAGTAGCGTGCGCTGGCCGAAACGTCTCCAGGCAAAATGAAACCAGGCAGTGTCGACATCGCAATGTTGTGGGCTCGGCCGATACCTGATTCGAGCATTCCACCACACCAAACTGGAATATTGTTCTCACGGGCCACTCGCTCGACGCGTTGGGCTTCTGAGTGTCCACCCACGCGTCCGAGTTTCACATTTATGATCCGGCACGATCGGAGTTGAATTGCGTGAGCGGCGTCCTCAGCAGAACGGATCGACTCATCGAGACAAATTGGGGTTTTAATCTCTTGTTGTAACCTGGCGTGATCGAAAATATCGACGTGCGACAAGGGTTGTTCCAACATCATCAGGTTGAATTTGTCCAACTGCTTGAACAAAGGAATGTCATTTAACGTGTACGCGGAGTTCGCGTCGCCCGTTAAGCGAATGTCGGGAAACTCCTTGCGAACGCGTTCGATGATTTTCAAATCCCAGCCGGGCTTGATCTTGATCTTAATTCGCTGATAACCAGCCTCGACTTCTTTCCGAATCTTCTCCAGCAAAATCTCGGGCGTGTCTTGAATACCAATAGAGACGCCACATGAGATCTCGGAATGCGTACCGCCGAGATGTTTCCACAGCGGTACGCCCAGGCGTTTAGCTTCCAGATCCCAACACGCATTTTCGATCGTCGCCTTCGCCATTCGATGGCCACGCACGGGCTTCATCAGAGCGAAAGCATGCGCCGCGTTTTCAAATGGTCGACCTACAACCATGGGCGCTAGAAACTCACGAAGAGTTGTCCATGCCGATTCAGTCCACTCATCGCTGTAGAAAGGTCCTTCACCCGCAGTGCATTCGCCCCAACCTTCATTGCCATCTGCGTCCGTAAGGCGAGCAAGCACGATACGCCTTTCAGTCGTGCGGCCAAAACTAGTTTCGAAAAAATGAACGAGCGGCAGGCAGATTTCGCGCAGTTCAATTGAGTGAATAATCAAGGTAGAAGTGTAGTTCCTCCGTCAATCATTATGCCTTTCGGACAGACAGTTGTCAGCCGCTTTTGAAGGGGGTGTTAACAAAAGAAGAAATATCTTGAGGTCTCGAATCAAACACGGACTGGAGGCTTGACCTGTTATTTGAGAATTGATACAAGGCTCACACATTTTCCTACCGGCCTCGAGTTTTTCACACCGGTATTCCTCTCATTAAAAAGTGCGGATGGATGATTTTAAGAAATCAGATTTTGAGAGGATTCATATGTCTAATTATCTGCCCCCGTTCAGCAAGCGAGTCCGTGTTTCCAACAGGTTTACTTACAGAATCAATTCTAAGATTAGAGCCCAGGCTCTGCCTGGGTTTTTGCTTGCGTTGGTGCTATCGGTAACTGCGGTCTTCACTTTTGTTCGAAGTTCATCTGCCGTAACCAACGGCGGCATTATGAGCGCGTTAGATTCGCCCCTCACCGAAAACTTCGATGCTCTGGCAAATAGCGGAACCGGATTGCCGTGGGGTGACAACTCTACCATCCCGGGTTGGTATTCAAATCGCTTGGCCTACAACGCCGGAACAGGATCCTCAAACACGGGTGCCTTGTACAGCTTTGGCGTAGCTAACACCAATCCTCTTACGGATCGAGCTCTCGGCTCAGTTGCCTCTGGAGGTACAGGAACTGTTTTCCAGGCGGTGAAGCTTACAAACAGTACAGGGGTCACCATCACATCGCTCGATGTTGCTTACGTTGGCGAACAGTGGAGGAACGGAGGAAACACAACTGCGCAGAATCTGTTGTTTTCCTATCAAGTTGCTAATGCGGGTGGCGTTCCGAACATTACCACAGGTTCGTGGACAGCTTTTTCAGCTCTCAATTTTACAAGTGTAGTGAACACAGCGACTGCCGCAGCTTTGGACGGCAATAATCCTACCAACCGGACAGCAAAGACAGCGACAATTACAGCAAACGTAGCTGCTGGACAGGAAATCTGGTTTCGTTGGCAAGATTCTGATGACGGTGGAAATGATCATGGTTTAGCAATCGACGACTTCTCCGTCACACCACATGGAACGGTCGGCGATGCGGCACCGTTCGTCGCATCAACCGTTCCAACAAATACTGCCGTAAATGTTGCGGCAAATTCCAATATCAGCATTACCTTCAGCGAAGCTGTGAGCATAACTGGGAATTGGTTTCAAATTGCGTGTGGAATTAGCGGAACAAGACTACCTGGTGACACCGTCGTGACTGGCGGACCCGTCACTTTTACAATTGATCCCAACAGTGAGTTCGCTCCGAATGAGCAGTGCACAGCAACGGTGTTTGCCACCCAGGTTACAGATCAGGATGTGGATGATCCACCCGACAACATGCTGGCGAATGCCGTCTTCACTTTTAGCGCAGCTGGCCCCCCGGCGGATCCCGGAAGCTTAGTGATCAGTCAGGTTTACGGTGGTGGTGGTAACAGTGGGGCAACCATTAAAAATGACTTTATTGAAATCATAAATCACACGGGTTCGCCAATAAGCCTTAACGGTTGGTCGGTGCAATACGCCGGTGCGACTGGCAGTTCGTGGGCCGTAACTCCTCTCGGCGGCTCGTTGGCCCCTGGGCAATACTATCTAATTCAAGAAGCTGCAGGCGCCGGAGGCACTGTAAATCTGATACCCGACGCAAGTGGCGACATTTCCATGTCGGGCACTGCTGGCAAGGTTGCTTTGGTTAACAGCACTACCGCATTAACCGACGCCTGCCCATCAGATCCATCCGTCATCGACTTCGTGGGATACGGAACAACGGCAAGCTGCTTTGAGGGTTCGGGACCTACTCCCGCTCCTAGTAATACAACAGCAGTACTCAGGGCTACAAATGGTTGTACAGATACGGACGACAACGCTGACGACTTCGCTCCGGATACTCCTAATCCTCGCAACACTTCTTCGCCAACGAATAACTGCGCCGTATTCTCCGGCGTAGGTTCGGCGAATCCGGCCAGTGTTCAGCCAGGTGACAGTTCTACGTTAACAGTTAACGTAACTCCTGGGTCGAATCCAACGAGTACGGGTATAACCGTGGTTGCCGATCTATCCTCAATTGGCGGATCAGTGAATCAATCGTTTACAGGAAATGGAAACAGCTTCACTTTTCTCGCCACGGTTGCTATTGGCACTACTCCCGGGCAAAAGTCATTGCCGGTAACAATCACGGATGCTCAAAGTAGAACAGCGAACACAGCAATTAATCTTACGGTTCTCCAGCCACCACCTGCTGCCGATCACCTCGTAATTAGTCAAGTCTATGGCGGAGGTGGTAACTCCAGTGCGGCATTTAAGAATGACTTCGTTGAACTCTATAACCCAGGAATCATTCCTTTCGATCTCACCGGTTGGAGCGTTCAATACGCATCATTCAATGGCAGTGGTTGGGGCAGCAATAAACAACCACTCGGTGGAGTAATCTCGCCGGGAGAGTATTACCTGATCAAGCTCGCAGGAGGTGCTACCGGAGCAGAAGTGCAGGCCGCAAATGTCGATGGCGTGATAAACCTGAGTGGTAGTACAGGCAAGGTTGCGCTTGTTAGCAGCTTCCAACCGCTAAGTGGTACGTGTCCACTTGCTGATCCTAATTTGGTTGATTTTGTTGGCTATGGCAGTAGTGCGTCTACCTCGGGTTTCTGTTATGAAGGAACGGCTCCCGCTCCCGGTCCAAGCGGGAATAATCAACTCTCCGTTCTTAGAAAAAACGGTGGCAATACCGATACTAACAATAACGCCAATGATTTCCAGACGGGCTCTGCCAATCCGCGCCGAACTGCTCCAATTGTTGAGCTGGGACCTAATGTCCTTACAACAGATCCGGCTTCAAACGGATTCAATGTCCCTCATGATGCCAGCATCTCTGTCTCATTCACGGAGCCAGTCAATGTTGTTGGTGACTGGTACAACATTGCTTGCGCAGATCTCACGACACACAACGATGCTACGGTGGTTGTATCCAATAGCTTCAAGAGCTATCTCATAATTCCAAATGTGAACTTTGGTTTCGGACAACAATGCACCGTAACAATCAATAAAGACAACGTGCACGATCAGGATCTCGACGATTCTGGTCCGAACACCGACACGCCTCCCTCTGATTACAGCTGGACATTTTCCGTCGTTGGCGCGGGCGCTCCTGCGCCATATCCACCGAGCGTCCATTTGACAATGGGTAATCCCTCGAATGCCGTCGCTGATGTTTTTCAGCCCAACAACTATTTGCTGGAGAAACCCAGTTATTCACTCTCCTACAATCGTGACAAGGGAACTCCCAACTGGGTCAGCTGGCATCTCGAGCCAGCCTGGTTTGGGTCGCTCGCTCGCTTTGACACTTTCCGTCCCGACCCGGCAGTACCACCTCAATGGTATCGCGTCCTGGGAACTGATTATTCGGGTAGTGGATTCGATCGCGGTCACATGACACCAAATGCGGACCGTGACAACGAAAACCGCATTCCAATCAATCAGGAAACTTACCTGATGACTAACATGGTGCCTCAAGCACCAGACAACAATCAGGGTCCGTGGGCTTCGTTTGAGAACTATCTGCGCAGTATTGTGACGCCGCCGCAGAACAACGAGGTCTACATCGTGTCTGGCCCTCTAGGCGAAGGAGGTACCGGCTCAAACGGCGCAAGGACGACGATTGCCGCCGGCCACGTAACAGTGCCAGAGTTTACCTGGAAGGTGGTTCTGGTCATTCCGCTAGGTGACAACGACGTTTCCCGAGTTACCGCCGCAACTAGAACGATCGGTATTCTGATGCCCAACACTCAGGGCATTAGGTTCAATCCCTGGGAAAGCTACATAACAACGGTCGACCACATCGAAGAGCTCACTGGTTACGACTTCTTCGCCAACGTTCCGGACGCAATCGAAAATGCGATCGAAGGGGGCACCAATGGCGATAATCCGCCCGGCACCGAGAACCAAGCCGTAACGACTGCGGAGGATACGTCGACGTCGATAACACTGACCGCAGTGAGTCCAATTCCAAGTACATCATTTACGTTTACGATTGTCGATCCTCCCGCGCACGGGATGCTAACGGGAGTGGGGGCCAATCCCTCATATCAACCTAATCCGGACTTTAACGGCACTGATAGCTTCACGTTCAAAGCTAATGACGGAGCGAATGACTCAAACACGTCGACGGTCAGTATCACCGTCAGTGCTGTAAACGACGCTCCAACCCTGAACGCCATCGGAAATCAAACAGTCTATCTCGGTAACACCTTAAGCTTTACCGCAGTTGGTTCCGACATAGATCTTCCATCACAAACGCTGAGCTACAATTTGACCGGCACGGTCCCAAGTGGAGCGACGATCGACTCGTCTTCAGGTGCTTTCAGTTGGACCCCAACGGCGGCGCAGGGCGGCCAAATCTATACCCTCACAGTGAGGGTCACTGACAATGGCAGCCCGAACCTATACGCAGAAGAACAGATCACTGTGGGTGTGGCTTATACCTGGTCAAACCTGCTGGCTCCAGTGCAAGCGGGTGGGGTGTACAAGGCTGGACGCACGATCCCGATCAAGTTCCATCTCACCGGCGCCAGTGCCGGAGTAACTAACGCAGTCATAAAACTGCTACTGTTCAAAGTAACCAATGACGTGGTCGGAGACCCGGTGGACGTGGAGTCGACGTCAGCAGCTACAACCGACAACCTGTTCCATTACGATAGCGGCCAATACATTTTCAACCTCAACACGTCTGGACTGGGAACAGGGACGTACCAGTTGCAAGTGGACATGGGCGATGGCGTTTTGCGGGTAATGAACGTCTCCCTCCGCTAAGCAAGACGATTCGCGAATTAGAAAGACCAACACCAAGGAGCCCCGGTAATCCGGGGCTTCTTAGCGTGACCAATCTGGCATTCGCAGACGAGGTGGTCTGGTCTAGCTGGTCCACTCACACAATTCAACAGTCTATCTCACAACCTTGCACGACCCAGACTGACCGATCTCGTTCTACCTATGTGACCGAAACTTGTCAGCCTGACTAGAATCCAATCAATTGCTAATTTCTTAAGAATTTAGCTGTTGACCCGGCCCAAAAAGGCTTGCTAAATAGGATTGAACACGCCCCGACCGGCCAAATGTGTCCAGACCGGTATCCCTCTCACAAACGAGCGGAAGCTTTTACAAATGTTTGGGAGGATACCCATGTTTCGACGAAGTACGCGGCAACGTCACCCGAGAAACCGTCAGCGAAAACTCTCCCTGCTGACCAGAACCTGGACGTTCACTAGCATCATCTGTGCCGTAGCGATCGTTTCCGCCTACGTAGCCTTAGCTGCCATCTCCCTCTCTACCTCGTCTCCTTACAATCAATCCTTTGACTCGATGGGCATTCCCCTGACCAACCCAGCCCCGTCCAATCTGCCCGTTGATTTTAGACAAGACACAATTGCAGCTCCTCGGACTCTGGGATCCTTTTCCACCGCCTCGACTCAAACGGCGCGAGTAGCCGGGGCCAACATGTCGTCCACCGCTGCGAACGGAAGTTATAACTTCGGCTCGGGCATCGCGACATTGGGTGGCCCCGATCGTGCGGCCGGTTTCATATCGTCAGGTACAGCGACGATGAGTGGAAATCTGTATGCGCAACTCATCAACAATACCGGCAACAGTCTTTCAGGAGTTCAGATATCTTACGACGTAGAAAAATATCGTAACGGATTGAATCCCAGCGGTTTCAGAATTCAACTCTTCTACTCCAGCGACGGCGCCGCTTGGACCAGCGCGGGTCCAGACTTTCTAACCAGCTTTCTACCCAACCTTGACAATAACGGGTTTGATACTGCGCCCGGCGCGACAGTCTCAGTAGTCGATAAGACAATCAACGTCTCCGTGGGCGACGGCGCGAAACTCTTTCTCGCCTGGAACTATTCAGTCGCTTCCGGGTCTACGACGACAAACGCTCAGGCGCTTGGCATCGACAATGTTTCGATTCTCGGAATCACGCCGAGTCAACCGACTAACCCAGGCGGCGTTGGAACAGCTAATCCGAATTCAGTCGTACCAACAGAAACTACGCTGCTGACAGTTGCGGTTACGCCCGGCGCAAATCCAACCAGCGTGACTCATACTGTTACCGCCGATCTCTCTGCGCTCGGCGGCAGCAACTCCCAGACCCTTTTTGATGATGGGTCGCATGGAGACGCAACTCCAAACGACAATGTGTTCTCCTATAACGCCACAGTAGCCATGGGAACGCCCGGGGGAATCAAGAATCTTCCATTTACCATTACGGAGACGAGTCCTTTAGCCAGAACCGGCAATGGTTCGATTTCATTGGGAGTGCTTGGATCAACCAATCCATCAGGGATTGGCGCCGCAAATCCAAATTCGGTTTTGCCAGGCGAGCTGTCAGTACTTACCGTTGCTGTAAGTCCAGGCACAAATCCGTCCAGTAGTGGATTAACGGTGAATGCAGATTTGTCATCAATTGGTGGCTCAGCAAGTCAGCTGTTCTTTGATGACGGAGCGAGTGGCGGCGACGCGGTTACAAACGACAACGTGTTTACTTACACGGCTGGAGTAGCGCTGGCAACGTCAGCCGGCGCCAAGTCTTTAGCGTTTAGCATCACCGATGCGCAAGGTCGTTTGGGTTCAGGCGCGATCGCACTGAACGTGCAGCAACCACCGCCGCCCGTGGACCACCTGGTGATTAGTCAGTTGTATGGAGGCGGAGGCAACACAGGGGCTGCGCACACAAACGACTACGTGGAACTTTATAACCCAACCGGAGTCAGCTTTAATCTGGCGGGCTGGTCATTGCAGTACGCTTCAGCCACCGGCACCAGCTGGACCAACAAACAACCTCTCGGCGGCACTATCGCTCCCGGCGAATACTTCCTCGTTAAGTTAGGATCAGGTGGCGCCAACGGCAGCGCTCTACCCGCCGCGAATATCGAAGGCGATATCAATATGAGTGCGAGCACCGGCAAACTCGCTCTCGTCAGCAACTCCATTAATCTCAGTGGTGCTTGTCCGAACGGTGTGGATCCAGACATCGTCGACTTTGTCGGTTACGGCACAACCGCGAGTTGTTTTGAAGGTGCTGGTCGCGCGCCAGCGCCGAGCGCAACGAATGCAATCTTCCGCAAAGTGAATGGTGCTCAGGACACGAATCAGAACAACGACGATTTTCAGGCACTACCGGCTAGTCCACGCCGCACGGCACCAATAGTTGAGTTAGGACCGTGGGTCGCTGGCACTGAACCGATCACAGACGGTGCAGATGCGCCCTATGACTCCACGATCACAGTCGATTTTAGTGAGCCCGTTGACGTAGTAGGCAACTGGTACGACATAAGTTGCACACAGTCGGGCCAGCATAACAGTGCCACCGTCGCGGCCTACGACAGTTTCAAGGGCTATCACATCACACCAAATACGAGTTTTCAGTTTGGCGAGCAGTGCACCGTCACGGTCTTCCATACTCAAGTTCACGATCAGGACCTGGACGACGGCAATCCGGAAACTGACACACTCTTTGCCGATCACGTTTGGATTTTCTCAGTCGTAGGTGCGGGACAACCTGCTCCTTACCCACCAAGCGTTCATCTTACATTTGGCAATCCCTCAAACGCTGTGGCTGATCTGCTGCAGCCGAACAACTATCTGATGGAGAAACCCACCTACTCGCTCTCCTACAATCGCGATAAAGGGACGCCCAATTGGGTCAGCTGGCATCTGGCGCAAGACTGGTTTGGCGCCCTAGCGCGCGTCGATACTTTCCGCGCTGACCCCGCTGTGCCATCCGACTGGTATCGCGTGCAGGCGACGGATTATTTCGCCAGTGGTTTTGATCGCGGTCACATGACTCCGAATGCCGACCGTGACAACGAAAACCGAATTCCCATCAATCAGGAAACCTACCTGATGAGCAACATGATTCCGCAGGCTCCAGATAACAATCAGGGCCCGTGGGCCGCTCTCGAGAATGATCTACGCACTTTACTGAACGGAACTCAGAACGAACTCTACATCGTCTCCGGGCCGCTCGGTGTTGGTGGCAATGGTTCCAATGGCGGTGTTGCGAACACACTCGCCGATGGTCACATCACCGTGCCCGCGTACACATGGAAGGTTGTGTTGATGCTGCCGAAAGGTGACAACGACGTCTCGCGCGTTATGGCGGCCACCAGAACTATCGCCGTCATGATGCCCAATATGCAGGGGATCCAAAGTAACGATTGGCACCTGTACTTGACTACTGTCGACGCTGTTGAGCTAGCGACAGGTTATGACTTCTTTGCAAACGTCCCCGATGCCGTTGAGAACGCAATTGAAGCAGGCACAGATGGCGTGAATCCGCCCGGCACTGAAGATCAGTTGGTCACGACAGCTGAAGATACGCCCGGCGACATCACGCTTAACGCTGTCAGTCCTCTTCCAAGTCCTGCCTACAGTTCGGAGATCCTTGGTTCGCCGTCACACGGTGTCTTGACAGGCACGGGCCTGAATCTCACTTATACGCCTGCTGCCGAGTATCACGGACCTGACAGTTTTACTTTCAGAGTCCACGATGGCAGCCACAACTCGAACACTTCGACAGTCAGCATTACCGTTACGGAGGTTAACGATCCTCCAACAGCTAACAATGATTCAGTCAACACTGACGAAGACACGCCACTGAATATTTCGGCGGCTGATCTCGCTTCCAATGACTCAACTGGACCAGCCGATGAAAGTCTTCAGGTCCTAACTGTCACCACTGTAAATGCCTCTGTCAACACACATGGTTCGGTAACACTCGATAATGGCATCGTGACCTACACACCAGCAGCGAACTATCACGGTCCAGCCAGCTTTACCTATCAGGTGTGTGACAGTGCGTCTGATTCCCAGTGCGCCGGTGCGACCGTCAACGTTACCGTCAACTCAGTTAACGACAATCCAGTTGGAGTCGATGACTCCGTCGCTACTGACGAAGACAACTCGGTCAGCGTTGATGTCGTGGCCAACGACACGGACGTTGATGGCGATAATCGCTCGCTTCAGAGCGTTGGTTCCGCCGGCCACGGCTCGGTTGCCATCGTCGGTGGTCAGGCGCAGTACTCACCCGCAGCTAACTTCAACGGCAGCGACAGCTTCACATACGTCGTCTCGGATGGTCACAGTGGCACGGCTACCGGCTCGGTGCATGTGACCGTCAATCCTGTTAACGATGCGCCGTCAGCCAATGCCCAGTCAGTCGCCACTAACGCCAATACGGCCGTGCCTATCACACTCACCGGTAGTGATCTAGAGACAGCCGTAGTCAATCTCACCTTTGTCGTCACCGTGGGACCGGCTCATGGTTCGTTATCGGGCACCGGCGCAAACCGTAGCTACACACCGGCCCTAAACTACAGTGGCCCTGATAGCTTCAAGTTTACCGTCACAGATAGTGGTGATGGGACAGCATCTCCAAAGACGAGTAGTGAGGCGACGGTTTCAATCACGGTCAACGATACTGTTAATCCAACGATCACGGCGCCGGCTAATCTCAGTTTGGGTACCGGAACTGGTGCTACAAACTGCAGTCTGTTCATTGGCGATGGGACACTGGGGACGGCCAACGCTAATGACAACTCCGGCGCCGTGAGTATTGCGCGCACCGGTGTACCGGCCGGCAATATTTTCCCTGTCGGTACGACTGTAATCACTTATACAGCCACGGATGATGCAGGGAACTCAACCCAAGCCTCTCAAACCGTTACCGTATTCGATAACACGGCTCCTACTTTTGCAGCCCCTGCACCGGTCACTGTGAACGCAGACAGCAATGGTCAGGGCACGATTCCGGACTTTGCTTCGGGCATCGCCGCTCAAGACAATTGCGAACCGGTAACAGTGACACAGAGTCCCGTTGCCGGAACCACAGTCGGAATTGGTACGCATACGGTTACGATAACGGCGAGGGATCAGGCAGGCAACACAACTAACGCAACGACGACCTTCACTGTCCAAGCGGTTAGCAGTCTATCAGTCTCGCTCGACGTGACACCTCCAAAGACGATGAGAGGTAAGTCGGTTAAGCTGAAGGCAGTTTACAGTAACGACACGGGCGCGCAGCAGATTGTAACTTTCGTGTTTCGGTATAGTAGCCCATGCGGTAGCTCCACAATCGGCGACCTTGGCCCAATCACAATTAACGTGGGGGCACATGGACACGCAACGCTTCCATTCTCCATTTCGGAAAACGCGTGTACCGGCGTTTCCACTGTCACGTTGGAGTCGTACGTCGCCGGAGCAATGATTAGCACGACTTCAGGGACACTTACGGTGATGCGCTAAACAGTCTTTGCACTAAAAGTCTCTTAGCAATTCGCCTCGATAGCCGCTTTGGCGTCGCTATTCGGTTGAAACAAGTTCTCGTTCATTCAACGCAGCATGAAGTGTGTGCCAGGGTAAGGTTGCGCATTTGACTCGCACTGGAAATTCACGCACTCCGGCAAAGATCCTCAGATTACCGAGGTCATCTTCCTGCCGATCGTCGTCCAGTTCACCAGTGACCATTGAATGAAACTCCTTGAAGAGTTCCTCAACGCGCGGTCTGCTTTTTCCTTTGACCGCCTGGGTCATCATGCTCGCCGACGCCTTTGAAATCGCACAACCCGATCCCTCAAACGCGACATCCTTCACGTCGTCGTCTTCCAAAGTCACATAAACTGTTAATTGATCACCGCACAGGGGATTGTGCCCTTCGGCACTGTGCGTGGCAGGCTCGATCTTACGAAAGTTCCGCGGCTTCTTGTTATGGTCAAGAATGACCTGTTGGTAAAGTTCGCTTAGTTCAGACATGACTTGCCGATTTCCGATTGCCAATTGCCGATCTGAAAAGCGTTGCCCAGGTGTTTCTAACAATCGGCAATTGGCAATCGGAAATCGGCAATGACCTAGCTAAATATCTCAATCACTCTCTCAATCGTTTGCGCCAATATATCAATCTCTTCCTTCGTATTGTAGAAAGCGAACGACGCACGGGCAGTCGCGGGCACATTGAATCGTTGCATCACAGGTTGGGCGCAGTGATGTCCGGCGCGAACAGCAATTCCTTCCTGATCGAGTATGGTGCCAATGTCGTGCGGGTGGATTCCATCAATGACAAATGAAAGCACGCTCGCTTTGTGTTTTGCCGTTCCAATTATTCGCACACCTTCAATTGCTGATACGCGCTCGGTCGCGTAACGCAACAGTTCTGATTCATAAACAGCAGCGCGATCTCTGCCAATACTGCTTAGATAATCTATTGCTGCACCCAGGCCGATCTGGGACGCGATTGCCGGCGTGCCTGCTTCCATCTTGTTTGGCAAATCGGCATAAGTTGTTTTTTCGAAAGTGACGGTCTTGATCATGTCGCCGCCACCCTGAAACGGATTCATCTTTTCCAACATCTCAGCCTTGCCATAGACAATTCCGCTACCCGTCGGCGCATACATCTTGTGTCCAGAGAAAACGTAGAAATCACAATCGAGTTGCTGCACATCCACCGGCATATGTGGCGCGCTTTGAGCACCATCAATCAATACCGGCACGCCGTACTTATGAGCTTGACCAATCATCTCTTTGATCGGATTAATCGTGCCGAGAGCATTTGACACATGAGTGACGGCCACAAACTTTGTTCGCTCATTCAGTAATCCGTCATACTCGTCGAGCAGCAATTCGCCCGCATCGCTCATCGGAATCACACGCAACCGCGCACCTTTTTCGTCGCAAAGCATCTGCCACGGAACAATGTTGGCGTGGTGCTCCATTGCCGAGATGATGATCTCGTCGCCAGCGCCGATAAACTTTCGACCGTAACCATGCATCACCAGATTGATGCCTTCGGTTGCCCCACGCACGAAAATGCATTCCTTCGATTCACGCGCGTTGATAAATCTTTTCACCTTTTCGCGCGCACCCTCGTACGCAGTCGTCGCCCGCTGACTTAGATAGTGAACGCCGCGGTGAATGTTCGAATGTTCTTGTTCGATATAAACGCTGCCGCGGTCGATGACTACCTGCGGCACCTGCGATGAAGCACCGTTGTCGAGGTAGATGAGTGGCTTACCGTTCACCTTTTGGTGTAGTACCGGAAAGTCAGCGCGAATACGTTCGACATCCCAACCAGTCGTCGCCTGAAAATCTGTTAGTGAGTCTGCTGTGGATACCATCAGTTAGCTCTAAACTCAGAATGGAGTCGACTGAGTACTGCTTCATCTAGTTGCGCGCGAAGCGATTCTATTTGAATCTTGCCAATCACTTCTTCAGCAAATCCGTACGTCAAAACTCTTTTACCTAAATCGGGATCGATGCCCCGCGTTTGCAAATAAAACAGCTCTTCTTGATCGAGTTGACCGACGGCGGCACCGTGGGCGCACTTCACATCATCGGCGTAAATCTCGAGCTGTGGCTTCGTGTCCACCCGAGCCTGAGGCGAAAGCAACAGATTCTTGTTGGTTTGCAGCGCATCAGTTTTCAGCGCACCTTCGCGAACAAATACCTTCCCGTTGAAGACTGCGCGAGCGTTGCCGTCAAGAATCCCCTTGTATAGCTGATGACTGTTGCAGTAAGGCTGTTTGTGATCGATGACCGAATGGGTATCCGTGTGTTGGTTGTCACCAACAACATACAGACCGTCAACCCAACACTCTGCACCTTCGTGGTTCATGACGACCGAGATATCGTGTCGTGCCAGCTTACCGCCAAGGTTGATTGACGTTGCGTTGTAGCTACTTCCACGCCCCAGTTCTACTGCGGTAGTTGTGACGTGAAATGCCTGCGAGTGCTCCTGTTGCAAACGAATCTGTTCCAACCGGGCACCATCCGCCACAACCACTTCGATAACTGCATTGGTGAAAGTCTTCTGGTCACCTGTCGAAACAAAGCGTTCAACCACGCTGGCGGAGCTATTCTCTTCTGCCACTATCAAAGCGCGCGGAAAGTTTGCACTACTTACTGTGGTCGAATCTGCCACGTAAGTGATCTGCAACGGCGAAGCTAACTTGGTATTCTTCGGCACCAAGACAAAAACACCCGACTGCAAAAATGCGGTATTGAGCGCTGTCAATCCACGATCATGATAGTTAGCGTTGCGCGCTAAATAGTTCCGGACAATCTTGCTGTAACGCGCGTCGGCAACAGCGCTGAGAAGATCGATCACCACGACATCCTCAACCTTAGTCTTTCTCGAAAGGTCTTCACGCAAGATTCCATTTACCAGCACGACGTGGCTATCGATGGTCTCTGGAAACAAAAACCTATCGATGTTTTTATCGGTAAGTTCCGAGTTTTGCGGGACGTGAGAGAAATCCTCCTTAGACAAAGGCGCCAGGTTCGTGTATTTCCATTCTTCGTCTTTGACAGTGGGAAATCCGAGCGACTCGAAGCGATCCATGGCGCTCTCGCGTACAAGCTCCACCCAGGCAACCGTGGGTTTGCCCTGTCTCATCGCCTGAAAGGCTGATTGATAACGATTCTCCGGCTTAAGGACTTCAGTAACCATAATTTAATTCGCTGGAGCGCCTGCCCCCGTTTCATGAGTTTCAGCTTTAATCCAATCGTAGCCCTTCTCTTCGAGTTCCAGTGCTAACTCTTTTCCGCCTTCTTTAGCGATGCGACCGTTAGCTAAAACATGCACGTAATCAGGCACGATATAGTTGAGCAGGCGCTGATAGTGGGTAACGACAATGATCGCATTCTCAGGGCCTTGAAGTTGATTCACTCCGCCCGCAACCACGCGCAGCGCGTCGATATCCAAACCAGAATCTGTCTCGTCGAGAACAGCAAGCTTTGGTTCAAGCACAGCCATCTGGAGGATTTCATTCCGCTTCTTTTCGCCGCCCGAGAATCCCTCATTGACTGAGCGTGTCATGAAACTAGCATCCATCTCCACGACCTTGGCGCGTTCCTTCAGCAAATCTTTGAATTCCAGAGGATCGAGTTCGTCTCGGCCGTGATGCTTTTGTTTCTCGTTGTAAGCCAGTCTTAGAAACTGCGCATTGGAAACGCCTGGCACCTCAATTGGATATTGAAACGCCATGAAAAGACCTTCACGCGCCCGCTCGTCGGGTGCCATTTCCAACAAGTTGCGACCTTCGTAAAGCACCTCACCTGCAGTTACTTCGTAGTCCGGATGCCCGGCAAGAACTTTCGCAAGCGTTGATTTGCCCGAGCCATTCGGGCCCATGATGGCGTGAACTTCGCCCTTCTTGACGGTTAGATTGATTCCCGTGAGTATCTCTTTTCCGTCGATTGCTGCATGTAGATTCCGAATCTCTAACATTATGAAATCGTCTCCGTAATTACATGGGGTGACAGGTGAGATGGATTGCAGATTGCAGATTTCAGATTGCAGATTGCAGATTGACAATTCCAGAACAACAGTCGTTATGAGAGTGTTTCCAAGTCTTTCAATCTGAAATCTGAAATCTGCAATCCATCTCAGCTGTCACCCTACTTATCCAACACTACCTTCCAACTTAAGTCCCAGCAGTCGCTGCGCCTCCACTGCGAATTCCATGGGCAATTGAAGAAAAACATCTTTGCAAAATCCATTGATGATCAGCGAGACGGCGTCCTCCTGGGAGATACCACGCTGTTGGAGATAGAAAAGCTGCTCTTCGCTAATTTTTGAAGTCGATGCCTCGTGCTCTACGTTGGAACTGTCGTTCATAACTTCGATGTACGGAAAGGTATTTGCACCACACCGCGAGCCAATCAACATCGAGTCGCACTGTGTGTAGTTGCGTGCATTGTTGGCTTTCGGCATGACCTTAACAAGACCGCGATAACTGTTATTTGATTTGCCCGCTGCAATTCCTTTGGAAATGATCGTTGAACGCGTGTTCTTACCAAGGTGAATCATCTTCGTTCCGGTGTCCGCCTGTTGAGCATGATTTGTCAACGCCACCGAATAGAACTCACCGATCGAATTGTCCCCCGCCAGAATGCACGATGGATACTTCCACGTGATAGCAGATCCAGTTTCCACCTGCGTCCAGGAGATCTTCGAGTTACGTCCTGCACACTTACCGCGCTTGGTGACAAAGTTGTAAATACCGCCTCGACCTTCCTCGTCGCCCGCGTACCAGTTCTGAACTGTCGAGTATTTGATCTGCGCATTGTCGAGCGCCACAAGTTCAACCACAGCCGCATGCAGTTGATTCTTGTCAAACTTCGGCGCAGTACAACCTTCAAGATATGAAACGTAGGAACCTTCTTCAGCCACGATCAACGTCCGCTCAAACTGTCCCGACTCCGAGTTGTTAATGCGGAAGTAAGTCGACAACTCCATTGGACAGCGCACGCCTTTCGGAATAAAACAAAAACTGCCGTCGGAGAAAACAGCGCTATTCAAAGCGGCGAAGAAGTTGTCGTTAGTGGGGACGACGGAGCCGAGGTACTTTTGCACGATATCAGGATGGTCTCGAATCGCTTCAGTGAACGAGCAAAAGATCACACCATGTTTCTTCAGCTTCGCCTTGTAAGTAGTGGCGACTGAGACTGAGTCGAACACCGCATCCACAGCTACTCCCGCTAGTTGCTTCTGCTCCTGCAAAGGGATCCCCAATTTTTCAAAAGTCTTCAGCAGCTCAGGATCTACTTCGTCGAGACTTGCCTTGGTCGGCTTTTGCCTTGGTGCGCTGTAATAAATAATGTCCTGGTAGTCAATCTTCGGGTAAACGAGATTCGGCCAGTGCTTCGGCTCGGTCATCGTCAGCCAGTGACGATATGCTTTTAGACGAAACTCCAACATCCAGTCTGGCTCGCTCTTCTTCTCGGAAATGAGACGAATCGTGTCTTCACTTAAACCGCGCGGAATTACATCCGACTCGATATCAGTTACGAAGCCGTATTTGTATTCTCTGTTACCCAGTAACTCAGCAGTACTCATGATCTAATCAATAAGCGGGTCCTTCCAACCGTTCATCTCAAGCTCTAATCGGCGACGTCTCAGTGCGTTTCGTGCTCTGAATCTGATGCAAAACGGCATCAACATTCGCCTCAGTTCCTAATAGCTGCGACAACGTGATTTCCGCCAACGCGTTGTCGACGATCTGATGTAGTTCGACAATTACTGGCCTGATGCCGCAATCGCCGGTATGAATGCAAGCATCCAGCACACCTGCATAACTCTTGCAGTGCGACTCAGCAGGCTCACCTTCCAACACCCGAATCACCTGGTTCAAATGGATCTCCGCTGCTGGACGTGCCAGCACATACCCACCTTTGATTCCACGGGTTGACTGAACCAGACCCGCTTTGGCCAAAATCCACATCAATTTGCCCGCATTTGCCGACGAGATTCCTTCCTGACTGGCGATCTGAGACAGCGTCAGTGACTCGCCACTCAGCTCAGCTCGCGCCAGTTGCAGCAAGCATCTCAGGCCATATTCTTCTTGTGCGGATAGCTTCATAAAACCCAACTAAACTATTAGCTGACCGCATCTTACGTTAAACCTTACTTTTAAGTCAAGATTAGAGAGGGCGGAACCAGCCTGTGTCAAAGACCGAAGGCCCATTACCAAAGTCCGCTTAAAGCTTGAATTCGAAATCCAAATAGCCAGCGAGGCGAACCGGCCTTCCGCTGACTAGGGTAGGAGGGAAACTCCAGTTCCTGGCGGCATTTTCTGCCGCCTGGCGGAGGAGTGTCGGACCTTCGGAGTTGGTTACCCATACCTTGCCATTCTCATCGACAATGGCGTAGACGCGAACGGTTCCTGAGACTTGGGCATTTCTGGCGGCGGTCGGATAGACCGGCATCACTCGTTTGGTTTCTCGTCCCACCAGGGCACCTGTGCTAATCAGCTGTGGCTCCGAAGTTTGACCCGATGGTTGTTCCAGATTTGAGCTACCCGTGAACTTGCCAGGTTCAGTCGCAGAATTATTCTGGGTCGCCACGCTTGAAGAGTCCGTTGATGGATCCGGTTTTGTGACGAATGGATTTGGAATTTTCGCCGTCACAGCATTGAGCAGAGATGAGCGCCCAATGGAAGTAGTCTGAGCTTGAGACGACGCCAGTTTCTCTCGAACAGCTACGTACTCCGTCTGCCACTTGGCTCGATCGTCGCTGTCACGCGCTATTGAAAGCCGAACTCCAATCACGTCTTCCAACAATGCGACTGAGTCATATGAGCGGCCCGCCTCGTTACCAATCTCTTTCGCCTGAGCAGTCACGCGCTCCAGAAGTCCACGCACCCGTTCGAGATCGGTGTTGGCCTCAACCGGTAAGCCTGTCTCGCTTGGGTTTAATCCGAAGCTCCGATAGCGAGCCAAATGAGACCGGATGCCGTTTATGGTTTGACCCGCCATCGCGAAATAAGTCCGAAGCGATTCGTCCTTTTGCGCGGCGCGTGCTTGGAAACTCTCCTCGAGAAGGGCCTGGGCGCGAACGTAATTCCCTTCTTCCAGATAGATTCCGATCAGCATCAGGGTTGTAACGTTTCGTAACGCCAGATCGTTGACGGTTATGCGAACGTTTTCCAAGTCCGTGGCAGCCTGCTGGAGTTGGTGCGCCGCCGCTAAAGCCCGCGCGCGCTCAATCCGGCGAAGGGCAGGATTTGTTTGGGGTGTAACCTCAGTTGGCGTGACTTGGATCACTGCAGACCCGGTCATGGCTGCCTGGGCAGTCGTACCTCCACCGGTTGCTTGTGATGGCGATGATGGTACTGATGCAGATTTGTTCGGGGTTGTCGCGGAATTACTGTTCGACGGTGCTGCTGTGTTCGCTGGAGATGCTGAGGGCTGCGACGACTGTGCCGCCGCGCCGTGTGCGGTTGTTAGAACTAGGACTGTCGGGAGGATAACACGAGTATTTAGACGGAACGAAAAAGACCTCAAATTACTGGCTCCCAGGAAATACAAAAGCGAGCGTACATGCTCGCTTAAAAGGTTAGTATTAATTTGACGCCTTATTATGGCTGCTCCGAGGTGGATGAGGCAAGCGTGCCTGACGCAACCACTAAGAGATAGGCCCGATCGCGCTTCGCAGTTCTCTCATATACGAATAGAATGAGCTCGTTATGAAAAACGTTCTCCCGGGTGAAGATCTGATAGAGGCAGGCCTAAACGATCTAAGGAGAGGTGTCGAGACAATTCCCGCATTATTAGTCGCAATCGGGGCACCCAAACTGCGGATGGCCGGCTTGAACTTGCCAGACTTTGACATTCCCAATCCAGAACATCGCCTGTATGAACTATTGGCGGCGGAGAACTCAGACTCCGCACACTCCAGATATAACGCTCTGCTCAACAGGTTGGTTAGCTTTGAACGGGCCGCTCTATGCGTAAAGCGGTAGACACTGAACGCGTCGAGCAGTTCATGCTCGCGCTTGCTCGGAGCAGCAAGCGCGCGGTCCGCGTTTATCTGGTTGGTGGCGCGACTGCAGTTCTTTTCGAGTGGCGTAAGTCGACGGTTGATATTGATTTGAAAATTATTCCTGAAACCGATGAGATATTAAGGAGCCTTCCCAAATTAAAAGAGCAGCTCCAGATTAATGTTGAACTCGCTTCACCAGATGATTTTATTCCCGCAATACCAGGCTGGGAGGAAAGAAGCCGATTTATCAGGAAGGAAGGAAAGATCGATTTTTTTCACTACGACTTCTACGGGCAGGCGCTATCCAAAATCGAGCGCGGTCATGCCGTAGACCAATCCGACGTCAATCAAATGCTTGAACTGGGGTTGGTGGAGCCTCTTCGTTTGCTGGAGCTGTTTTCAGAGATAGAGGGTCAGTTGTATAAGTACCCTGCCATAGATCCCAGATCCTTCCGCGAAGCCGTGGAAACTGTGGTAGCAGGACGCTTAAGGTAGTCACTTTGGCCCAGGGTTGGCCAAACTATTAATAATCTTCTCTCGAAACACTCGAGCATCCCGTTTGATTGCGATCTCATTCAGAGTGAGCAGTTTCCGATTCTGCATAACAATCCGCCCGTTGATAATGACGCTCTCAACGTCCGAAGCTTTCGTCGCGTAAACCAAATCGGAGTAGATGTTGTAGAGCGGAATCTGGTTGAGCACGTCGCGCTCAATTATGAGAAGGTCGGCACGTTTTCCTGGTTCCAGCGAGCCGATCTCTTTTTCCAGATGAATTGCTTGCGCTCCGCGGATTGTGGCAAGTTCAAATGCCTCCTGAGCCGAGATTATTTTCGGATCTCCACTGAACACTTTGTGCAACTTCGCCACTGTGTCCATCTCTTCCCACATATTTAAATCATTATTAGAAGCTGCGCCATCCGTTCCCAACCCAACAAACACACCTTCTTTCATCATCTTCGGCACTGGAGCAACGCCTGCTGCGAGCTTCATGTTCGACTGAGGATTGTGAACCACACCAACGCGACGCTGCTTCAAGATGTTGATATCACTTCCCTGCGGCCAAACCATGTGGGCAGCGATAACGCGCTCATTCAAGAATCCGATTCGCTCGAGATACGCAACTGGACTTGCCCCCTTCGCTTTGACGCTGTCGTCAACTTCGCGCTTCGTCTCAGAAATGTGGGTGACAATCGCGGCACCGGTGCGATCTGAAAACGCTCGTGCAGCCTTAAGATGATCTTCCGACACTGTGTACGGAGCGTGCGGCGCAATTGCGGGAACGATCAGATCATTCCCTTTCCAGCGACTGACAAACTTTTCAACGTATGCCATCGCTTCAGCATTCGTTTTGTTATCAGCCACGGGAAAGTCGATCACTGTCTCGCCCAGTACGCCACGCACGCCGGCTCTCGAGGTTTCCTCCGCTATTGCATCTTCGAAGTAGTACATGTCGCAGTAGGTCGTCGTACCACCACGAATCATCTCAGCGAGACCCAGACGTGTGCCAACGCGTACAAATTCTTCAGTAACATTCTTTGCTTCAGCTGGAAAGATGTATTTGGTTAACCAGTCCTGTAGATCCAGATCGTCTGCCAGCCCGCGGAAGAGAACCATTGGGATATGAGTATGCCCATTGATTAAGCCCGGCGTAATCAACTTGCCGGTCGCATTAATCCGTTGTCTCGCAGTGTAGGTACCTTCAATCTCTGCTCGTGGACCAATGGCAACGATTCGTCCGTTCTTTACTGCAATGCCGCCGTCATCGATCAGTTGTCGGGTTTTATCTATGGTAACGATCGTCCCGCCCAATACGAGCAGATCGACTCGCTCCGCAGACTGTCGCCGCGTTTGGGCGACGGCCTCTGATGATGTACTTGTAAACATGGCGATTAAAGCGACGAGGATAGCAAGACGTTTTCGCATTTCACTTCTTACTCGCACCGATCAGGAACCGCGCGTCAAACGCTCTCGGTAAGAGGTCTCCAATCTGAAAGATTTCGCTGTCGCCATGAAGATTGGCAAACACAATCTTTGCGCCACGCGCAAACTCCCAGATTATCTGCCGGCAAGTTCCACACGGAGGAGTCAACGTTTCAGTATCTGCAACTACCGCAAGTTCTGAGAAGTGCCTTTCACCTTCTGAAAGGGCCTTCCAAATGGCGACGCGTTCAGCACACACAGTTAAGCCGTAACTTGCGCTCTCAACATTGCAGCCAGTGTAGACCTTGCCCGTGTCAGTTTTGAGCGCGGCTCCAACCAGAAAACCGGAGAAGGGCGCTACTGACTGTTGTCGTGCATTCAGAGCCGCCTCAATCAGCGGCTGAAAATCTTGTTCGCTCAAAGTCGACCTCCAACAGGATGTAAGGCACTGGCCAGCTTTTCGCGAATTTTTCCGCTTAGCAAATCAATGCTCACCAGATTATGACCACCTTCAGGGATTATTACATCAGCATGCCGCTTCGACGGCTCGACAAATTGCATGTGCATAGGCCGAACGGTTGCAATGTACTGCTCGATGACGGATTCAACGGTACGACCACGTTCGGCGATATCGCGCCGCAGTCGACGGATGAAGCGAATATCATCAGGTGTATCGACAAACACCTTGATATCCATTTGCTCCAGTAAACGTGGCTCAGCAAATATCAGAATGCCCTCGACAATTACGATCGGCTTGGGCTCGACTGCTCTTGTTTCAGCAAGGCGAGTATGAGTTTTGAAATCGTAGAGCGGTAGATCAATCGGCTCGCCGGCCTTGAGTCTGCGGACATGGTTAACCAGTAGGTCGTTATCAAGAGCGTCTGGATGATCGAAGTTTGCGACTTGGCGATAGTCGAGAGGAAGGTCCTTCAGATTTCGATAGTAGGAGTCTTGTTGAATGAAAACGACTTCGCTGGCACTAACCGATTCGAGAATACGATTTGCGACAGTTGTTTTGCCAGATCCTGTGCCACCGCAAATGCCAATTATCATGCGTACGCTTCCACTGAGTTATGGCTCTGTGCTTCTCTGTGTCTCAGTGCCTCTGTGGTGAAACAAGCCTTTCTAACCACAGAGACACGGAGATACAGAGATACACAGAGATCAAGTTCTAGACCCTAGTGTTTATCCGACCCACCACTCGCCGCAACAACTGCGTAAACGTCTCCCGCACTCTATCGCCCGTCGCCATCACATCTTCATGGTTGATAGGTTCGTCGCTGATACCAGCTGCCATGTTTGTAATACACGAAATCCCCAGTACCTCAATCTCCATGTGACGAGCCACGATTGCTTCGGGAACGGTACTCATTCCCACTGCGTCGGCTCCCAGATTTCGCAGCAAATGAATCTCGGCAGGCGTCTCGTAGCTCGGCCCTGCAAGTGCCGCATAGACGCCCCGACGAACTTCAACACTGAGCACACGTGCCTCCTCGATCACTATCTCCTGCAGCTCTGGAGAGTAAACGGCAGTCATGTCGGGGAACCGTGGCCCAAAGCGCGCGTCGTTTGGCCCGCGCAGAGGATTGTCACCCATCAGATTAAGATGATCGCTTAGAACCATTAACGCACCCTGTGTAAACTGCACGTTAACACCACCCGCGGCATTCGTGAGGATCAACGTTTTGACTCCCAATAGCTTAAAAACGCGCATCGGAAACGTGACCTGTTCGAGTGAATAACCTTCGTAGAAATGCACCCGGCCTTGCATCGCCACCAGGGGCACTTGATCGATCCGCCCGATTACCAATCGACCGGCATGTCCTTCCGCAGTGGAATGCGCAAAACCTGGAATCTCTTCGTACGGAATTGCCACCGCGTCTTCGAAGTCGTCGGCAAAAGCGCCCAGACCACTACCAAGAACGATCGCCACCCGCGGAGTTTCAGTTGTTCGCGAGCGAATGATTCGAGCTGCATGTTCGGCACGCTCGCATAGACCGGAGCTTGCCAGTTGCTCTGCCATCTAATACTGCTCCCTCTTTCTACTTCTCTTTCTGATAGGGGATTCCCAAAGCCTTCGGGGGTCGTGAAGATCCAATAAAACCGGCGAGCACGACAATTGTCAAAACGTAGGGAACCATCTGAATAAACTGAACCGGTATGTCTTCACCTGATGGTAACTTTACAACTCCTTGCATTTGAGTTGAAAGCGCTTCGGTGAAGCCAAATAAAAGACACGCAAGCATAGTCTGAACAGGTCGCCACTTTCCAAAGATCAGCGCTGCAAGTGCTATGAATCCTCGACCTGCTGTCATGTTGCGCGTGAACAACGACGACTGGCCGATTGAAAGATAAGCTCCACCAATCCCAGCTAGCACGCCCGCGAGCAAAACCCCCGAGTAGCGAACTCGGTTTACGCTCACGCCTGCAGCGTCTGCGGCCTCCGGCTTCTCACCAACGGCTCGAAGGCGCAGACCGAAGGGAGTCCGGTACATTACGTACCAACTGACAAACACCAGCGCAAACGCGATGAAGATTGGCGTTAACGGAATCAAATGCCCTTTCGGCAGTTGCGGCGTTGAGCCTGACGACAGAAAAAAAGCGCCACTGAGAAAACCGGGGATGCCAAACATCAAAATGTTAATCGCGGCTCCACTGACAACTTGGTCTGCCTTGTAACGGATGCATGTGACTGCATAGATTGCTGCGATAAATAGTCCGGCAAGCATTGCCGCCAGCAATCCAACCCATGGACTTGCATTACCCATGTGCAGTTTTTCATCGGCGGCATACGTAACTGCAGCCGCGGTGAACGCACCGGCGAGCATCTTTCCTTCAAGCGCAATGTTGATTACACCGGAGCGCTCGGAAAACATTCCGCCCAACGCTGCAAGGATCAGCGGAGTCGCAGTTCGGATCGTCGACAAAATCAAACCAAAAGTAAGAATGTCCTTCATCGATTACACCTTCACGGATTGCTTGAAACCAAGCCGGCCCGAGACGTATTTGAAGAACGACTCAGCCGCCACAAACAGTATGATGATTCCCTGCAACACCTGAACAATGTCCTTGGTAACGTGCTCAGAAAAGCCGTCGACATAAATGCCACCGTGCTGTAATACCGCAAATAATAATGCGGCCAGGATGACCCCGACTGGATGGTTTCGACCTAACAGCGCTACAGCGATTCCCGTGAACCCATACTGATCGGAGAAGCCATCGTAGTAGCGATAGCGATAACCCATTACGTCGTTAATACCAACCATGCCGGCAAGCGCGCCAGACACTGCCATCGCCAACACGATCTGTTTGCCAATCGAGATACCACCGTACTCAGCTGCCGAGGGATTACTTCCGGTGGATCGAATCTCGTAGCCCCACTTGGTTTTCCACAAGAATAAGTAGACAAGCAAACAACAAAGGAGCGCGAGCAGGAAGGCAAGATTTACTGGAATGCGTTCGGGCAAAGTCGGAATGAATTTTCCCAGGCGAGCAATGTGAGCACCATATCCGATGGTAGCCGTTTGCATTATTGGGTCACCCGGAACTCGATAATGATACTGAGTGAAATAACTAACCAGGGCAACAGCAATAAAGTTCAGCATGATGGTGTTGATAACTTCATGTGAACCAAATCGCGCTTTCAAAACGCCGGGGATTGCCCCCCAAAACGCGCCCACTAGAATTGCGGCGGCACAACACATCGGAACCAGCAACCAGGGTGACAGATTAGCGAACGTGATTCCCACCCACGCTGTGGCGAATGCGGCGATATACAGCTGGCCTTCCGCACCGATGTTGAAAAGCCCACAGCGAAACCCGACGAGTACGGCCAATCCAGTGAAGATCAACGGTGTGGCGTGAAAAAGTGTGTACCCAATTCCATCTGGCCACGAAAGCGCGCTGCCGAGTAACAAACGATACGCAACTATTGGGTTATCGCCGACCAGTAAGATGAGTATGCCGCTCACAATGAAAGCCGCGACAACGGCTATCAGGGGAAAAAGGAGTTCTTTTAAAAGAGTTCGCATCTTCTATTTTGAACTTTGTGGTTAGTACTTTGTGCTTTGTACGACCGCGCGCGCGTGAGTAATAACTTGAATCGTCATAGCGCAAACAAAGAACAAAGAACTAAGTACAAAGTTCTAATGGCCTCGTGTCATCAACAATCCAATCTCTTCCAATGTCGCAACCTTTGGATCTACCTCGCCAGCAATCTTGCCGTCGTGAATAACAAGCAACCGGTCCGCAAGACTTGTCACTTCTTCCAATTCGGCCGATACCAGGAGCACCGCACATCCTGCGTCGCGGAGACCAACCAGCTTGCGATGAATAAACTCGATTGCGCCGATATCCACACCACGGGTTGGCTGAGAAACAAGTAAAAGCTTGGGATCTACATGAAACTCGCGGCCAATGATCAGCTTTTGTTGATTTCCACCGGATAGCGATTTTGCCGGCAGCATTGCGTTCGGTGGTCGGACATCGAAGTGTTCGATGATCTCTCCGACTCTCTGTTGAATGGCGCGTTCGTCAAGAAAAACGCCTCCAACTGCTGCCGCAATTGGTGGACGATAATGCACGCCAAGGATTGAATTCTCTGCGAGAGTAAAATCCAACAACAATCCACGTCGGTGTCGGTCCTCAGGAATATGTCCGATCCCCAACTCACGCCGTGAACGCGCGCCTTCGCGGGTGATGTTCTTTCCTTCGAACTGGATCTCTCCTGAGAGTTGAGCGGGATCCACCAAACCGGCCAGCGCTTCGATTAGTTCGGTTTGCCCATTTCCCTCAACTCCAGCAATTCCCACAATCTCGCCTTTACGAACCTGAAAAGAAACACCATTCACTGGTTTCGAACCATCCCGAGCTGTCACGGTTAGATTGTTCAACGCTAGTTTTGTCTCACCAACTTTAGGCTCCGGTTTTTCAACGCGCAGGAGCACCTCCCGGCCAACCATCATGCGGGCCAGCTCGGCAGCATTGGTGCTTTTTGTCTGAACCTCACCCACAACTTTCCCGTCGCGCATCACCGTTACTTCATCGGAGATGGCCAATACTTCGGACAGTTTGTGCGTGATGATAATGACGGTTTTTCCTTGCTCACGCATTCGTCGCAAGATGGCGAAGAACTCTTCTACCTCGAGAGGCGTCAAGACTGCAGTCGGTTCATCGAGAATCAACAAACGCGCGTGACGGTAAAGGGCCTTCAAGAGTTCTACGCGTTGTTGTTGACCGACTGAAAGATGTTCGATGACTGCGTTTGGATTTACGGCAAGTTTGAATTCTTCGGAAAGTTTTCTGATCTCGGATGCAGCGATTTTGAGGTCGAGCGCCAGGGAAGTTCCCGGTTCCGATCCTAAGACAATATTCTCGGCGACTGTCATTGGCTCAACTAACATGAAGTGCTGATGCACCATACCGATACCGAGTGCTATTGCATCGTGAGGAGACTTGATCTCTTGGGGCCGGCCATCCACCAGAATCTCACCGCTGTCGGGCGTATAAAAGCCGTAAGCGATGCGCATTGCCGTCGACTTCCCTGCCCCATTCTCACCAACAATCGCATGAATCGTCCCCGGCTTAACGACGATATTGACGCTGTCATTTGCTCGGACGGCGCCGAAGTGTTTGCTGATGTTCCTAAGTTCTAACATTTAGTGTGGGCTTTGTGCTTGGAGCTTTGTGCTTTGTTTTTGCTGCCTTCGCGGCGCAATCAACCGAGCGATAATACGCATTGAGTTTAGGCAAGAGCTCGTTGATTATCGGCTTAATTTGGTTGACTTTATCTTCGCTCAGCAGATGTCGTTTAAACGAACGACGTAGCCAGTGTTTAGTCTCATAAAGAGAGCCACGGGCGATGTTAATGAATCTTCGGTTGTCTTGGTGGCTGCCTCGTCCGCTTCCCTCAGCAATATTTGACCCAACGCCATCAGCCGCTGTGACCAGTTGTTCACCAAAGCACAAAGCACAGCGCTTTATTGATTCATTGCATCCGTAACCTTAATCTCCCCCGCAATAATCTTCTTCTTCGCTTCCTCAGCCTGTTGAATAGCTTCGGGAGAGATGAGGTTTTTGTTGTTTTCGTCCATTGCATAGCCAACACCGTCTTTGTCCAACCCAAAGACGTGCAGGCCCGGTGAGAAACTATGGTTAACAACTTCCTGGACGATGTTGTAGACAGCATTGTCGACACGCTTAACCATGCTGGTAAGAACAAAACCTGGCTTGACCATGTTTTGATTGGAGTCGACGCCAATCACAAAGTGCGTTGCGCGTCCATTCTGCATCCCTTGTTGCTCGACTGCGTCAAACGCACCAAGACCGGAATTACCAGCCGCGGTAAAGATGACATCTGCGCCCTTGCCGATTTGGGCCAACGAAAGTTCTTTGCCTTTCCCCGGATTGTTCCAGGCACCGTCAGTTACGCCGACGTAGTTTTGAATCACTCGAATGTTTGGATTAACAGCCTTTGCACCCTCTTCGTAGCCTTTCTCAAAACGATGAATGAGACCAATATCCATTCCGCCCAGAAAACCAATTGTTCCTGTCCGGGAAGCCTTCGCAGCTAATATGCCAACCAGATAAGAGCCCTCATGTTCCTTGAAAACCAACGACGCAACATTCGGGAGTTGACTAACACCATCAATAATTGCGAAGTGAATGTTTGGGTAGTCCTTCGCAACTTGCTCCATGATCGGCGCCTGCGCAAAACCAACCCCGATAATCAGATCGTAGTTGCGTTCCGCAAACGCGCGCATTGCCGGTTCGATGGCGTTCGGTGTTCCGGGTTCAATATCACGCAGGACGATTGGCAGATCTTTGGCAGCTCGCTGAACTCCCTGCCAGGCTGCTGCATTGAACGATCGATCATCCTTGCCACCTATATCAAAGACGATCCCCACATGGATTTTGGATCGATCGTCAGCAGCATAACTCCGGTTACACGCCGCCAGACAAAAACCCATGAGAGACAACAATGCGACGAGCGCAAGGAGTTTGTAGTTCATTCGTTTATTACTTCCTTTACTAACTTCTCAAGTTCTGCCACGGGTTCGTCAGCAATCTCATACGATGCTTGAATGCGGTTTGCAGCTTCCTGAGCGTTCGTTCCGTCGGTACAGTAAACTACGCCGATAGCATCTCCAGCTTGCACTCGATCTCCAATTTTATGTTCAGCGATAAAACCAACCGTGGGATCAATCACGTCTTCAATGCGGACCCGACCTCCTCCGATAGCCGCGATCGTGTGACCGATTTCTGTGGTGTCAACGTTTTTGATGTAGCCGGAGCGCGGGGATTCTACCTTAACGGATTCGCTTACCAAAGGAAGAAACTCCCCAGGCGAATCACAGACTCGCGGGTCGCCACCCTGCGCCACGATATTGTTGCGGAGACACTCCAACGCTGCGCCAGAGTCGATAACTTTCCTCAACCTTGCATGAGCACCCTCAATAGTCTTCTCTACCTCCGCAAGCACTAGCATGTGTGCGGATAATTCAATCGATAGCTCCAACACCGGCTGCGCGCCATTTGAAGCTTCACCGCGCAATAGGTCGATGCATTCCTGCACTTCCAAAGAGTTGCCTACCGCCCGCCCCAGCGGCTGATTCATGTCTGTCAGCAAAGCTCGGGTACTAATGCCGCAAGAATTTCCCGTACTCACGAGCGCATGCGCGAGTGCCGTTGCGCGCGACTCATCGCGCATAAACGCTCCATTACCGACCTTGACATCAATAACCATCGCACCCAAACCTGCTGCGCCTTTCTTTGAAATGATCGAAGCGACAATCAACGGAATCGCTTCGACCGTGGACGTCGCATCACGCAATGCGTACATCTTCTTATCTGCAGGGGCGATCTCCGCAGTCTGACCCGCCATTGCATAACCAACGTCCTCCAGCGTCCTTCTGAATTCGGAGGCGCTAAGATTAACGCGATACCCTGGAATGGACTCCAGCTTGTCGAGGGTTCCGCCCGTATGCCCCAAACCACGCCCGGAAATCATAGGCACGCAAACTCCACATGCAGCAACCATCGGTGCGATGATTAGTGAAGTCTTGTCACCGACGCCGCCAGTTGAGTGCTTGTCTGCTTTTGGTTTGGGAATGTCTGAAAAGTCGAGGATGTTTCCTGAGTTAAGCATTGCCTCAGTCAGCGCCTGTTGCTCACCTTCATTCATGCCCTTGAGATAAATGGCCATGAGCAAGGCGCTAATCTGGTAATCGGCAATGGTGCCGCTGGTGACGCCGTCGATGAAGAATCCAATCTCTTCCCGAGTTAGATCCTTTCCATCCCTCTTTTTTCTGATAACGTCTTGAGGTCTCAAAGCGCTTCCTTAGTTACTCTCCATCAGCACAGTGGCCTGAGCAGTAACTGCGAGCCCTTGACCTACTGCATCAACTCCTTCGCCGGTTTTCGCTTTTATACTTACACAACCAACGTCAATTCCGAGGATGTCAGCAATGTTCGCACGCATCGAGTCGATATAGGGTCTAAGTTTTGGCGACTCTAACAGAATGGTCGAATCGACGTTAACAACGTGAAGGCTTCGTTCGCGGGCCAACCACATTACGCGCGATAACAGTTCCAAACTATTAACCCCGCTCCATTGTGGATCCTTGTCAGGAAAGTGAACACCAAGATCACCCTCACAAAGAGCACCCAGTATCGCATCGGCGATGGCGTGCGTCAGCGCATCTGCATCTGAGTGTCCTTCCCCTCCAAGATCAGCAGCAATTTGGACACCTCCAAGCATGAGCGGGCGTGCTTCAACGAGGCGATGTGTGTCGGTGCCAGTGCCGATGCGGAGCATAACAATGGATTTTGGGCTTTAGGTCCTTGGTCTTTGCGCTTCTTGCTTCTACCGCGAAGCGGTTACGGCCCAAAGCCCAGGGTTGCTTCAACCCTGGGATAGTCATGTTCTGGATATCAACCCTGAAGGGGTTGCGCCAATGGTCACAACCGCCGCCGATGGCTGCGGCCGCGTTACGGCTGGACGAATCACAATCATACTTCGCTGGCTAGCCGAAGCGGCACCCCTGGGCGCTGTGACGCAACCGCTTCTCGGTAACACCAACTCAATTGAGCATCCAGAAACAGCGAGCAAACTACAAAGATCAAAAACCTGATTTCAAATACGCCTCTGCTAAAACCAGATCCAATTTCGTCGTAATCTTGATATTCCGCTGATTACCTTCAACAATCGCTACCGGCTCGCCGAGTTTCTCCACCAGAAAACTTTCGTCGGTCACTGTGGGGTCATTCACATCAATATTCTCGTAGGCTCGGCGAAGAACGTCATAACGAAAACACTGTGGTGTCAACGCGTGGCGCAAACACTGCCTATTGAACGTCCGAACAACCGAGCCGTCGTGCACTTCCTTAATCGTGTCAACCGCTGGTGCAACTAAGATCGCTGCTCCCATTTTCCTGGCACCAGCAACCGTTTGTTCAATCTCTTCGACGGTAACAAAAGGACGAACGCCGTCATGCACGGCGACTATATCTGCAGTTGCGGGACGAACTGCCATCAACCCCCGCTTGACCGAGTCGGCCCGCGTCGAGCCGCCGGGAACAATCTTCACCAGCTTTCGCAACTCAAACTTCCCTATCATTGATAGGAAAACCGCAGACTCTTCTGCGGGTAGAACAACGATCATTTCGTGGATGCTGTCGCACTCCTCAAAAGGCTTGAGGGTATGCAAGATTATTGGCGACCCTGCCAGTTGAAGAAACTGCTTCGGTCGATCGCTCGCCATCCGGCTGCCACTTCCGGCGGCGGCAATAATTGCGGTGTTCATGAAGAGAAAATAGGAAGCTGCTGGAGAATGTCCGATATGCTTTAGCTTGTCGGTTGCGTATTTGAGAGGCTCTTGGGCAAACACTCGACAAGCTGAAGCATATCGGACATTAACTCACGTCTCTGTGATCGCTTCGCTGTCTGTGATTCTTACTGGCCCCGCCGCGCTACGAGAATCACGTGCTTGACGTCGAGACGTACCATTCGTGCGGTGAATTTCGTTGTGACCGCCGTTCTCTGCCTCTTCCCAAAGGCGACCGAAGATCATTTTGCCGGCAGTCGTTTGCAGCACACTCGTTACGGCGATGTCGGCATTCTTGCCAATCAACTTGCGGGCATTGTCAACCACGACCATGGTCCCATCATCGAGATAAGCAACACCCTGATTGTATTCCTTGCCCTCCTTGAGGATGAAGACACGCATAGCTTCACCGGGAAGCACGACAGGTTTGAGCGCATTGGCCAATTCATTAATGTTCAAGACGCTCACACCGCGAAGTTGAGACACTTTGTTTAGATTGAAATCATTTGTGACAATTACTGCATCAAGTTGCTTCCCCAACTCAATTAATTTCAGATCCACTTCGCGCACCGATGGGAAATCGGTCTCGACGATTTGAATATCGAGCGAGCTGTTATTCTGCAAACGATTCAGCATATCCAAGCCGCGACGACCACGTTGACGCTTGGAAGAATCCGGCGAATCAGCAACTTGTTGAAGCTCGCGAAGAATGAACTGAGGAATGATTAGTGAGCCAGTGAGAAATCCCGTCTCAGCGACATCGGCGATTCGGCCGTCAATGATCACTGAAGTGTCAAGTATCTTTAAATCTCGTCGCGTCACCTTGTCGCTGAAGATTCCCCCGAGGGCGGAGAGTTCGAGGTAATCTCCCTTAGCCGCGCCAACCATCAGACCCACGTAGGCCATGAAGAATGTGAGGGCCAACGTTATGAAGGTCTTTACGTGGGGACCGACAGCCAGCGATTCCTGGCGACTAATAAGTGACCCAATCAAATAGGCGCCAACGATTCCAAGGATTGAACCAACGGCTGCGCCTATCAGTGTTTTCAATGTGGCACGCCGAATTCTCAGTTCAAAGAGAATGATACAAATCGCTATCAATGCCCCGACCCCGGCAGAAATCCACGGGTCGTTAGCGACAGGTCGGAGTAGATATCCCGCCCCCACTAAGATTGCCGTAAATATAAGACGAATAAGAACGACATCCGCATGCATAATGCTGAATACTAGCACGCTAATAAGCACAGCGTCACGAGGATACTGCCCGAACGACATTGCCGATTTCCGATTGCCGATTGCCGATTTTGGTTCGGTCTCTTCGGTTCCCTTTTTCGAGTAAGAACCCTAAAACGACCAAATCGGCGATTGGGCAATCGGAAATCGGTCATGGCTTGATGCAGCAATGGTCTTGCGGTTAAATGACCAGCATGCTTAAACAAATCAGCTTCGCCCTGCTGGTCGCTTTTTCCGGACAGCAATTCATCCAGCAACAATCGGCACAGACAACACCTCCAACGCTGAGGTTCTCCGTGCCTTCTGATTGGGTTGAAGAGAAAACGAGCTCGACAATGCGTGTCGCTCAGTACAAGTTGCCGAAAGCGCCGGGCGATATCGAAGATGCTTCTCTAGTCCTCTATTACTTCGGACAAGGACAAGGTGGCGGCACAGCTGCCAATGTCGAGCGTTGGATTGGTCAAATGAAACAACCAGACGGAGGTAATTCAAATGACAAGGCCAAGGAAGAGAACCTCACTATAAACGGTCTGAAGATTACGACCGTAGACGTAGGCGGTACTTACACCGCCGAAATGGCGCCTGGTAGTGGAACCTTCTACAACAACCCAAACTACCGTTTGCGTGCCGCGGTCATCGAGACGCCAAAGGGCTCTTACTATTTGAAATTGGTAGGCCCCGAGAAGACAGTCGTGAAGTGGGCCAAATCAGTGACAGAGTTTTTGAGTACGCTGAAGTTTGAGTGATCGAAATTGCCGATTTTCCAATTGCGGATTGCCGATTCTGCATGGGTCTAAGGAAATTCCAGACGTAAGTCCAAATCGGCAATTGGCAATCGGCAATATTCTTATTTGTACCGATACGTAATCCGCCCGCGGGTCAAGTCGTAAGGCGACATCTCAACGCTAACCCGATCGCCCACCAGAATTCGGATACGGTTCTTCCGCATCTTTCCTGAAATCGCGGCTAGTACAACATGCGTGCTGTTATCGAGCTGCACTTTGAAAAAGGCATTGGGCTGTTTGTCGATGATTACACCTTCTGCTGGTATTAAGTCTTCTGCTGCCAAGTAGGTTCTCCTTAGGGTTAGTCGTTGTCAGTGGTCAGTGATCAGTTGTGTGTCGTTTGAAGGTCAATGCGAAGCTGGGACAATAACATACACAGTCGCTAAAAGTGCAAAGCATCCAGCGCAAAGTACATCAATGTCCACGGACAACTGACCACGGACAACTGACCACGGACTGTTTTGACTTACCGGCTTGCTCTGCGCGGACGAAACGAACGAGTGAATACCGGTCTCGCCGTACGGACGATGGGCTTGCTTGCCGGCATCGTTGTCTTGCCACCAAAACCATCGGGAACTATTCGTTTTACCGTCTTTCCCATCAACCTCTCGATCGCGCGCAGCGAAAGCTCATCAATCGGCGTCACGATTGTTATGGCTTGCCCAGTGTTACCCGCACGTCCAGTTCGACCAATGCGATGAACATAATCTTCCGGTGCAGCAGGCACGTCGTAGTTGATCACATGCGAAACGGAATCAACATCAAGCCCACGTGCGGCAATGTCAGTAGCAACCAGTACGCGAGTTCGACCCTCACGAAAACCACGCAATGCTGCTTCGCGTTGCGGTTGGCTGCGGTCCGAGTGGATTCGACTAACCTGGTGATCACGGGCTGCGAGGATGTGTGACAATCGTTCTGCTGAACGTCTCGTCCGAGCAAATACAAGAACGCGTTCAAAGTTTTCACGCTCCAACAAATCAAGCAACAAAGCCGTCTTCGATTCAGCCGAAACGTGATACGCAGTTTGCTCGACAAGAGTTGCTGCACGACCGCGCGGACTAACCTCGATCAACTTTGGCTGCTTCATTGTCGAACGCGCCAGGCGTTCAATTTCGGAAGGCAACGTTGCCGAAAATAGCAATGTCTGTCGCTTTGTCGGAACCAGTGAAAGTATTCGACGAATCGCCGGCAGAAATCCCATGTCGAGCATCCGGTCGGCTTCATCAAGCACTAACACTTCCACGTGCGAAAGATTTAGCGCACCACGTTCAGTCAAATCGAGCAAGCGGCCAGGCGTCGCAATCACAACGGTCGCGCCTCGACGAAGATCAGCAATTTGCGCTTTGATATTCGCGCCACCCATGACAATAACGCTGCGATTGTTTTTTACAGCATTCAACTCGCCGTAGTTTTTCTGTATCTGTAAAGCCAATTCTCGGGTTGGTGCTAATACAAGCACGCGAACACCCTGCCGGCGAGTGTCGGATAGCTTCCGAAGAATCGGAAGCAAGAAAGCGGCCGTCTTACCGGTGCCTGTTTCAGCGCATCCGATTAGATCATGGCCTTCAAGAACGACAGGGATTGCCTGTTGTTGTATCGGGGTTGGGGTTGTATATCCCAGAGACTCACACACGCGCAGTTGTGCAGCGTCGAGTCCCAGTTCTGAAAAATTCATACTCTTCTTTTCTTCTCAGTGTTTTTTGTGGCCGGGTTTCGCCCAGCCACAAAAACACTCAGACCATCTATTCGCTTACCATCGTGGTTCGCGATACCCTCCGCCACCATTGCCGCCACGACCACCGCCGCCGCCGTAGCCACCACGACTACCGCCGCCGCCACGACCGCCGCCGAAACCGCCACGACCACCGCCGCCTGTGCGGGGCTCTCGGGGCTTCGCCTCGTTTACTGTCAAGGCGCGGCCGCCGATCTCTTTCCCATTGAACTGGGTGATCGCGGTTTGCCCCTCCTCCTTCGACGACATCTCAACAAAGCCAAAACCACGTGAGCGACCGGTGTCTCGGTCCTCAACTACACTCGCAGATTCGACAGTGCCTGCCTGAGCAAAAAGCTCCTGCAGATCCTGACTTGAAGTCGCAAAAGCGAGATTTCCAACATAGAGTTTCATAGACATATTTGTACCTTTCCCTCCATAGGGAACAAAAGAAGCTGCGAATCGGATTGGCTTCGGAGAAACGGTAGTCAGACGAAGGACCGGAGTTCGGATGCTCTAGAGAGCGGCTTCTGGAATTGAAAACGGCCTGCTCTCGAACTATCCAAAACGACCAGCGCGGACTATTTTTTGCGCGGGGCGCATCACCGTCGATGCGCGAGAGAAGGATTAACCGTAAGTCACTATGCCTGATTGGGGGGTGGTTTAGCAAGCTGGGAGTGGTCCGCCTGAAAGAAGGAGCAGTAAGCAGGAGCAGGAGCAGGGCGCAGGATTTCTATTTACCGCTGCTTCGACCTGCTTCTGCCAACCGTTCGTTCCTAAATTAGTACTCAATGCGCTGGCCTTCTTTTGCCTCTCGAGTACACACTAGGGACTATGACCAATAAGACAGCCCACGATCATGGTCACGACGTGAATTTTTTGGCGATCGCCCACGAGACGATGCTTGCCGAGGGTTTTAGTCCAGATATACCAACCGCAGTCGAAAACGAGCTGCGGCAAATTGACGACGGCCCACTAACCTCAGATTCAACTGTACGTGACCTGCGCCACTGGCTCTGGTCATCAATAGACAACCTCACCTCGCGAGATCTCGATCAAGTGGAATTTGTGGAAAGGCAAGCTGACGACAGCATCCGTGTCCTAATCGGCATCGCAGATGTCGCCGCCTTTGTGCCTAAAGGATCGGCAATTGATTCCCATGCTTTCGAGAACACGACCTCCGTCTATACTGGAGTGACTACGTTCCCAATGCTTCCCGAAGAGTTATCTACTGATAAGACTTCACTGTTGGAGGGACAAGACCGACGTGCGATTGTGATTGAATTCATTGTGACGTCGGATGATCGCGTTAAGGCTCAAGACGTCTTCCCGGCCCTGGTGCACAACTACTCCAAGATGTCATACGAAGTGATCGGGAACTGGCTCGATCATGACACTGCCGTTCCTAAGGAAGTCTCACGAATTCCCAATCTCGAAGAACAGGTTCGTTTACAGTTTGAGGCTGCCACGCGTTTACTCGAAGCGCTCCGGGCCCAAGGCGCCCTCCATTTGGAGACCATTCAAGCCACACCAGTAATAGATGAAAATGGACGAATCACTGATTTATCGATCGACGAGCGAAATAGCGCGCGCGACATCATCGAGAATTTCATGATAGCGGCGAACGCCTCGATGGCGGACTCTCTTGATCGTCGCGGCGTAGCCGCTCTACGCAGAGTTGTGCGCACTCCGGAAAACTGGCCGCGTATTGTCGAGATTGCCAAAGAGTTGAATGAAACACTGCCCCACGAACCCAGTATTCAGGCACTCTCGAACTTTCTTGATCGGCAACACAAGGTGGACCCGGATCATTTCGCAGATCTTTCGTTGGCCGTTGTGAAACTGCTCGGGCCGGGCGATTACGTTGTACAAGTACCCGGTCAGCAAAGCGAGGGACACTTCGGACTCGCAGTTCATCGCTACACTCACTCGACCGCGCCCAATCGTCGTTATGCCGATCTGATAATTCAACGTTTGCTCAAAGCTTCCATTGCCGATGACGGCACGAGCTACACAGTTGAGGATTTGCGGAAGATTGCCGATCACTGCAACGACCGGGAGAGTGCAGCTCGAAAGGTCGAGCGCAAGATGCGGAAGGTCGCAGCCGCAGTGCTCATGAAGGATCGAATAGGCGAGGAGTTCAATGCGATCGTCACTGGTGCAACTCCAAAAGGAACGTTCGCTCGAATCCTTAAGCCGCCAGTCGACGGAATGGTCGTGAGAGGACAAGCTCACCTCAAAGTTGGGCAACGCGCACGCGTCAAACTCCTGTCGACCGATCCGAGGAGAGGCTTTATCGACTTCGCCGCGATCTAGTTTTAGATCGTCGTCTGTCTTGTTCCGATTGTTCGGAAGACAAACGTCAAAACGAGACCAGCCAGGAATCCACCAATGTGCGCGAGGTAAGCAACTCCACCGGTGTCGGCGGTCTGAGAGATCGCTCCGATTCCGCTGACAAAATGAAGCACGATCCAAAACCCAATCACAACAAGAGCCGGCATTGGAATGATCCCGCGGCCCATCATCACCCTTACCTGACCACGTGGGAACATGACAAGGTAAGCACCTAATACTCCGGCAATCGCACCCGAAGCGCCGAGATTGGGAACATTAGACGTGGCCGTGAATAGAACCTGAGCAAAGGTCGCGGCTATTCCACAAAGAAAGTAAAAGACCAGGAACTTCGCGTGGCCAAAACTATCTTCCACGTTATCGCCAAAAATCCAGAGGTAGAGCATATTCCCCAAAAGATGGACCCACCCAGCATGCATGAACATCGAGGTGAAGATTGTCGGGAAATCCCCCGCTGGGTTTGCGACCAATCGTCTGGGTACAACGGACCACTGCTGGATAAAACTCTCACCGCCATTGAGTTCAACCAGGAAGAAGAGAAGATTCAAAACGATCAGTCCGTATGTAACGGCTGGAAAGGTTCTGCGCGCTGTCGTCATCGCCAATTGGAAACATCGACCTTCTCCTCCATCTTTTGCGATTGAAATATTTGGAGATTCGCTTAGCAATGCAGATGCCAACAGTAAAGCCTTTAGGATTGCCGGAGTGCGGCCATTTACCCGCCCGTCAGTGAATGACAAACCATCACTCCGTCTCTGGTAGCCACTGAAATGTGTGGAATCAGGACGCGCAAAACTGGGCGGTTTAGGGTTTGAGCGTCTCCTTGGAGTGCGGGGACCTGTCACCGCTTCGGTATAGGGCGTTGTAAGTGCTGAGATTCGCTGTACCAAAGCGGGTGACAGGTCCCCCGCACTCCAAAGGAGACGCCTAAACTCTTTTTTGAACAAGTTCAAAATTTCTCTTGACAGCCCGAACATTGGCGGCGTAAGGTTCGTATAGTTGAACGTGTTCAAATTCAGCTAAGGAGGCTGATCATGACAATAGAAATCACAACTTACCTGACCTACCTCGCAATCAGCGTCGCGCTCACGATCTGGGTCGCCAAAACTCTCCACAAAAATGGCCGCGTCTTTCTGGTTGACGTCTTCCATGGTAACGAAACCCTCGCGGACTCCGTAAATCACCTTCTCGTCGTCGGCTTCTACCTCATCAACTTTGGCTACGTCTGCATGGCGCTGAAACTGGGCTACGACATTGCCAGTCCCAAGGAAGGCATAGAAGCTCTATCGGTGAAAGTAGGCTGGGTGCTGATCGTCCTCGGCGGCATGCACTTCTTCAATCTCTTTGTCTTCAGTCGCATGCGCCGCCGCAAAGCAGTCCATGGACAGCGCCCACCGGTGGGTCCCGATGAATTCACCGCAGTGCACCAGGAGGCCTGACCATGTTCTACCTAACCGTGCTTTACGATTCAGACTGCGGCCTGTGTAAACGAGCGCACGAATGGCTTGCAGAACAGCCGAAGATGGTTGACTTGATTTTCGTTCCGTGTGCCTCTGACGAAGCGCACAAACGGTACCCACAACTGAATCACGAATTAACCAAGAACGACCTGACGGTTATTCGCGACGACGGCGCGGTTTACTTCGGACCAAAAGCGTGGCTGATGGTCCTTTGGGCACTCTCACGCTATCGAGAATGGGCGTACCGCCTATCAACGCCGGAACTGTTGCCGACTACAAAGCGCGTAGTTTCGGCAATATCACAGAATCGATATCAGATATCTCGCGCGACTGGCATGGCGAGATAGATTTCGAGGTGCTGACTAATGACTGCGATGCGCAAAAAGAAAGCTGCCAAAACTCAGAAAGGAGATCAGACGAAGGCGCTGATCCTGGAGACAGCTCTCGAGATGTTTCAGGAACGTGGCTATGAGCAGACAACTATGCGAGCGATTGCTGAGAAGGCAAATCTTTCGCTAGGTAACGCTTATTACTACTTCCACTCGAAGGAATATCTCATCCAGGCTTTTTACCATCGCACTCACGAACAGCACCTCGCTGCGTCAGTGCCGGCTTTAGAAAAGCAGCACACGCTGAAGGCACGCTTGCTTACCGTGATGCGACTCAAAATCGAAACCATTGAGCCATATCACGAGTTTGCAGGCGTGCTCTTCAAAACAGCGGCTAATCCGGAAAGTCCACTCAATCCGTTTTCAGACGAATCCGATCCGGTGCGACAGGAAAGTACTGAACTGTTCGCACAAGTTGTAGACGGATCAATGGCTCGGATTCCGAAAGATCTGCGCGCCGAGCTTCCTTATCTCCTATGGGTCTATCACATGGGAATCGTCATGTTCTGGATCCACGATCCGTCGCCGAAGCACCGACGCACGTACCGGTTGATCGACCACACGGTAGATTTGCTGGACAAACTGATATCGCTCGCGAGCAATCCGTTTATGCGGCCCTTGAGGAAACAGGCACTGCGGTTGGTAGACGAGATTCGGGAAGGCATTCCCGAAGGTCTCGGGACCGAGGAAAAAAATGACCAGTAACTCCGCCCTATCGACCTACCAGAAAGCTCCGTTCATCTATGGACAAAACTTGCAGCGTAATTTGTATTTGACCAATTCTGAAGAACCGAACCTACTGGGTATTGGAAGATTTGTCTCCCAAGGTGCGACCTCTGGAGCGATCGTGTTCTTCCTGTATGCGGTCGTTGGAATCCTATCGGTAAACGCTTATTACTGCTTGCTCTTCATTCCCGCCCTACCAAAGTTCCTGGCTTGGGGAGTTGCCATCGGAGTTTTCAAAGGACTGCTCATCTGGGTAAGTAGCAGAATAGTAAATCGGCGACTGGGGATGCTCTCTCGAGGAATGCTCGGCGTTTTGGGTTCTGCAATTATTGAGAGTGCGCTCTATCTCTTTTATCCACATCAGTCGGGAGAGAAAGACATATTGAGTTGGAGGATTGTCGCGTTGATTCTAATCCCCGGCCTGACTATGGGTTTGGTAATCGGCTCACGATTGGACCCCTGGCGCGCACTCGTAGCTGGACGAAGATCCATTGCGGCAAGGTGGGATGTGCTCGCCCGAATTAGCGGATTAATTTTGCGTCTGGCGGTTCTGTTTTGCTTTATGGAATCGATACTCATGCTTATTTGCGCGGTCCGATGGCACTCTCGGCAGTCGGAAATAGTTTTCGCGCTACTCGCGGTAGGTCACTTCGTGCTCAGTTCACTCCTCGTTTTCGCAAGGTTGAAGTTTGTACCACTTTCGCTGCTGGCCTTCATCGTCAATGTACCGGTGGTCGCGTGGTTCTTGGAACTTCGAGGAGACAGTTTGATCACCTTATATGTGATCTTCGGTTACCTCAATGCCTGGGCTACTTTTCTGCTAAGCCGCTCGGCGTTAATGCACTCGGCATTCGCGGCGCTCAATGACGAAGTTCGGTATTACCTGATCGACTAGGAGTAAGATTATGAAAATCGCAATAACCGGTGGAACGGGATTCGTAGGAAGTCAGTTAGCCAACAGCCTTATGGATGAAGGTCACGAGGTCGTCGTGATCGCTCGAAGGCGAAATTCAAAGCAGGATGGTGACTTCGTTTCTTGCGACCTATCTGACGTCAACCAATTGATCGAGGCATTCAATGGCTGTGACTCAATCGCACACTGCGCCGGAATCAATCGTGAGATAGGCGACCAAACCTATCAACATGTCCACATCGAGGCAACACAGAATGTTGTAGACGCGGCGAGGGCAGCCGGTGTGAAAAAGATCGTGCTTATGAGCTTCCTGCGGGCGCGTCCAAACTGCAACTCGCCGTATCACGAATCAAAGTGGGATGCCGAAGAAATCATTCGTAACTCCGGCCTCGACTACACCGTGATCAAAGCCGGTATTGTCTATGGCCGTGGCGATCACATGCTCAATCATTTGAGCCACGCATTACACACGTTTCCGGTGTTTGCGCTGGTTGGACTCAAGGAAATAACAGTGCGCCCACTTGCAGTTGAAGATCTGGTGCACTTGATGCGAGCCGCTCTCATTGATCGACGATTGAAGCGCCAAACGATAGCATTACTTGGTCCCGAAGAGATTTACCTGAGTGAAGTTGTGAGACGAGTATCTGAGGTCGTGGGGAAACAACCATTGATGTTTCCGCTACCAGTTTGGTGCCATCGACTCATGGCCTATTTGTTTGAGCTGACGATGAAAGTGCCGCTCACTTCCGTTGCCCAGGTCCACATCCTCTCTGACGGTGTCGTCGAACCTGCTTCGCCAGTGCTGCCAGTTCCTTATGATCTCGTTCCGACTCGTCGATTCACCACGGAGCAAATCAGAAACGGGTTGCCGCAACCGGGTCCGTTTTGTGTTGGCGATTTGCGCTGGTGCTCTTAGAAAGGACTAAAGTCTTGAGCCTGCAAGTATTGGATGTGTGGAATTGGCAAGGGAGAATTGGACGGGCCCGTTATCTCGCGACTGGATTAATCCTGCTCGCGATCAAACACAATATCGATCGCATTTTAGCCGCAGCCTACGGATACCCATGGACAGTTTTCAACTATTGGGTGTTTAAGACTCCATCCGGAATCGAAACGATTACACGTCGCGAATCTAGCTTCTACGCTGAGTTGCTTATTATCGCACTTCCGTTTATTTGGATTGGGACCGTTCTAACTCTTCGTCGACTTAGGGACGCCAACCTGCCGCTCGGCCTCGTCCTTTTTTTCTTTCTACCATTTATGAATCTATTGTTTTTCATGATTCTCTCGCTGATTCCTTCCAAAGACTCATCGACCAAAGATTCGCCCAAAGGATTTTCGATCGCAAAGCTGGTTCCGCGCAGCGAACTGGGCAGTGCGGGCTTTGGAATCCTTGCGACCGCAGTACTCGCTGTAGGGATAACTGCGCTTAGCGCCACTGGTCTCGGTAGTTATGGCTGGGGACTCTTTGTCGGTATTCCGTTTTTTCTTGGACTGAATTCTGTGCTTATCTATGGACTTCATGAACCCAGGCCTCTTCTCAAGTGTCTCCTGGTCGCTGCTCTATCAACTGCAATAGTCGGGCTTGCATTATTTGGATTAGCCATAGAAGGAATCATCTGTTTGGTGATGGCACTACCTCTTGCGATGCTACTCGCTTTGTTTGGCGGGTTCATCGGGTTCGTACTGCAACAGCGTCGCTCCTTTGCACCCCACACGTTCCGTGTGGTTTCGGCTCTGTTCGTCTTGATGCCTGGTCTCACACTGCTTGAATATGCCTCAGCGGAAACGCCTGCGCTATATCAAGTGAAAACGTCGGTTGTAATTAATGCAACTCCAGAGACTGTTTGGAAGCACGTCGTTTCTTTCGCGGAACTTCCGCCACCAACCGAGGCAATGTTCAAGACTGGAATTGCTTTTCCAATTCGCGCTGAGATCTCAGGTCGGGGTGCCGGCGCGATTCGACACTGTGTTTTCTCGACTGGCGAATTCGTCGAACCGATCACAACGTGGGACGAACCGCGACTGTTGCAGTTTGACGTGACCTCACAGCCGAGAGCGATGGAGGAGTTGTCACTCTACCGTGATCTGCGACCTCCACATTTGGAACATTATCTGTTTTCCAAACGAGGACAATTTGAATTGAAGTCTATGCCGGATGGTTCAACATTACTTGAAGGCACAACGTGGTATCAGAATCGATTCTGGCCGGCGGTTTACTGGCATTTCTGGTCGGATTACATCATACATAGGATTCACAACCGGGTTCTGTTGCACATAAAGAGTCTGGCTGAGAAACCTGACAAGAATTCTTAAGAATGGCAAAATCTAGCAAACCACGCCGTCACCCAAGCCCGCCGAGCCGTTTCATTTGTATTCATTCGCGGCAAAAATCACTCTTGCCAGTTTGAAATTCACTGTTTACTCTCCGCCGAATGGTTCGCATTGCAATCATCGGTGGCGGCATTGGTGGTCTCACAACCGCTATTGCACTCCGACATTTTGATTTCGAACCACAGGTCTATGAGCAAGCCCCAGCGCTGCTGGACGTCGGTGCAGCAATCGCCCTATGGCCGAACGCAGTGTGCGTATTGGAACGACTTGGTCTAGCTAGCCAAGTTCTTGAGCAGGCGGGTGAGATAAGGGAGATTCAATGGTTAGATCAAAACGGCAGACCTATCAATCGTATCTCTATAGCAGACTCAAGCAAAAATCCAGCTGTGGCGCTTCACAGAGCTGACCTGCAGGAAATCCTCCTGCATACATTGCCTTCAGCCTCCGTAAACCTTGGTAGTTCTCTTGTCGAACAAACTCAGAACAGCGACAGCGTCATCGCTCACTTCGCCAACGGGCACTCAAGTGAGTCTGACTTCTTGATCGGCGCCGACGGTATTCACTCCCGAGTCCGTATTGACTTGCTTCACGACTCTCCTCCTACTTACCGCGGCTACACAGTGTGGCGTGGGATCTCCCCATTAGTTCCTAAATCATTACCCCTTGCCACTGCGATTGAGATACACGGTCGAGGGAAACGATTCGGTATTGGTCCCGTTGGACTCGGACGAACGGGTTGGTGGGCATCGGCAAACGCGGCAAACACAAGTCAAAGAGCCATCGAGCGCACGGGTGATCGCAAGATCTGGAAACAAGGCGAAAACATGGGATCCGGACCTCTTCGAAACACACAGAGTGACCTTTTACGTTTGTTTGCTGGCTGGTACCGACCTGCGGTTCAACTAATTGAGGCAACACCCTCACATTCGATACTCAAGACAGGTGCATTTGATCGGCCGCCATGCCAAGCATGGGGAAAGAAAAGAATTACATTGTTAGGAGACGCAATTCATCCAACAACTCCTAATCTTGGTCAAGGCGGATGTATGGCCATTGAAGACGCGATGGTCCTGGCACGATGTTTTGAGAAATATGGTGCTGACGAGAAGGCCTTACGAACCTACGAACAACTCCGATACCGCCGCACTCTTGCAATCACGAGGTACTCCCGAATCTACGGAGCTGTCGGTCAATGGGAGAACCTGTTTGCGCGCGGGTTGCGAAGAACGGCGTTTTCGCTGATGCCCGACACTATCGCTCGACGATTGATGCAGATTGTCTTCGATTATGACGCGTGTGAGGTCAAGATTTGAATGTCCGATATGCTTTAGCTTGTCGTCCTGATTCCCAACGAGGCTCTGGATTCCGACGGCCCGTGAGGAATCATGACGACAAGTTAAAGCATATCGAACAAAAAGAGATCGAGTTAAGGCGATCGTGAAATGTGAAAAACGACCGCCTTACCTCGTTCGCGTAAGCGTTCCGGAAGTAGGTTTGGGTTATGGCACTCGACCGGAACCAGCGCGAGTCAGCGTTCTTGCGAACGCATGAGTTTGAGTCTACGCCGCCGGCGAGCGATGCCGGCGAGAACGCCTAGACCAGTTCCGAAGAGACCAATCGTCGCAGGCTCTGGCACTGGAGCCGGTGCACAACTGCCACAAAGCACGTTTGTGAGAGATGCGTTGAGAGTCCCTCCACTAAGTAGCGTGCTCAATGCGAGCGGGTTGATATTGACATCGAAGGAGCCACAATCGTTGGCAATGCATGTGAAGCTTACGTGCGCCGGAGCGAATGTAAACGAAGCCAATGCTACATTGTAGGTGCCTACAAACGTCACTGACGGTGGCGTTAATGTAGCGCCCGTACCTGAGAAATTTACTGTTACTGAAAGTGTGCTCGCATTTGTCAGCGTTAGTGGATTGAGGGAAAGGTTGGGTCCCAAAGTTCCGAGTAAAACATCGATCGCTGGACCACCTTGAGTTAGTTGAGTGTTTGCAACGTTCGTCGCGAAGTTGGTGACTGATGGCCCAACAGTTCCCGACAGACTAGATACAGGTGTGGTATTGAGCACAATGCAATCTGCCTTTGCCACTGATCCACTGGCTATCATCACAGCTAAAAAAGCCACGGTGAATACAAAGTGCTTGAGAGATTGTGCTGCACTTGAGGTGTGCGCTTTTCCAGACTGGGTTTGTCTTGCTAGCTTACCGTTCATGATTCTTGTATCTCCTTCCTGTAGCTGCGGTGGCTGGCTTGCCAGAGTCATGTACATCACAGGGGTCACCAGAGACTGCAGTCCTTAAAGGTCCATTGAAGTTTGCGAAAGAACACTTCTTACCAATGGGCGCGTTATCAGTAGAAGATAGTGAACGATACTAATCTTCCCGCTCACACCTGGATTTGTAAGCCAGCAAAAAACTGATTTTAAGGTAGGAAAAAGCTGTCGAACTTGTAGGAATTTTCTGACGTCTCAGTCAGTGAAGTTATCGTGCTGAGTATACGGTGTCTATCTAGGTAACTCACATTGTCAGGCTTTCGCTAATTGCATATCGAATCAATTGAGCATTCGAATCCATTCCCAGCTTGTGCAACAATCGCATTCGATAAGTACTGACCGTTTTAACGCTCAACGCGAGTTCGTCCGCAATCTTTGAAAGTGGTTTTCCGTTCGCCAACATCAGCATGATTTGATATTCGCGGTCGGAAAGGATCTTGTGAGGGATACCATTTGGAGAATGGTTTGAATGGAAGACAATGTTTTCCGCGCATGAAGGAGTTAAATATTTTCCGCCGCCAATGATCTTCTTTATTGCCACAATAATGCTCTCTGGATCACTTTCCTTATTGATGTAGCCGTCTGCTCCTGAGTTGATGGCTCGTTCGGCAAATTGGTCCTCCGGGTACATACTTAAAACGAGAACGGGCAAGTCCGGCTTTTTGCTTTTCACTTCCTTTAACGCCTCAAGTCCATTTCTTCCAGGCATGCAAATGTCCAGAACTAGAATATCCCAATCCTCCTTCTCAATCAGACGAAGCGCCTCTGAACAGTTGGCCGCTTCCCCGAAGCAGACAGACTGGATTTCCTCTTGCAAGAGTTGCTTCAGCCCTTCGCGAACTATGGGAAAATCATCTGCTAGCAGTATTCGCGTGGTGGTGTTTTGACAGCGACGCGACTGCCTTATCAGGTGACGCGGATTAATACTTGCTTTTGGGGTTTTCTCGATCAATTTGCTCACTCCTTCTTACATCTGAATGTCTGCCGTTGTTTTGAAGGGGCGAGCCAACGGTTGCGCAATAGCTGCAGCTGTATACGAGATATCATCAATCGACTCTTCTCTCCAACTCAGCGGACGCAGTTCATTTTCGCGTCTCATAAACCGCAGTTCCTCATGATGCATTGCGGTCTCGAAAAGTTCCCACCTGCCTCGGCCGGAGGTTTTGGCTTAATACATCGCAGTGTCTGCATCACGAAGAAGCTCTTCAGGCTGGAGGTAGCAACGAGAAGTGCTTAGCGCGATTCCAATGCTCGCAGTAGTCCAGACGCCCTGACCATTGATGTGGATCGGCTGACTCACCACGTGTAATAGTGAGTCTGCAATTTTTAGGACGCGGCCAGAGCTATCGACGCCATCAAGAATCACTGCAAACTCATCGCCACCCAATCGTGCCACTGTATCGCTACTTCTTAGGGCGGCCTGCAACCGACGGGCTGTCGTGACAAGCAATTGATCACCGGCCGCATGACCTAAGCTGTCGTTAACGATTTTGAAACGGTCAAGATCCATAAACAGCACGGCAAACACAGAGCTTGTACTTCTCGCGCTGTGGTCAATCGCCACCTGCAGCCGATCCAGGAGCAACGTCCGATTCGGAAGACCGGTCAACATGTCATGGAGAGCGGCATTGCGGAAATGTTCTCTGCTTGCGTGCAATTCCTTTCTAGTCAACTCAAGCTCTGAAATATAGATCTGTTGTTGTTCCGCAAACTGGCGAGCCTGTTCTGCCTGCGCGGCAGATGTCTCTACGGTCTTCAGGTAGGTTTGATAGGTCAGATAAAGCATCACGATAACGGGCGCGGTCAAAATCAACGTGGGAAAGCCGAAAACCGCCGTTAGTCGTGCGATTGTTCCCGCCGCAATCGCCCCTATGAAGTAACTGGCAGACGTCCAGAGATAGTGAGTCTTCCAGGTTCGAAAAAACGGAGAAGCAGTCTTTAGGGAGTGATCAATAGATACGAAGCCTGAGTTTACAGAGTAATGCACAAGCGAGATCACACAGAGTGAACCGAGTGACTACGTGCGGTTACAGTCCGGGATCAGAGATTTCAGCCATGCAGGCAGTATCATCGCCTGTGACTTGCGTATCTCCGGCGATCACTCCACGGCTATCACCAGCAATAACGCCATCGCCAACGACTTGACCATCACCAAGCAAGACACCGTCACCGAGCAAGACACCGTAAGCGCAAAAGACCAATCCGTCACCAGCAATGACGCCATTGCTAACCATTAGGTTGTTACCGATGCTAACGCTGGACATAAGCATTCGTGCGTCACCAGTGATGACTCCATCACCAATAAGGACACCATCACCCAGGAGGACCCCAAGTCCGTAAATCTTTTGAAAGCTGTTTATTAAGTCTGTCCCAGAAGCATAGGTGTAGTTGAGAACTAAACCTTGAGACCAGGTGAATGTGTAATCACCGATCGTGGTGCTCGCAATGGGAGTGGAACCAACGAGGAGCGCTGTCCCGAGATTTGTGCTATTGGACAAATCTGTGCGAACAAGTTTGGCAAGGCGGATCGCGCCTTCGATTTTCACTTCGCCCATGCCTTGTTCGAGAATATTGAATCCAGGCAATGGCTGTGCGGTGTACATCAGAAGTGCCTTCACAAGATTCGGGGTTAGCTTCGGATTTGCTTGTAGAACTAGCGCTACTGCGCCAGCGACAGCTGGTGTAGCCATTGAGGTGCCGCTCAGACGCATCATTTTTCGATTGTCCGTGTTGCTAACGTCGGCATCCAGTTCAGGGTGACTAGTCACTAACAGATTTTTTATTGCTTCGGCACTTATTATCTTATTGCCTGGAGCAACGAGGTCGGGTTTTATCAGATTGTCGTAATGCTTAACTCCGTTCGCGTCAGTGCGAAACCCTCGTGTCGGACCTCTCGAACTGTAAGTTGTGACAGTGTCGTCTGCACGCGTATCACTACCGTAAGCATTTGAAGCTCCAACGGTGATGGCTGACGGTTCAATACCTGGTGAGTGGATCGCGCCGTAAATTTTGCGGCCTTCTGCATCGCGACCGTTGTTTCCAGCCGCCACTACGGCAACAATTCCCAAGTCCGACAGTCGCCGAACCACTTTACAAATCGGATCATTGACAAATGAATCGACGGCCGCGGTGCCCAGACTCAGGTTGAGGACACGGATGTTGTATGAGGAGCGATTGCTGATAACCCAGTCCATAGCACTTAGGAGTCCTGAAGTTGTGCCCGAACCTTTTGAGTCCAACACCCTCAGGTTAATTAGATTGGCATTTGGTGCGATTCCGAGGTATGCGCCATTTGAAACGCGGCCATTTCCTGCGGCGATTGCCGCCACATGCGAACCATGGCCGTATGGATCATCGACTCTTTTCTCTGTCGTGAAGTCCTTATTAAAAACGATTCGACCATTATTGTTCTTGCCAAGAAAGGATCTGTGGCCCGCGTAGAGCCCTGAATCGAGTATCGCAATACCGATTCCTGTTCCGTCTAGTGCAGGGCTTGAGCTGTTCGGAGTAGCTGCATTGTCTGCCCCAGTAGTGAACGAAAGGTGCCCCAACATACTGACCGGTCGGTTTAGTGAGACATACGACACGCCGGGGAGGCCAGCCAAAGAAAGCAGTGAAGTCTCTGCGATCTCGACCTCCAGCACATAAAAGTTTGTGTAGGTGGTCTCAATTTGCCCACCTAAGAGGAGTATCGCGGAAGTCAGAATGGCGCTCGTCGGGCCTTGAAGCTGGACGATGACACTGAGTCGCTTTCCGCTTATTGGAGTCAGAGCCTGCTCTATGATGTCAGATGACAGCCTCAGCGCCGATGACGACTGGATCTGGGAGCCGAGAAGCGCTTGTGCGCTAGGCAGGGAACCGAATGTGGATAGAAGGAATGCGAGAGTTAAGAGAGTTGCGACATCGCCGCGCTTGCTTCTTCGCATAGACACACCTCCGAAGAAGGGGAATATTTCTAAATCCGGCGCAGCGGGCGATGTGCGCGCGACTTCAAAGAGCAATCGCAGTGCCAAAACTACAATCGCGGAAAAATGGAGACTTATCGCTGTTTGATGAGGATTAGCGTTGAGTGATGAGCGTTCAAAATGAATGAAGCGTCGTCAGGTTGAATGAGCGTGTTAAATAAAAACGGATCAGACTTTCGCCTGATCCGTTTCGGAGCCGTAGCTGAGGAACTACTGATTCATTGAAGTGCCACTGCCACTCCCCGATGGGTTACCTTCGAGATCAAGGATAACTATCGGCGCAATGTTGGTAGCCTTCAACGACGCTTCGACTTTACTGCGATCGCCGACGATCACAATTGCCAGATGGCTAAGGTCGATATACTGCTTCGCCACCCGCAACAAGTCCTCTTTTGTAACTGCTGAGACGTTCTTCGCGTAGTTTTGATAGTAATCCTCCGGCAATCCCTGAACGAGCAGCAATGTAATCGACGCGCTGATCGCCGTCACTGACGCAAAACGTGCCGGCAGTCCCTGGATCAAGTTATCCTTCGCCGTCTTCAACTCCTCATCGGTGATTGGTCGATCGCCTTCGACGCCTTTGAGTTCCTTCATGAACTCAATCAGAGCAGCATCAGTCTTATCCGAAAAGATTGCGCCGCCAGCTCGGAACGCTCCAGGTCCTTTGCCAAAACCAAACCCCGAGTTGACGCCATAGCTATAGCCTTTTTGCTCACGAATATTGGCGTTTAGTCGCGACTGAAACTGACCCCCAAGGATCGTGTTTAGCACCTGCAGAGCAAAATAATCGGGCGTGCTACGCGGCGGTCCCGGTAAACCAATGTTTACTACAGACTGTGCAGCGCCCGGTTTATCTACCAGATAGATTTTTGCCGGTTGGAGCTCGGGCAGTTTGGGATAGTTGAAAGAGGGTTTGTCACCTGCCTTTACCCAGGCAGCCAGTCCTTTTTCAATCGCAGCTTTCGCTTTTGCAGCAGTTGTGTCTCCCACCACAGTGATGATGGCGCGACCAGGTTGAAAATATGCTTTCTGAAACGCAATCACATCATCGCGGGTGATTGCCTTAATCGAAGTCTCGGTAGGCCGTTGGCCATACGGATGGGCGGCGCCATACAACACCCTGGCAAAGACCTGAGATCCGACGACGTTCGGTTGATCCTTGGCCTGGGTAAGATTAACGAGCGTCCGACCTCTTAATCGTTCCAACGCTTCAGCCGGAAACGTGGAGTTCAACATCATGTCGGCAAGAAGCGCCAGCGTCGGCTCGAAATTCTGGGAGGTCGACACGAAGTTAACTGAGCCTTCCTCACCACCGATGCCTCCACCAACATTTGTGCCTAACAATTGCAGCGCATCTGAAAGTTGATCTCCAGTCTTGGTGGCAGTTCCTTCGGTCATCATCGAAGCAGTCATCGACGCAACGCCGCGCTTGTTTTCGGGTTCAAATTGATTTGCACCGCCCACAAATGTGATCGAAAAAGAGATCAAGGGTAGGCTGTGGCGCTCAGAAACAATCAATGTGGCGCCATTATTAAGCTGGGTTTTTGTCCAGACCGGAACGTGCAAGGTCGGACTTGGCCCAGGTGGCGGCACCTTGGTGCGATCAAGTGTTTGCTGAGCGAGCGACGCAACACTCGCAGCTGAAATCACGATTGTGGCGCAGATAGCTAGAATTGAATTATCTCGTTTCATCATCTACCTCCTTTGACGCCGCGCAACAGCAGGCTCACAGTCTCACTCTCGGTCGCCTTGGAAGCCTGATCCTTTTTTCCTTTCGGCACGACACTCAGCACAATGCGATTACTTCCGAGATACTGACCGGCGACTCGCTTCACATCAGCCGGCGTAACTGCAATGGTCTTTTGATAGTCGGTACTGAAGTAGCCAGGGTCGCCATGAAAAACCGCTCCATCGAGCAGTTGATTAGCTTTACCCAGATTGGATTCCAGACCGCGCAAGAAGCCCAACTCGAGACCAGCCTTCGCTCTCTGCAACTCTTCTGCAGTTGGTCCTTCGTTAATGAATTTTCGGATCACCTGATCAACCGCGTCTTCGATCTCGGTCAAGGTGTGATCCGGTCGCGGAATAACAATGACTTGAAACTGTCCCACGTCCTCGTTTCCGTTCTGAAACGAGATTATCTGGCTGGCAATCTGGCTGTCATAAACCAGGGCTTTCGTAAGTCTAGCCGTTCTGGAACCCGACAGGATCGAGCCCATAACTGAAAGCGGTGTGTCGTCAGCGTGCTTCGACCCCACTGATGGCCATTGGATGTAAAGTCGTGGAACTTGCACCCGATCCTCGTAAACAAGACGTTTGCCTGCATCGAGTTTGCCAAGGGCAACATTCGGACGTTCTACCGACTTACCCTGAGGCAAATCGCTGAAGTATTTTGTGATCCATACGCGGGCTTGTGCCGGATCAAAATCGCCGACGATCGCGATCGTCGCATTGTTGGGCGCGTAATAGACACGGAAGAATGCTTTCACATCTTCTTCGGAAGCTGCACTCAAGTCGGTCATTGATCCGATAACGGGCCATGAATATGGGTGACCCTTTGGATACATGGCAGCCGCGAATATCTCACTCACGCGGCCGTAAGGCTGGTTATCGACACTCTGTCGTCGTTCGTTCTTGACGACATCGCGTTGCGCGTTCAACTTGGTGAGATCGAGGGTATCTAAAAGAAAGCCCATGCGATCGGCTTCCATCCATAGAGCTGACTCGAGATAGTTGGAGGGGATATTCTCGTAATAGTTGGTTCGGTCATTTGTCGTTGAGCCGTTGTTGTTACCACCAACACCTTCAGTGAGCTTGTCATGTAAGCCGTAAGGTACATGTCCGGAGCCTGTGAACATCACGTGTTCGAACAAATGCGCAAACCCGGTTCGACCGGGCATTTCATTCTTGGAACCGACGTGATACCAAACATCAACGGCTACGGTCGGTGTTGTTTTATCAACTGACAGAATCACGTTTAGACCGTTAGGTAGTTTGTAAGTCTCAAATGGGATCTTGATAGATGTCGATGTTTGCTTCTTTTGTCCAAAGGCAGGTTGCAACACGAAAACCGTTAGCAACAAGGCCACAAGGGACAAAACACTTCGATTATTTTTCACGACAACTCCTTTCGCGCGGTTGGATCGATTTCCAGGTTGGCCAGGCGTGCGGCCGTATCCTATGAGCCTGTACTTACCGTGTCAACATCAATTAAATTGGAGAAAAATCTAGCCTACGAAATGCTGGAAAAACGTACGAAACATTGAGTGGGATGGTCTTTGGTCTTGGGCCTTTGGCCTTTGGATCTAACTGATCGTTAGTGGATCGAGTCGGAGGTGAATATGAAAAGAATCAATTTGAGCCTTCTCGTTGGTTTAGCTTGTATGCTTTTTCTTTCGCAGCAACCTGCGTACTCGCAAACAAGCACCACTTCAGAACAGGTGATGAGAGATCTGCTGAACGAGGTTCGCGCTCTGCGACAAGACCTTCGTCGAATGACAGCCACTGCTTACCGAGCGCAGACAATGATCGAGCGACTCAGAGTGCAACAGGGACAAGTGAATCGCCTTACGCTCGAGCTGAATAGAGTCCGCCTGGAGCTAGCCGGGCTGAAGTCTTCGCGCGTTGAGCTAAAGGAAAAGCTTACGGAAACGGAAAAGAGGTGGGAGGCAGGGGCGATTCCATCTTCTGAAGTCACCGCAATCAAAACGACATTGGCAGACCTCGATCGGCGCGAACCAGAGCTCATGATACGAGAGTCCCAATTGGGCGCGGAGCTAACTGTAGAGCAAGGAAACCTCGAGGCGTTGAACAAAAGGCTCGACGCGATAGAGCAGGAGCTGCTTACGATTACTAAGAGTGACGACGAGAAGCCCCGTAAGAAGAATCAGTAGTTCGGTACAGACCGCGTCACTAACACTTCGCATTGTGCATGATTTACTATCCCATCATGCGAGCCATACAAGTCAGCCAAACAGGTGGGCCAGAAGTACTCACTCTCGTCGACACTCCGATCCCAACTCTGAAACCAAACGAAGCACTGGTGGAGATCAAAGCTGCCGGTGTGAACTTCATCGACGTCTATTTGCGCGAAGGCCGCTATCCAGCGCCCCTTCCATTCATCAACGGTCAAGAAGCGTCGGGAGTGGTGAAAGAAGTTGGTGCAGATGTGTCGTTATTCAAGGCGGGAGATCGAGTCGCCTATACGAGCGCAGTAGGTAGCTACGCGGAATACGCGGCCGTGCCAGCAACGCGTCTAATTCGAATCCCCAACGCCTTAAACTTTGAGCAGGCAGCTGCCGCCATGCTCCAGGGAATGACAGCGCATTACCTTCTAAACAGTAGCTACCGACTTCGCACGGGCGATACTGCTCTCGTTCATGCTGCGGCGGGTGGTGTGGGTTTGTTGCTCGTGCAAATGGCGAAAAAGCTTGGAGGTCGAGTGATCGGAACTGCAGGTACCGAAGAAAAGGCACAACTCGCGCGCGAAGCTGGCGCCGATGAGTGCATCGTCTACACTCAGGCAGACTTTGAAACTGAAACGAAGCGACTAACTGACGGCAAGGGTGTACACGTTGTTTACGACGGTGTTGGCCAGGCGACGTTTGACAAAGATCTCGAAGTTCTACGACCGCGTGGCTATCTGGTTTTGTTCGGCGGCTCGAGTGGAGCAGTTCCGCCGTTTGACTTGATTAAGTTGTCGCAAAAAGGCTCTCTCTTCATCACCAGGCCGACACTCGCTCATTACACGCTTACTCGGGAAGAACTCGAATGGCGTGCGCGCGACGTTTTGGGCATGGTCGCCAGCGAGGACCTGAAGCTGCGAATTCATAAAACGTATCCACTCGAAGAAGCAGCGCAGGCTCACGGGGATTTGGAAGGAAGAAAGACGACCGGGAAGTTGTTGCTGGTACTATGAAATGATCGCCGGCCTCTGCGTGCAGAATCAATGCTTACCTTTAGTGGCGTCCTCGAATGATTCAAGCGCCCTGATGCTGGGACTGCGGGCGCCTCGCCTGCTGGTTTCGACCGAGGCGCTTGGAGGGGTAACTAGCAGGCGAGGACGCCTGCGGTCCCAGCATCAGGGCACCTCAATTATTCGAAGAAGCTACTAAAGGTAACCAATGACAAATGAGAACTGTCAAATGTTAGCTGGAAATTGATGGACAATGATTACTGCACCGACTAGCTAAGACCAAAACTCCAAGACTCACTTCAGGAGCAGAAACATCAAAATTGCCGACGCCGTCCCATCCATCGTCGGTTCATTCGTGGAGTAGTCATTTATGTCATCGTGGTAAACGGCCCTATCGTCCTGAAAAGCCGCAAAGGGATCTGGTTCCTTGATAAACACGCCGCGCAGACTCTGAAAGACTCTCCTGTAGACAGGTCCATCAACCAAACCGCCACGAACCATGCGCTTCAACAACGCATTCGTGAATAGATGAACATCATGTGGGTAAGTTCCGTCAGCCGGAATTCCCGTGAACATCGAAATACCCCACGGATTTCGACCCAGAAGCCAATCGTATTGCTTCACTGCAAAACCGCGGTAGCGCTTTTCTCCAGTCATCTGTTCATACATCATGCACTGAGTAACCAGCGCAACTACCAGGTTATTCGAACACCAAATGAATGGAACTCCAATCTCATAAGGATGGCGAAGCCCGACCTTAACGCACGCTTCAATTCCCTCTCGATAAAAAGCCGCGAGCTGTCGCTTTGTCTGAACATCAACCAGGCCATAAAGACGAAAGTGCCCGACGTTCATAAATGGATAGTATTGATAGTGCCCTGATTCTTCTTTGCCCATCCAGGTGTCTGTTTGGGCAAGCGTCGCGTAGTGTTTTGCATCTCGTAGGTAACCAGCTTCCCTCGTAGCACGAAAGAGTTCTGCCGCCCCCCACTCCATATCGTCGGACCAAGTCGTTTCTGCATATCGATATGGCGCTCCATATGAGTTTCCCTGTTGTACTCCCTCGTTAAACTTACCCAGTTTGTAGACTTCAATTGCGGCCTTCAGCAGTGTTTGAGCAAACGATCGTGACTTCGGATCGCCGGCCCAAACTTGATAGCCCAACGCCATTGCGGCGGCGTAGCGTCCAGCCAGATTCGCCACGCCAGTCGATTCACTTTGATACTGCCTAAGACCTTGCGGTCGACCATCAGCAAAGTAAACAACCCGATAACCACCCGGCCCCCAACCGTAATCAACCGTTTCATTCTGCGGTAATCGAAAACCCTTGTGGTCGCGATCATCCGCAACCTGGTGATAAAGATCATCTGGCGCCGGATGAAGTTTCAGCATCCATTCAAGACCCCAACGCGCTTCGTCGAGAACATCTGCGATGCCATTCGCAACGGGTTGACCATTACTGTTGAAGTGATCGGAGAAGACGCGCTTGTTTTTGGCCAGGTGATACGCCAGCAGGAGTTGTGCCGTCGCATTGCTCGACGTCAAAAGGTATTTGAGTTGATCACCCGCGTCGTGCCAGCCACCGGACGCGTTCAAGTAACTGCCCGCAGGCAGTGGTCCGTATACTGTGCGCCCATCAAACGTGTGACACGCCGCATCAATAAAAGGGTTGTATCCACAACGTTGTTGGCGCATGAATTCGAGCAGTTGATCGGGAAGCTCGTCCGAAATGTTTGCGCGAATTGAGAACGAGGATGAACGTGTAGTTCCAATTACGATAAAGAATCGTCCCTGCCTGGCAAGCGAGCTGAAGTTCAACTCAGCATGATGTCGAAATCCACCCCATGCACCAGTCGTGGTTGTAACTCGGGCCCTGAAGACAGTTTCTTCAGTTGTCGCATCTATGACGGCGAATTGATCGGGCAGTGCTTCATTCGAGAATGCCAACGCGATCTTCAAACCGTTTGGCTCATAGCCGATTTGGTTCATGCGAACGTAGGTGTTCACCTGGGCCGTGGCGGATGTTCCAAGACAAATCAATACGGTCATCCAACCCGTTAGGGAGATTAAGAGTCGACTCTTCATCGTCAAAAATTGTTTCGCCGTAGCTCGGGCTCCAAATACTAATCCGAGAACAGTAAGCACAAACCACGAAGACACAAAGCTCTTATAGTGACTTCGCGTCTTTGTGGTTATGCTGCTTGTTACATCAAGAGGTGGCTGGAATTTCCGGCCTTGGAAGCAGCCTGCGTGACTGACAATTATTGATCTGCGGCATCAAAGTATTTACCAATTTCATTCAACGCCTTACGATACGCGCGCGATGCCCTGGTCTCAAGTTTACGATCCTCTGGGCCATGCCTGGCTCTCCACACTCTTTGCCGCACTTCCCATCGTTGTTCTTTTGGGAGCGTTGGCGGTCTTTAAGATCAAAGCCCACACAGCTGCGCTACTCGCACTGGCAACTTCCATCTGCGTAGCAGTCATCGTTTTTGGTATGCCCACGAAGATGGCGTTTGGCAGTCTTTTGTTTGGAGCTGCGTATGGTTTGTTCCCAATTGGCTGGATCATTCTTAACGTAATCTTTCTCTATCAGCTAACAAAGGATCGCGGACTCTTCGACGTCTTGCGCCACAGTATCACGGGGCTAACTCAGGATTCGCGACTCCAACTTCTGCTTGTCGCTTTCTGCTTCGGTGCTTTCTTTGAGGGGGCCTCGGGTTTCGGTACACCAGTCGCCGTGACCGGCGCACTTCTTATTGGACTCGGCTTTTCTCCGCTGTCAGCATCAGGACTTTCTTTAATTGCTAACACCGCTCCGGTCGCTTACGGCGCACTCGGCACGCCGCTTATCGGTTTGCAAAGCGTCACCGGACTCGATTTGAAAGACCTTAGCGCGATGGTTGGCAGACAGTTGCCGTTCTTTTCTCTATTGGTTCCTTTCTGGCTCATCTGGGCGTTTGCGGGATTTCGCGGCATGCTCGAAATCTGGCCTGCGATATTAGTAGCGGGAGTTTGTTTCGCTATTCCGCAGTTTCTGGTTTCAAACTTTCACGGACCCTGGTTGGTTGACGTGGTAGCAGCAGTGGTTTCGATGGGCTCACTCGCACTGTTTCTAAGACTCTGGAAACCAAAAAAGATCTGGCGCATTACCGACGACCATGAACAAACTGCAAAGCACAAAGTACAAAGCACAAAAAACGTCCTTCAAGCCTGGCTTCCATGGATCATCCTAAGCGTTATAGTTTTCCTTTGGGGACTACCGCAAATCAAATCTCTTCTGGATGGAATTTCAGCGCCTAAGATTCCCATTCCCTGGCTCGACAAACTCGTTGTGCGCGTGCCACCAGTAGTCGGCAAGAACACTCCGGAAGCCGCAGTGTTCAACTTTAACTGGCTTTCAGCAACCGGAACCGGCATTTTCATCGCTTCGATGATCGCTGGACTGGGAATGGGCTACTCCATATCCAGTTTGCTTCGCGCGTACTGGCGAACATTGAAGCTCGTCAAGTTCTCGCTATTAACGATCGCTGCAATGTTGGCCATTGGATTTACGACTCGTTATTCCGGCCTGGACGCTACGCTCGGACTGGCGTTTGCGAAGACTGGTTTCTTCTATCCATTCTTCGGAACGATGCTGGGTTGGCTCGGAGTCGCTTTGACCGGTTCCGACACCTCATCGAACGTCTTATTTGGCAGTCTACAAAAGATCACCGCCACGCAACTCGGCCTGAGTCCCACGTTGATGGCCGCGGCAAATAGCTCTGGAGGTGTAATGGGAAAAATGATTGATGCCCAGTCAATCGTAGTGGCCAGCACGGCAACGCGCTGGTACGGCCATGAGGGAGAGATTCTTCGTTTCGTGTTCTTTCACAGTTTGGCGTTGGCCTCATTGGTGGGGATTCTGGTGCTTTTGCAGGCGTATGTGTTCCAGTGGATGGTGGTTCGATGAGTAAGAGCAGAATCATTTTCCATATATATATGGGAAATCGTTCTGCAGTACGTCCCAGAAACCGCTTGACAGCCTTTTTCTCTGCCCTCTATAGTTGACGCCGGTCATGAACAGCACTCGCACATTTTTCTACTTCGCCTTTACGTACCGCTACTTCTTTTTTGAGAAGAGCGGACTGAGACGTGCGAAGACGATGTGCTGACGACTTAGACACAAGCACAAGCTTTCAAACGAGCCAGCCGCGATTCAATAAAGTCGCGGCTGGCTTTTTCGTTGCTGAAACCACGCTTCGGAGTTTCGAATATGGATATTGAACACTGGCGCAAAGAGATCGATGAGATTGATCAGGAAATCCTCCGGCTTCTGAATATTCGGGCAAAGCTAGCCATCAAGGTTGGTATTTTGAAGAAGGCTGCGGACCTGCCGTTCTGCGATCCGGAACGCGAGCAATATGTGCTCGGCCGGCTCCAGAATCTCAACGACGGACCGCTCGATCAACGGGCTGTTGGGAAACTCTTTCGTCGCATTATTAGAGAGTCACGACGGGTTGAATCAAAGACTCTCGAGAGTACATCTCAACATGTGTCATCCTAGATCCCAATCTCAAACCAGAACATCACTCAAAGACACGAGATTGAATGGCTGAGAGCAATATGGCGTACGTAGCGAACTCCAAAACTCGAGTGGCGTTTCAAGGCGAACGTGGTGCGTTTAGCGAAGACGCCGCCGTAAAGCTTCTCGGTGAAGACATTGAGTTGGTACCTCGCCAAACTTTCGCCGCACTCTACGCGAGTCTGAACGATCGTGTTGCCGATTATCTTCTTGCTCCCATTGAAAACAGCATCGCAGGGCCAGTCAAAGCTTCCGTTGATCTATTGAACGAAAGCAGACTTCTAATCATCAACGAAATAACAATTCCGGTTTTGCAACAACTCATTGCTTGTCCCGGCGCCAGTTTTGGTGAAGTCAATGAGGTGCAATCGCATCCCATGGCCCTCGCGCAGTGCGGGCGTTTCTTCGCCGAACATCCAGACTTACGACAGATTGAAAGCGACGACACCGCTGGAAGTGTTGTCGAGATACTGAGACGCGGCGATCTTCACCGAGCCGCGATCGCTGGTAAACGTGCCGCATCAATCTACGGCGGTGTAATCATTTGTGAAAACATTCAGGACGATCGCGATAATTTCACTCGCTTCGTCCTCTTAGCAAACTCAACTAAAAAGGAATAAGAAATCATGCTTGTCAACATGAAAAGATCCGCTACTCCTGAAGAAATCAGCCACGTCATCGAGCGCATCAGGGAATGTGGGTTTCAAGCTCACGTGGTTCAAGGTGAGGAACGGACAATTATCGGTGCGGTGGGTAGCAGCGGTCGCCGTTCTGAAATCGAAGCGTTGCGCGCCGCCCCCGGTGTCGCGGAAGTTATCCAAATCTCGCATCCATTCAAGCTCGTCAGTCGTCAACTTCGGGAAGCCGGCACGATCGTGGATGTAGGCGGCATAAAAGTTGGTGGCGGCGACTTAGTCGTGATCGCGGGACCCTGCTCAGTTGAATCACGTGACCAACTCCTCGAGACTGCACGCGCGGTGAAAGCCGCTGGCGCGAATATGTTGCGAGGTGGTGCCTATAAGCCAAGGACCTCGCCGTACGACTTCCAGGGTCTCGGAGTTGAGGCTCTGCGTTTTTTGGACGAAGCCAGCAAGGAAACAGGACTGCCAATTGTGACTGAAGTGATGAGTGAGGCAGATGTTGAAGTTGTTGCCGAGTACGCTGACATGTTGCAAGTGGGTGCACGGAACATGCAAAACTTCTCTTTGTTGAGAAAACTGGCGACCGTGCCCAAGCCGATACTGTTGAAACGCGGACCATCAGCGACAGTTAAAGAGTGGTTGCTTGCAGCGGAGTATCTGTTGGCCGGAGGAAACCCCAACGTAGTGTTGTGCGAGCGTGGAATTAAGACATTTGAGACTGCCACCCGAAATACCTTGGATCTCGCGGCGGTTGCTCTCGTGAAGGAACTATCGCACTTGCCAGTAGTCGCGGATCCATCTCATGGAACCGGCTTGCGCAGTTTGATCGCCCCGATGTCTAAAGCCGCAGCAGCGGCTGGTGCCGACGGATTGATCGTAGAAGTTCATCCTTGTCCCGAACGTGCGTTGTCAGACGGTCCACAGTCGTTGGATCTGCCAGGCTTCGAGACGTTGATGAAAGAATTGGGAAAAGAGCCGGTAAGAGATGTGAAGGCTGCGTAACACGGCCGCTGATTTACACGGATTTACACGGATGAAGGGATCGAATCAGCTGTTATCCGTTTCATCCGTGTTATCCGTGGCCGGCCTTTAAATACCTAGTTAACTGAAATTACGGATGCTCCTCAGGCTTGCGTAACTTTCTCGGCAGTTCCTTTTCGGCCCTGATGATGGTGCCGTCAACAGCGTTCACCAAAACATGAGTTGCGGCTCCACTATCAACATCCTCCCCTGAAACGATAATCACGTGATAGAAAACAAATCCATCTCTAGCAAGTTTGCCTGGCTCTTCCCAATGTTCTGCGTCCAGACTGCACTGTAGAACCTGACCAGGTTGCTTGCTCGTCGCAATTTGAATAGCCTGATCCATACTGATTCGCGCCATCTTTAAGAGAGCGGCTTGTCTGATGGCGCGCATCTTGAATTCTAGTTCCTGTTTGAGCATCACCTCTTCGCGAAACTTCGGATCCTTCTGCATTCGCTCTTTAAAATCGTCCTCGTAAATTGCGGCGGCAAGCTTGCGCTTTTCAGTCCTCTCTTTCTCTTTGAGCTCTTTCTCCTGCTGTGAAGGTTCCTGCACAGCACTTTCCGTCGGCTTGAGATCAAATTTCACCGCGAGTGACGCGGCTGCAATACACGGCACGGCCAGGAGAAGTGAGATCGCAATCAAGATCATTCTCTTTCGACGAGTGTCCAACTTTGGTTTTCTTAACAATGACATGATACGAGCCTCCAGAATATCGGCATCGGCGATGCCTACGTTTGTGGTAACGGAGAGACGACGCAAAGGTGGAGCGGAGCTCGCCAGTTTGACGAGAGAGCGGGCATAGATTTCCGCGTTCATGACTCGCTCCGCCACCAACTCGTCGCATGAGAGCTCACGAGTTTGTCTAATGCGACGTCTGATCAAAGCTGCAGCGGGGTGAAATAGCAGTGGGAGATACAGGAGTTCGTAGATGAAGTTGAGGGCATAGTCTCGACGTCGAACGTGAATCAATTCATGTCCAATGGCTGAGGTAAGCACCTCATCGTTTGCCTCCGCCAGCAGTTGTTGTGGCAGGATGATTATCGGTTTTAGAACTCCGATAGTTAGCGGTACCGGCACGGTCTCGGAAAATCGAATCGGAACGACATCAGACGCTCTCGAAATCGCATTGGCACATTGTTGAATAAGTGCCGAGATTCGTTCGTCATGGTCAAGTTCGACAGAGGTTCGTCTCAAACGCCGGGTAAGGTCCCACGCACGAACAAAGCGGTACGAGCCGTAAGCAAACACGGCAAAATAGACACCGACTAGAAAAACAGCCATTGATCTGTTCAGCAAAAAGACGTCTGGCGCAGCCAAAGGTTCGCTGAACCCGATCGCTCGCCTTTCGGTGAACACAACCGGCTGGATGGTCGTCGTCTCGGTTGGTTGTGAAACAAACGCAGCAACCGACTCACCTAACATCTGTGACGATGTTGTTATTGGAATTCCCAGTGCCAGGAGGAGTGCGGCTACCCAAACCCAGTGGCGATAGCGCGCAGCTGAGTTACGCAGCAACCATGACGACAGCGACGCAAACCCCGCCACCAAAGCGATCTGCCAACAGGCGTTGAGTAAAAAGGTAAGCAGAAGTTGGCTAGCTATTCTCATCGGTTTTGTCCTCCACTTCAGTCACCAGCTTCTGTAATCGAGCCAGCTTCGCAGGGGTCAAATGCTTCGTCTCCAAAAGACTCATGACTAAGCTTTCGGCGGAGCCGCCGAACAATCGGTCAACTACATCTGTCACATGCTTGCTAACCACCTGTTTGCGGCTGACGGCGGGTTTATAAAAATACGCCCTATCTTTCAAGGTGCGCTTGGCCTTGCCTTTCTTATGAAGGATATTGAGCATGGTCTGTACGGTGGTGTAAGCGAGCTCGCGTTTTAGTTTTTGCTGGACGGTCTGCACGTTTGCGGCTCCCGTCTCCCACAGCACATTCATGATCTCGAGTTCCAACGGAGTCAGCTGTTCAGTCTTACTACGCGCCATAGTGGTATTGGTCTCCTAAGTTTTTAGGAGTATAAGGTTGAATATGTGGTGTGTCAACTAATTTCTTAGGAGTAATGTCCGACACGGGGTCAGTGGACACGAATAGGTCCTATAGGTCTCATAGGTCCTATTAACGACCACGAACAACTGACAACCCACTGACCACAGACTACTGACCATTGACCAACAAGCTAAAGCATATCGGACATTCGTTGTAGAATCTGACACTACTCAACAAAATGAAGAAACAGATCCTCATTTACGGACTCATCTACGGAATCTGCGGCGGGCTCCTAATTCTAGCCCTCAAGATAATCGAGTTTCGGTTTCTGGTGCTGGAGCATTCGGTCGAAATCTATGGAGGTTTAATCGCGCTGCTGTTTGCTGGTCTCGGCATTTGGCTTGGACTCAAGTTAACCCGCAAAAAAGAGGTGCTCGTTGTAAAGGAGATTTCAATTCCGGTCATGAAACGCTTCGTAGTGAATGAGGCACGACTGCGTGATCTCGGGATTACCAAACGTGAACTGCAGATACTGGAACTGATTGCCAGCGGGATGAGCAACCGCGAAATTGCCGACCGGCTCTTCGTCAGTGAGAACACTGTCAAGACTCACTCGAGCCGATTGTTTGACAAGCTCAGCGCGAAGCGACGAACGCAGGCCGTTCAGATTGGTAAAGAGATCGGGCTGATCCCTTAATGTCCGATATGCTTTAGCTTGTCGAGTCGTGACAGAGATACCCTAAAGTGAATTACGCGGATAGAGAAAAATCAAAGGATTGGGATCTGCCGTAATCCGGCTGCAACTAATCCACACTACGACAGCTAAAGCATATCGGACACTGCAACGAAAGTATGATTTTTACCGTAATTGTTGAAATCGCTCGAAAGTATGACGACAAAAACCACTCCGAGGGCTAACTTGCCTCACCGTTAACGACAATCCCTTCAGTCAGGAGAACTAACTCAAATGAAAAAGATTGTTTTGACCTTCGGCTTCATCTCGGGGGCCATCTTGTCGGCGATGATGGCAGCAACAGTCCCCTTTGTGGACAAGATAGGCTTCGACAAGGGGATGATCATCGGATACACCACGATGATACTGTCCTTTCTGCTGGTTTTCTTCGGCGTTCGTTCCTATCGGGAAAATGTCGGCAATGGCGAGATTACTTTTCCGCGCGCTCTGGGTGTTGGGCTTCTCATTATGGTCATCGCGTCCGCTTGCTATGTAGCTACCTGGGAAATCGTCTACTTCAAGTTTCTGCCTGATTTTGGTGAGAAATACACGAGCCATATGCTCGACCAACTTAAAGCATCAGGGCGTCAGCTCAGGAAATTGAAACAAAGCGGCGGGAGTTCGCACGTTTTCGGGAGCTCTACGCGAATCCATTCATTAATGCGGCACTTACATTTCTCGAACCACTGCCGGTTGGACTTCCTATCACTTTGATCTCGGCTGCTATTCTGAGAAGGAGGCAGAAGGTTTTTAATGGCGAGCAGCAACTCGCCAGTGGTTAATTGTGGCTGTCAAAACCGTGAGCAGGAGACATGACCATCTCATCATGCTCCTGCTCGAAAGAAACAATCAGTTTACCTTCGCGCTCTGACCGACCCTCCGCCAACGAATACGCCGCCAAGGAAGTTCGGTTCGTAGGCAAAGAAACTGTGAAGCAAGAGAAGATCGCCGCCGCCGCTGAAGACCTTCACATGGCCGCCTGGCGCTCCTGCACCTGCTCCGGTAATGATGTCGGCGAAATTGTCACCGTTAACGTCGCCAGCTGCCACTCTCACGCCTCCAGTAAACCCCGGATACGCAAAGAAACTGAAGACTAGTTGATTTGAACCTCCGTCGAACACTTTCACATGTCCGCCTGGTGCCCCTGGTCCCGCTCCGACGATTACATCAGCTAGTTCGTCGTTGTTGACATCACCGGAAGCTACAAATACACCTCCCTGAAATCCCGGAAAGGAAAAGAAACTCCTCACCTCTTGCCCGGTTAACCCATCGAATACTTTTACGTGGCCCCCGGCAGCTCCGGGCCCGGTGCCAGTGATTATGTCGGCGTGTCCGTCACCGTTTATATCTCCCGCTGCGACTCTAACACCGCCTATGAATGTCGGCTCGTAAGCGAAAAATGACCTGAGCAAGTTGCCGGTATTTCCGTCAAAGACGCGAACAAGCGGCAGCGCGCCGTTGTCCAGCGCGGCGATGATGTCGGCTCTACCATCCCCGTTAACATCTCCCGCGGCGACAAACAGGCCACCGCGGAAGAAACCAGGGAACGCACCAAAACTCATCAACAGTGAACCTCTTTGCCCAAGCCGTTGGCCGTCAAACACCTTGATATGTGGCGAGGCTCCAGGGCCAGGAGCCGTAATGATATCGGCGACACCATCGCCATTGACATCGCCCACAGCAACCCGGACACCACCCATGAAACTGGTTGGATAAGCCATGAAGCTAATCGTGTCGTTTCCCGCCGAGCCGTCAACCGTAACCATGACCAACGGTGTATGACCTGGACCGGGCCCACTAGCAACGAGGATGTTCGCGGCGTGCGATATCGTTTGAGAAGTAACCAGAATCAAAAGGCTACTGAAGATTAACCCAAGGCGGCGTATTCGCTTCTTTTCTTCCTGGTTCATGATGTTTCCTTTCTGGCTTCGCTAGCTTTGCACAAAAAAGTCGATCCGATAAGCCGAACACCGCGTGCCAAGCTTCTGAACAGCATTCGCGTCCAACGAGCGCCGAGCGACAGATAAATATTTTGAATATGCTCGCGAGCTCCGACACTAAGGCTTTCTTGCCGCCACAACATGCGCAGCGAATGGAATGAAGTAGGTTCCTTCCTTCGCATAGGCGGCCACACCTGCTTCGATTTGACGCCCGATTGCAGCAAGAGTTTTCTCGTCTTGTTGTTCCAAAAGGGCGGCGGTACGAACACCGGCGTGTCGCTCGCATTCGAAAAGAAACTTCGCGGTTGGCACCCTCCAACCCTCGACACTCGTTTCGAAAGTAACTGAGCTAGCCGCGAAGCCGACTTTGGTTAATGCGTTGCGACATTCAGTCGCTTGTCCATAGCAAAAGTAATCGGGGCCTTTTGGGATACCAACGTTTAGATTAGCGTGTGCTTGAATCGCGTCTTCAACAATCCTGGCACCAGGGCTTAGTTCTGGTCCGGCCCAAACCGTAAAACCGTAACAACCGCCACGCCGCAGTACGCGAAAGCTCTCGCGAAAAGCGGCTTCAGGATCCGACAAATGAAGCAGACCGAAATTCATCAGCACGGTATCGAACGTTTCGTCGTCCCACTGCAGTGCTTGCGCGTCCCCTCTTACAAAACTGATCTCCGGATTTCGTTCGCTGGCGAGACGCACCATCTCTGCTGAAAAGTCCACCCCAATTGGCTTCGCATCCTTTTCACGAACAGCCTCTGCCACATAACCTGGCCCACAGGCAACGTCTAAGACATGTTGACCCGGCGCCAAACTCACTGCTCGCAGAAGTCGCGGAATAAAACTGCGCGTGAGTCCGCTCCAGGCAACCTCGTACTTGTGCGCTACCCGCTGCCAGCCATCATGCTCGAGTTTTGCAAAGTCATCCGTCATCAGTCAGAACTCAACTACGACGCCCGCCGAAGGTAGTATTGGCAACAACCGATCAAGACGACCAAATACTCGACCGTCGCCGGCAAAACTGTCGAATCCGGCAAAACGTAAATTCTCTTTGTTCAGCAGATTTATGACCTCGCCAGTAACCGTCAGTTTCCAACGCCTGAAGAGAAATGCCTTACTCACGCGAACGTCAACTCGGCTGTAATCCGGCACCCGTACCAGGTTCCGTTGGTTAGTCAGAAAATAGTCCGCACCCACGTGGGCGTAGAACCCCGGTATCGGCGGTCCGCTTCCATAACGCCATTCGCCGCTGAGACTCCACAAATCAGTAAATCTGTAACTGCCGTAGGCATTTACTGTGTGATGTTGGTCTGTGTCACTTACAAAGCGAAGGCCCGTTTGCGAATCCTGAAGACGTGTTCGCGAATAAGCATACGACACCCAACCTCCCAACTTATTTGCGCTACGTCTTTGCAGCGTCAACTCAAAACCGCGGGCATGACCATTCAAACCGTTATGAAAAGGAAATTCATCGAAGCTGACGACGTTGTTGACCAGTCGCGGCTCGGAAAGACTAAAGAACAGATTGCGATCCTCACGATCATAAACCTCCGCAAGAACTCTCAAGCGATCTCCAAACAACCGCTCAACACTGATGTTGTAGTGCGTAGCGCTTTCGGCGCGAAGATTCGGATTACCAAGCCTCCCAAACAAGTGTTCCAGATCAGGAAATTGATAATAACGGCCCCCGCCCGCTTTAACTCTCCAGGATTTACCCGGCGACCAGGAAACTGCTACCCGCGGAGAAATAACGGTATGGTGCGCCAGGCCGGCATGTTCAACTCTTGCACCCATGGTGAGCGATACCACTCTTTCATCGTTGCTCCAGGTGTCCTGAGCAAAGTAGGACACTTCACTATCGCTGTGCTGTAGCTTGATCGAATCAAATATTCCACTGGAAAAAAAGAACGACTGGCTGAGACTGTCAATAGCCACACGCCTCACATAAACACCCGTTTCAACTTGATGTTGCCGATGAGGTTGAAAGCTGACATCACTGCGCGCTCCGAATTGAGTTCGATCACCTTCGTCTAACACATCCTCGTTGCGATTAAGGTTTCTGAAGTTCGTTCGCAGACCAAAGACTCGCGTTTGCCAAAGCGTCTTTGAATCTGGCGTAAAGCTCCAATGTCCGTTGGCTAACAAATTAGTGGTGTGGCCACGAAAGACCGTGTTGATGAACAAGAGATTTCGATCGCGGTTGCGATCAAAATCCAGTTCACCATAGATAACGGAAAGCCCAATCTGATTTCTTTTTGTTAGCTCGTAGATAGTCTTACCATGAATGTCCGCGAGGTTCAGGATTGGCGGGCTATTAGTGAATTGGTTTGTATCGTTGATCTTTCTAATCAGGTATCCAAGAAAACTCTTCCGTCCGGCTAGCAGGTAGGAACCTTTTCCATCTGCGATTGGCCCGTCAACGATACCGGCTATGCCGCTGAGTGCTGCGGTGATCCGGGCCGTAGGCTTGATCCTATTGCCATCACGCGTGGTGAAGTCGAGGATTGACCCGGTGCTGTCACCATACTTGGAAGGAAATGCGGCACTAAACAGTGAGATGTTGGCAACGGTGTCGGCATTAATAACGGAGAGTGATCCGGTATCGAGGTATCCACCCTGGATAGTATGGACAAAGTTTTCCGTCAGAACTCCATCCACGTAAAGTCCAATTCGATCGAACCCGGCACCACGTAGGGAAAATTCACTGCGAAAATCATCACCCGTCGAAACGCCTGGCAGAGCTTGAGCGGCTCGTACCGGATCGCCAATCAAAATACTCGATAACGATTGCAGCTCTCGTTTGTTCAGTTTCTGCTCGGACGCCACATTAGTTTCAGTGTCTTCGTAAGGACCGAGCCCAATCGAGACGGATTCAGTCAAAGCAGCGGCGTCTTCGTTGAGAATCAGCGTGGCTTCGTTGGCTACACCGTCTTTAATAACTACGCTTTTCTTTACCAAACCGTAGTTGACTGTTGTGAAGTAAAGATCAACTGGTCCTACGGGCACGTTCTTAATTGTGAATTCACCCTTTTCATCCGTCGTAGCCGTCAAATCGGTGCCGCTCACCACGACTATCACTTTCGCCAGTGCTTCGCCGGAACGGGCATCAACTACACTGCCATGAAGAGACGACTGGTTTTGACCAGAGGCTTGTTGAGCTGCGGCAGTGATTGCGAAGGAGCAAACAAGTGGTAACAGTAACGAAGTTCTATCTCTCAAGAAGGCCTCCGTCCGGACGGGCGAAGCGCTAGATTTTTCCGAAATGAAAGGAGAGCGGCGGCAGGTTATCAAAACTCGCTCGCCACGACTAGCCTTCAAGCTCGGGTGGAATCTCCTCTGCGCTATCTCAGCGTCCGAATAGTCACAGCGAGCCACACGCTAACGCGAGGTGGTCCTGACTGCATCGAGGCGGTAAGCCGGAAGGCATCTGGCTTATACCCATCGCTCCGTGGAAACGGTTAGAATGCGAGCGCTTTCCTGGCTAGAAGACCACGGTCATTCAACTTGATCTTGAAGGACGATAACCAATGAACAAACGTTCTGTCTGCGCCCTTTTCTGCCTTCTAATCTGTACCCTCTGGAACGGCCCGCTTCGCGCACAACTTAGATCAGATGAATTCAAAGGCATGAAGTGGCGAATGATCGGCCCTTTCCGCGGGGGTCGTACCGTTGGAGCCACCGGAGTCCCTGGACAACCTAACGTTTTCTACATTGGCGTAAACAACGGTGGGGTTTGGAAAACGAATGATTATGGTCATACGTGGAAACCAATCTTCGACGATCAACCCACAGGATCAATTGGTGCACTAGCCGTCGCAGAATCAAACCCGGACGTCATCTACGTCGGCAGCGGCGAAGGTTTGCAACGACCGGATCTGTCAACGGGCGACGGAATGTACAAGTCGATTGATGGTGGCAAGACCTGGCGCCATCTCGGCCTTCGAAACGCTCAACAAATCGGCGCGGTTCTAGTTGACCCTCACAACCCAAATCTTGTCTATGTCGCAGCCCTTGGACATCCATACGGCGCAAACGAAGAACGTGGTGTGTTTCGATCAACCGATGGCGGTGAGACTTGGCAGAAGATCCTATATATAGATGTTGATACGGGCGCGATCGCTCTCGTCTTTGATCCTTCAAACTCAAAAGTCATCTATGCGGATTTGTGGTCGGCGCGTCAGGGCCCTTGGGAAAATGGAGCATGGCAGGGACCCGGAAGCGGTTTGTACAAAACTACGGACGGCGGTAATAACTGGCGTCAATTAACAAAAGGACTCCCAACATTCGAACAGGGGTTGGGAAGAATGGGTATTGCTGTAGCTCCGAGCGATCCGAAGCGAGTTTATGCAACTGTGGATGCCGGTCAGGCTGGCGGTATATATCGTTCGGACGACGCTGGGGAAACATGGGAACTAGTGACCCGTGAAAGACGCGTCTGGGCACGTGGCAGCGATTTCGCTGAGATTGATGTCGATCCCACTAATAAGGACATTGTCTACTGTTCGGCGATAGCGCTCTACAAGTCAACCGACGGCGGCAGGACTTTTGTCGGCTTTAAAGGCGCGCCCGGCGGCGACGATTACCACACCATGTGGATCAACCCTGACAACCCAAAGATCATGTTGCTTGCAGTCGATCAGGGAGCAGTTGTCACGGTGAACGGCGGTGAGACATGGAGTTCCTGGTACAACCAACCAACGGCACAGTTCTACCATGTCATCACTGATAACCAGTTTCCTTATTGGGTGTACGGCGGACAGCAAGAGAGCGGATCAGCAAGTGTGAAGAGTCGTGGCGACAATGGCGCGATCTCATTTCGCGATTGGCGTACTGTTGGTGTTGAAGAGTACGGTTATGTTGCACCCGATCCGCTAAATCCAAATCTGATTTACGGTGGTAAGGCAACGCGCTTCGATGCGACGACCGGACAAGTTCAAAACGTTGCGCCGGAAGCGTTGCGCAGTGGCAAGTACCGGTTCCTGCGAACAGCACCGATTCTCTTTTCACCGGTCGATCCTCATATTCTTTACCTGGCGGGAAATGTCTTGTTCAAAACTATCAACGGCGGCACCACTTGGCAGATTATTAGCCCGGATCTGTCTCGCGAAAAGCCCGAGGTACCGAACAGCATCGGTGTTTTCCGCAGACCTGAAATGACGACGCAACCACGTCGCGGTGTTATCTATGCGGTCGCACCTTCACCAAAAGACATCAACACGATTTGGGCTGGAACCGACGATGGTTTGGTTCATGTGACAAAGGATGGTGGGAAGACGTGGAAAAATGTGACGCCGGCTGGATTAACTTCGTGGAGCAAGATCTCGCAAATCGATGCCGGCCATACTGATGCGATGATCGCTTACATAGCAGTTAACCGGATTCGCCTCGACGATCAAAAACCGCACATCTATCGGACTACTGACGGCGGAACAACCTGGAAAGAGATTGTCGGCGGACTGCCTGATGGTCCTATTAATACCGTTCGCGAAGATCCGCAAAAACGTGGGCTTTTGTTTGCCGGTTCTGAGACCGCTGTCTTTGTGTCATTTAATAATGGTGACCAGTGGCAATCACTCCGACTGAATATGCCGGCAACGTCGATCCGGGATCTCGTTGTACATAACGATGACATAGTTGTTGGCACTCACGGCAGATCGTTCTGGATCCTCGATGACATTACGCCGCTGCGACAACTTACGACTGAGGTGGCGAATACACAGGTGCATCTCTTCGCGCCGCAGTTAGCTTATCGAGTGAAGAGGAACGTGAATACCGATACGCCACTGCCTCCCGAAGAGCCCGTCGGACAAAACCCTCCTGACGGCGCAATTATTAACTACTACTTGAAAGAAAATGCGATTGGTCCGGTCGTCCTCGAAATCTTCGACATCAAGGATCAACTCGTGCGTCGCTATTCGAGCGAAGATCAGCCGCGGCAAATTAATGAGAAGGACTACCAGGTTCCATCCTATTGGTATCGTCCGCATCAACCGCTAACAACAAACGCCGGAATGCAGCGTTTTATTTGGGACCTGATGTATCCACCCCCGGCTGCATTTAGTCATGGCTTTCCTATTTCAGCAATATATAAGGACACGCCGCTGTATCCGCTCGGGCCTGCAGTTATGCCCGGCTTGTACACAATCAAGTTGACCGTCAACGGCAAGACGCTCTCACAAACAATGACAGTAAAAATGGATCCGCGAGTAAAAACCGGAGCGTTTGTCTTATCACAGCAGTTCAGTCTTTCGTTCGAGGCTTACAACGGTATGGAACAGTCGTTCAAAACCGTGATTCAAATAAGGAAACTTCGCGATCAGATTAGGTTGGCAATAGACAAAGTCGGTCGTGGCCCATTGGCCGAGTCACTTAGTGCTTTGGAAAAGAAAGCCGCTGCCATTAGTGGTGAGGGACGCGCTGACGCAAGTTCGCCAGGAATTCCTGGGGGAGCGCTCGATGTACGAAATCCAAATCTAACGAGTCTGAATGGCGGATTTGCATCTTTACTTGAAAACCTCCAAAGCGCTGACCTGGCACCTAACCTTGCCACTGTTGCGGCTGCCGCAGAGTTGCAGCTGGTGTTAAAGAAGCTGCACGCAGACTGGGCAAACTTAAAAGCCAAAGACGTCGTGGAGTTGAACACAAAGTTGCAAGCAGCGAATCAACCGTTGCTTGTACCTTAAGTTAAAAGGATGCCCTTTAGTGGCGCTTCGAGAGAATTGTGAACGTAATGCTGGGACCGCAGGCGTCCTCGCCTGCCAGGTTACCTCCACGTACCGCTCGGGCACACGGCAGGCGAGGACGCCTGCGGTCCCAGCATCACGTTCACAATTCTTCCGGAGCGCCACTAAAGGGAAGCAAAGAAGGCGCTCTTGTGAACAAGCCAATCGTGCTCTACGACGGTGTTTGCGGACTCTGCAATCGCCTCGTCCAATTCTTACTCAAACGAGACAAACACGACCGACTTCTGTTCGCGTCGCTGCAAAGCGATTTTGCCTCGCAGGTGCTCACTCGCCACGGAATAGATCCGAAAGATCTCGATACGGTCCACGTCGTTGAGAACTATGACCAGTCGGATGAGAGTGTGCTTGACCGTTCAGACGCAATTCTGCGCGCGGGAAAAGAGCTTGGTGGTATCTGGGCAGAAGTGGCCGACCTGGGAGCGAAGGTGCCACCAGACATTCGCGACCGTGTCTACCGGTTTGTCGCGAAGAATCGTTATTACATGTTTGGCAAACATCAGACCTGTATGTTGCCGGAGCCCGAACATCGAGCAAAGTTTTTAGATATGGAGTAGGTTCCTTCTCTGCGCCTCCTCTGCGTTCTCTGCGTCTGCGGTCAAGTTTAGTCTGGGACCTTATGTCACCGCAGAGACGCAGAGAACGCAGAGGAAGCGCAGAGAAGTATGACCTCGACGGAGTAAGAGATGTTCACAAAAATCGCTTTACTAGTCTCCACAATTAGCATGCTCACGTTTTCATTCGGACCACAGCAACCATACCACTTCGACGTCCTCATCAAGAACGGTCGCATAGTCGACGGATCCGGACGGCCCGCTTACAACGCTGACGTCGGAATCAAAGGACAACGCATCGTGGGCATTGGCAACCTGGGAAACGCCGCTGCAGCAAGAACAATCGATGCGCGAGGACTGGTCGTTGCTCCGGGATTCATCGACATGCTTGGGCAATCCGAGACATACCTGCTAATCGATCCACGTGGCATGAGTAAGGTGATGATGGGTGTAACCACGGAGATCACCGGTGAAGGCGAATCAATCGCGCCAATCAACGAGCGCCAAATCAAGGAGCAGGAAGATTTTCTCAAGCGCTTCAACTTGGAGGTAGATTGGCGCACGCTTGATGAATACTTCAAGCGGCTGGAAAAACAGGGAACGGGTTTGAATCTGGGAACCTTCGTTGGCGCCACGCAGGTTCGTGAGTATGTCGTAGGCTATGACAATCGCGCACCGACTTCCGCTGAACTCGAAAGTATGAAGAACCTGGTGGCTGCGTCGATGCAAGAAGGAGCACTCGGTCTATCGACTTCGCTGCAGTACATTCCCGCGCGTTTTGCGACGACGGATGAACTCGTGGAGCTTGCCAAAGTGGCCCGCCAATACGGAGGCATTTATGCAACGCATCAGCGTAGCGAAGCCAACGCGCTTGACGAATCGCTTAGCGAAGTCTTTGAGATAGCGCGACGCGCTCGCATCCCGGTTGAAATCTGGCATCTCAAGACCGCTTATAAAAAGAACTGGGGACGTATGCCAGAGATCCTCGCCAAGATCAAACAGGCTCGGGCGCGCGGTCTCGACGTTACTGCCGACATCTATCCTTACGTTGCCGGTTCCACCGCGTTGAGCGCGTGTTTGCCACCTTGGGCTCAGGAGGGTGGCACTGAAAAGATGCTCAGTCGTCTTCGTGATCAGGCAACGCGAGAACGGATTAAGAAGGAAATTTCGGAAGATCACAAAGACTGGGAAAACATCTATCTGGGTAGCGGAGGTCCTGGTGGCATCTTGATTGGAGCAGTTGTCAATCGCGATTTGGAGTCGATGCAGGGGAAACGCGTCTCCGAGATTGCCGCGGAACAAAAGAAGGACCCTTTGGACGCTCTATTGGATTTCATTCTGGCTGACCACGCGCAAACTGGGGCGATTTACTTCATGATGAGTGAAGGCGATATGCGCGCCGCGATGCGTGCATCATTTGTCAGTTTCTGCACCGACAGCGGTTCTCGCGCCACCGATGGGCCCCTTGCCGGGTCAAAGTCACATCCGCGTGGCTGGGGCAGTTATCCACGAATACTTGGACGGTACGTCCGCGACGAACACTTGCTTTCGATTGAGACTGCGATTCACAAGATGACTGGCGGACCAGCTGCTCGAGTTGGAATAAAGGATCGCGGATTACTGCGCATCGGCATGTTTGCCGACATCACCGTTTTCAATCCGCGCACTGTTATAGATCGCGCGACGTTTGAATTACCCAATCAATATCCGGTTGGGATCGAATACGTCCTGGTGAATGGACAAATAAGCGTTGATAAAGGTGAACGAACAGCAGCGCTGGCAGGGCAGGTTGTCCGTGGTCCTGGTTATCGAAAGTAGTTTCCCTTTAGTAGTAGCGCCGGGCGAATAATTAGCCATTATGCTGGGACCGCATGCGTCCTCGCCTGCCAGGTCGGCGATTGGCCCCAACGGAATATCCAAACCACTCGCACACTAACGTAGCAGGCGAGGACGCCTGCGGTCCCAGTATGACGGCCCCTGGCCCATTCAGCTTGCTACTAAAGGGGTACTTTTCAGATTGATCCTATGATCTTGCGGTAGTCGGCTTCAGAGAAAGCCTTTAACGTTTCAGTTGACACGTTGCCCTGTGAACCGAGCGTAAGTATCGCTGTTGCGTAAGCTTCATCATCGGGCGCATCGATGACACAAACGAGATCATAGCGGCCCATTGTCAGGTAGGTGTCTTTAATCTTCACACCCATCTTCTTGAACGCCTTGCGACCAGCGTCAAGTCGGCCCGGGCTGTCCTTAATATTGCCGATTCCCTGTTCAGTCCATTTTAGAAGCGCGATATAAGTTGGCATAACTGTGATCCTTTCGTTTGGGAGATTTGGTCTTGGGTCTTTGATGTCCGATATGCGTCTGTCTTGTCGTGGATCCTGAAGAGTCCGTTCCGCTCATCACGACAAGACAGACGCATATCGGACACCAAAGACCATTTCTTACACTCTTATGTAGATTCTCTTCCTATACAACAGCCACATCAAGAAAAGCCAAAACAAGATAAACGCGATCGCGTACGCTAGTGAGGCGTTGATTGGGGAAGCCCAGGTCAGAAATAGTTTATTGAAGATCCACCCTTGCGATGAAATCCTGCGGTCTCCCCACGGTAATTTGATCAGTCCCATCAACTTAACCATCAGTCCTGATCCAACAAACAATGCAATAGCGTTCACTCCAAAAACTATGAAAGGCCATGCCCAGCGACGATACCCCTTGATGTCGATCAGCCAGTAACAGAGTGCCAGTAATTGCAGTGCTAACCCTCCAGTGAACATTACATAGGAACTGGTCCATAACGCCTTGTTAATTGGAAAGAACGGATTCCATGCCCAACCGATCATTACGCAAACTGCTCCAGCCACAAACAAACCCGCGACCTTTTCAAATTGCGACCGCTCACTTCGCAACCAGTGACCGGTTAAAACTCCCAGCAGACATGTCGAGATCGCTGGTATGGTACTCAGTATTCCTTCAGGATCATAAACCTTGCCCTGTTTCCAAATGTGTGGGCCAAAAACCACTCGATCGACATACGAGGCCAAACTTCCTTCCTTCGTTAAATCACCGGCGGCGAAGCCAGGCGCGGCAATCTTGGTCATCACAATCCAATAGACCAGTAACAGCAGCACCGCAATGATGAACTGCGTTCGAACTTTGGTTGATAGAAAAATCAAGGCTGCTATCAGGTAACACACTGCGAGGCGTTGCAAAACGCCTGGAATCCGAATTTCGGAAAGATGAAAGAATGGAAATCCGTTTAGAAAGAGACCCAGTCCGAAGATGATCAGTGAACGCCTGATCACTTTTAAATACTGCGGCCTGAGGGGTGCACCTTCTTCTAACCGACGTCCTAAGGCAAGCCCTATCGAAACGCCAACGATGAAGACGAAAAAAGGGAAGACTAAATCTGTAGGCGTCCAACCATTCCACTCCGCGTGTTCGAGTGGCCAATAAATGCTGCTCCATGTGCCGGGGTTGTTTACCAGCGTCATGCCGGCGATCGTTAGACCGCGAAAGACGTCAAGGGATACAAGACGGTTGGGGGTTGAGGTAGACATTTTTGTTTGCCTTTGTTTCGTGGTTTCTCAGTGCTCCTCTGTGTCTCTGTGCCTCTGTGGTGATGAAATCCTGTCTAACCGCAGACGCACAGAGACACAGAGGAGCACTGAGAATAAAACAGTGTGCTGTTAGACATCACCGTTGTTGCGGTGCTTGAAATCGTACACCCAAACCAAATTCTTCCGGGTTAGGCAGAATCGATGTTGCATCATACGCTCGCATCGCTTCTTCAATCGCGCGACTTTTTGCCAACCAGGTCGCTATCGCCTGATCATAACGAGCTAGCACACTGTCCAACCAATAGGGTCGATTTTCCGCCAGCCACTGTTCGCGATAACCAGCTTTCAAGATTGCCAACTCCTCTGCCATCTCACGCAGCTGGTTGTAAATCGGACTCGCGTAACGACGTAACCTGCGAACCTTCGTGCGATCTCCCAAATTAAGATAGGCATCCCAGTATTCGCGACTGAGTTTCGCAACTGTTTCCGCTCGCCTGCCAAGGTGATCAAAACGCCGTGCGGCAAAAAGCATCGACGAGACCATCGAACGGTTACGCTGTGCGCGGTGACGGTGAGCGAGCAACGTCTCCTCAGCCGCTTCAACCTGCAAACGCATCTGTCTAATCTTTTCGGCGCTTGCTCGTGCGCTGTTTTGGTAATTGGTGGTAAACGGATCGCGCCAGAACGCCTCGTCGCTCGTACCAAATCCCATAACTGTATTCACGCTACCAAGCGCATGAATCACACCGACAAATTGATCACCATCATTACGAAAGAAGGCCCAATCGAAGTCTACATCAAACTTCTTCTGATCGACCGCTTGAAATTGCCATGACGCTGCTGCACCAAGCACGATGCCATACCAGGTCATCTCAAACAGCGACTCTCCATCGTCATCCCACGTCGTATTGAGCATCCCCATAGCGCCGGCAACCTGTCCATCGCGAACAAAGTTGACGATGTTCTTCGACGAAGAGTCGACGTTGGGAAAGATCTGATTCCATCCCCAGACACCGGGACAAACAAACTGCTCGAGTCCCGCGTCCTTGAATGGCTTGATGCGATTCGTGTAATCGTCTTTCGGACCGTAATCCCAGTTGGCAACGATAATCTCTTTCGGAATGTTGCCGATTAGATCAGGATGGTTAAGCGCAATGTCCCCCCAAAACATCAGCTTGCGATCGTATTGTTTCAAGATGTCCCGAACGCGGTTCAGGTGTTCGAAGTAAACCGCGCCGACTCCCTTCGCACGCGCTGCTTCGCGACTCTGTCCCTCTCCCAACTCAAACGTCTCGTCTTCACCAATGTGAAAGAACTTGCCGGGGAACAATTCATTCAATTCGCGATACCAATCAGCAATCAGTTTGTATGTTCCGTCTTGCTGGGGCGACAGAACATCGCCGTAAGGAGTCTCAGCAAGTGGATTGTACTTTTCGAACCGGAGTGCTTTGTGCAAATGACCAAAGGTTTGCTGCTCGGGAACCATCTCGATGTGGTACGACTTGGCATAAGCAACCAGCTCGCGAATTTCTTCCGGCGTAAGTGAGCCGCCTTCAGGTCCTATTAGCGGATGAGCCTTACTGGCAAACGTGTGCTCCATGTAGAACGAATGCATGTTTAGTTTGAACGACGCAAGCGTTCGTAATTGTCGTTTTATGTACTCGACGGTTGGCACTGGCCCACGACTGATATCGTCCGAAACTCCACGCCAACGCATGGCTGGCCAATCAACAATCCGCACACCCTGAATGTAGACATCGGCGTTATTGCCGCGAACGAGCTGTTTGAGAGTTTGCAGACCATAGAACACGCCGGCGGCACTTGCGCCTGCGACGACCACGGCGTCGGGGCCCACGCTCAAAATGTATCCCTCCTCATTAAGCGATGCCGGCGTCGAGACTGCGGACCTCTGCAGGGCATTTGCAATCGCAGGTAGACTTAGCTTGCCGACCAGGATCGTCTGGCGGCCTCGATTACGACTAATCTTCAGCGACACACCTGTGGTCTGCTTCAAATCATCAATGAAATCCTTGGCAGCGAACTGGTCTTCGTCAGAACGTGGATCGGCAAGCGTAATGTGTGCACTTCGGTCAAGGCGAAACACCTCACTAGAGCTCTTCAGCTCACGAGGTTGAGGGATTACAGAGATGCGAGGGATCTCTTGCGTTTGCTGACCGTTAGCAAATGTGAATAACGAAACCAGCGCGAGTGTTAGAAGAGTCAGACGAGTACTAGGCGTTCGTGTTAGAGTGTTGGGCATCAGCAAAGAGTTGTCGTTTGCCGTATATAACTCGCGGTTGGAAAGATCGGACGAGTATTTAACTGAAATCTGCGGGGATTACAACCGATATTGCCGATTCCTATCCAGGAGATTTCCTTGTCACTGATGCTTGCTGAAATCGCCGAGCAACCAGCTGCGCTCGCGCTGACTATTAAAGAAGAGCGCAGCAAGATTGCAAAACTGGGTCAGACGATCAGAGCGCGCAATATAGATCTCATAGTGCTGGTTGCAAGGGGCAGCTCGGACAATGCCGCTCTCTTCGGTCGTTACCTGCTCGAGATCACTACCGGAATTCCGGTTTCGCTGTCGGCACCCTCGATTCACACAATCTACAAGGCCAAACTAAAACTTGACCGCGCTCTCGTTGTTGGTGTCTCCCAATCTGGCGAAGGTGAAGACATCAATCGTGTGCTGGAGAATGCTCGCCAGTGTGGTGCGTATACCGTTGGCATTACCAACGAACCGAATTCCTCGATGACGACCCTGGTGGACCAGACGTTGTTAACCCATGGCGGTCGCGAGCGGTCTGTTGCTGCTACCAAGACGTTCACCTCCCAGATGCTCCTTTTTTATATGGTCGCTGAGGCACTGTCGGATCAGCAATCGTCCATTAGTTATGAAGCGATTCCGGAGTTTGTATCCAAGGCCCTGGAACAAAAGCCTGCCATCCTCGAACTGGTGCAGCGATATGTGTTCATGGAAAACTGCGTCGTTGTCGGTCGCGGACTCGCTTACGCAAATGCTTATGAGTTGGCGTTGAAGTTGATGGAAACTTGCTACGTCGTTGCGGAGCGTTTCTCATCAGCAGATTTTCTGCACGGTCCGCTCGCGATGGTTGAGCGTCACTTCCCAGTATTCTTATTTGCACCGCCGGGTGAGATGTTGCCCGGAGTGAAGAGTCTGATTGAACGACTTCGTGAATTGCACGCTGATACGTTGGCAATTACGAGCGACATAGAAGCTGCGGGGCTGTGTACTCGTTCGATTATCATGCCGCGGGAGATTGATGAGTTTCTGGCACCGATTCCTTACATCGTGCCCGGTCAACTCTTCGCAGCATTGTTGGCGGAAGCAAAGGGACTCGATCCCGACTCGCCGCGGTCGTTATCAAAGGTTACGCGGACGCTATAGGAATGTCCGATATGCTTTAGCTTGTCGGGTGTCCGATATGCTTTAGCTTGTCGCCCCTTTCTAACAACGCTTAAATGATCTCGAGTGCGACAAGCTAAAGCATATCGGACAGGTGAACCCGATGAACATCGAACTCAAAGACTTGTCCCACAATCCCGTCTACCTTCAAGTCCGCGAACAGATCGAAGCGCAGATCAAAAGCAAAGTACTAAACTCAGGTGATTGGCTGCCAACACCTGCTGCACTGGCCCAGAAATTGTCAGTAGACAAAGGTGAGATTCTGCGCGCCTATTTTGAATTGGAACGGAGCGGGCTGGTGAAGAAGCAAACCGGCAAAGACTTTCTGGGCAAGCCTAAGGTGACCTACAGCATCGCCTAACCTAAAACATCTGTGACAGCAACAAACTCAGCAAAGGTCTAAGAATGAACCCCACTGGGATCGCAAGAATTATCAGTAGCACCGCCACATTGCGTGATCGCTTAGCCTTCTGATAATCAGGGTCGCTCGTATTCAAACTGGCAAAACGGATCTGCCACCGCACCAACAAAACAACCGTTACTAGAAACGTAGCCAGGAAGCCCCAATACACGAAAGGTACCAACGGGATCAAGCTCAATCCCAGAAACACGAACATCGCTACGGCCGCAGTGCGCAAAAAACTAGCGTCGCTGTAAGCCTGGTTTGCTTTGGCTTGGTTCTCGGCTACCTGGGCGGCGATGCCCGGATCGATCGCAACCGAACAAAAACGGCAGGTTGTCATGGAATCGTTGATTATCTCTTTGCAGTTGGGACACGGGAACGTGCGAGGAGTAGCAAACATGAGTGGCTCCTGACAGTTTGTGTAGAGCAGAATAACGCCGGGAGAATAGCAGAGTGACCCCCTTGTGACTAACATGAGTAGCGCATGCTATTCTTGCCGAGCCCTGGCCGACGATGGCGATTTTGAGTTTTGATAGTGCGAAAGTGGCGGAATTGGCAGACGCGCCAGACTTAGGATCTGGTACCGAAAGGTGTGGGGGTTCGAGTCCCCCCTTTCGCACCAACGAGATGAGCTTGGAACTCTGTGCTTTGTTCTTTGTTCGCTCACCCAAGGCACAAAGCACAAAGATCAAAGTACAAAGCTCAAAGAACAATGAAGACCGAACTTACAGATCTCTCCCCAACCCGCAAGGAAATCAAAATCGAAATCGAGCCGGCACAGATACGCACGGCCTATGACCGCGTTAGTGAGCGTTACGCAAAGGGCGCGAACGTTCCCGGCTTTCGTCGAGGCCACGCACCCCAATCAGTCGTCCGTAATCGGTTCAAGAGTGAAATCAGAAGCGAAGTCTTGCGTGAACTGCTACCCGAGGCAGTCAACAACGCCATTGGTGAACACTCCCTGGCCACGATCGGCGAGCCAGACGTCCAGCTGGATAACACCGAAGCTCTCGAGCGACTTGGTGAAGAACCGATCACTTTCAAAGTAGGTGTCGAAGTCTTCCCTGAAGTCAAACTCGACAAGTACAAAGGCCTCGAAGCGGTTCGACGGACGCGACCAGTCACTGAAGCTGACGTCGAAAAAATGATCGAGGGACTCCGCGATGCTTCAGCTTCGTTGCAGCCAGTTGAAGATCGCGGCGCGGAAGTGGGCGATACAGTAACTATCAATGTCCAGGGCAAGTTCATTGATGCACCTGAAGAAGAAGACATCAAAGCTGACGATGTTGAAGTCGTACTAGGTGGCGAAGGCGTACAGAACGAGTTCACTGACAATCTTCAAGGCGCAAAGCCCGACGACACCAAGAGTTTTCTCGTCGATTACCCTGAGGACTTCACCTCAAAAGGTCTGGCCGGAAAAAAGGTACAGTACGAGGCACAAGTAACCGCAGTCCGCCGCAAGGAATTGCCTGATGTCGATGACGAATGGGCGAAGAGTCTAGGAGACGACTTTGATTCCGTTGAAACCCTGCGCACAAAGATTCGCGAAGACCTCGAAAAGCGATCCGCATCAGAATCTGATCATCGACTCCGCGCTGAGGTGATGCGCAAACTTCTCGAAGCCCACAAGTTTGAAGTGCCCCAGAGTCTGGTAGAACAACAAGCTGGTCACCGACTCGAAAGTGTGGTGCGCGATATGATCGGACGGGGTATCGATCCACGAAGCCGCGACGTTGATTGGGAGGGCGCGCGCGAGGAGTTGAAAGTGCAAGCCGAGGAAGATGTACGTGCGAGTATGTTGCTCGAACAGATCGCCGATGAGGAAAAGATCAGTGTCTCAGATGATGAGATTGAAGCTGAGATCGACGCGATTTCGACGGCCTCACGACAAGCAAAAGAGCAAGTGCGTGCTGCCTTGACAAAGGATGGAGGCGAACGTAGCATCGCGCACAGATTGCGCAACCGTAAAGCGCTTGATCTTTTGATTGCTAATGCAAGCGTGACTGAAGAAGAGTGGAGCGATAGTTAATGTCCGATATGCGTCTGTCTTGTCGTGATGACTCGCTAGAGATGCGTTGGACAGACTGACAAGACAGACGCATATCGGACATTCTTCTTCCACGCGAAGTGAGTTTAACTCATCGCCCTTCTCATTAATCTGCTTTTGAACGAGGTTAGACTTTTATGGCTTTAGTCCCGATGGTAGTCGAGCAAACTTCGCGAGGCGAACGCGCCTTCGATATCTACTCGCGACTACTGAAAGACAACATCATCTTCCTTGGTACTCCGATCGATGATCAGATTGCCAACCTGATCGTGGCTCAGCTGCTATTCCTGGAAGCTGAGGATCCGGAAAAAGACATCAACGTCTACATTAATTCGCCGGGCGGATCGATCACAGCTGGAATGGCCATCTACGATACGATGCAGTTTATTCGACCAGACGTGACCACAATCTGTGTCGGGCAGTGCGCTTCAATGGGTGCGCTCCTGCTTGCAGCTGGCGCCAAAGGAAAACGATTTGCCCTGCCGAATTCCCGAATTCTAATTCACCAGCCCTCAGGCGGATCGCAGGGTCAAGCTACTGACATCCGCATCCAAGCCGAAGAAATCCTCCGCATGCGCGAACTCACTTCGCAGATTATCGCAAAGCATACCGGCCAGTCGTACGAGAACGTCGAGCGCGATGTTGAACGCGACAAAATAATGTCTGCCAAGCAAGCCAAAGAATATGGTTTAATAGACGAGGTCATTGCGCACCGCGAGTAGAGCGCGAAATTCCCCAAGGAGCAATCTTTCGGTAGATTATGGTGAGACGAACCGACGACACCCTACGTTGTTCGTTCTGCGGTAAATCGCAGAATGAAGTCAAGAAGCTCATCGCGGGTCCTACCGTCTACATTTGTAACGAATGCATCGACATTTGCAACGAGATCATTACTGATGATCAACAGGCGGAGTCAGTAGCTACTCGTCCTCCCCTACCTAAGCCAGGGGAGATCAAAAACTTTCTAGATGAATACGTGATCGGCCAGGATGAAACCAAGAAGCGCCTGGCCGTTGCTGTGTATCAACACTACAAAAGGATCGAGCTGGGTCGTCGCCGTTCCGATGTTGAAATCCAAAAAGCGAACATCCTGCTGATCGGCCCGACCGGTACCGGCAAGACGTTACTGGCACAGACGCTGGCCCGCATGCTTAGCGTTCCCTTTACCATCGTCGACGCGACAACATTGACGGAGGCTGGGTATGTCGGTGAGGACGTTGAGAACATCATTCTCAAACTTCTTCAGGCCGCGAATGGTGATGTCGAACGCGCTCAACAAGGCATTATTTATATCGACGAAGTCGACAAGATCTGTCGCAAAGACGAAAACCCATCGATTACGCGTGACGTGTCGGGTGAAGGCGTTCAGCAAGCCCTTTTGAAGATTCTCGAGGGAACGGTTGCAAATGTGCCTCCCCAGGGCGGACGCAAACACCCACATCAGGAGTTTTTCCCAGTTGATACAACGAATATCCTGTTCATCTGTGGGGGCGCTTTTGTTGGCCTCGAAAAGGTCATTGAGCGACGTCTCCGGAATAAATCACTGGGTTTTCACGCCGAAGTAAAATCTGGAATGCACCGTCATGCGGAGGCGCTAGCGGCAGTGCAGCCGGAGGATTTGATTCGTTTTGGCTTAATTCCCGAATTTGTTGGACGCCTGCCCGTGGCTGGAGTCCTTCATGAGCTCGATGAAGGCGCCCTCATAAAGATCCTGACCGAACCGAAAAACGCTCTCGTCAAGCAGTACCAGAAAAAGTTTGACTTCGACAATGTAAAGTTGAAGTTCACGGAAGATGCGCTCAAATCAGTCGCCCGACAGGCTGTTGAACGTAAGGTTGGGGCCCGTGGACTGATGATGATCCTTGAGGAACTCCTACTCGACGCGATGTACACCCTGCCCTCGCAGAAGCGCGTCAAAGAATTCGTCATAACCAGCGAAATGGTTGAACGCCGGCGCGCGGTTCCTGGCGAAGGGCTAACCGGTATCGACGGTGCGGCTGCCTGAACGACCAATCAAAAGCTTTTCCTGCAACAAAGTAGCGAACCTACCGGAAATGATTTACAATTAGCCATCTTTTAGATTAAGGCGAGACGGCAGTTTAGCGGCTCGCCTTTGTTGCAAAGGCCTAAAAATAGCATTCACAACCATGGAAGAATATTCAGACAGAACCCCCGCCGATGTCGCCTGGTATCCGATGGTACCAATCCGGGACGTCGTTATCTTTCCCTTTACAAAAGTCGCTTTCAAAATAGGTCGGTCTGGTTCCGTTCGCGCACTCGAACAAGCCCTAGCCACTGACCGTACAATTTTCCTAGCAACTCAGCACGACGCAACCGTCGACGAGCCGTCTCCCGAACAGATTTACGGAGTAGGAACACTCGGAAAGATTCTTCAGTCTCAAAAACAAGACAACGGCCAAATCAAGGTCGTCGTTGAAGGACGTGAGCGGGCAACTACTGTTCGAGTTGAGAACACGGACGGAGCTTTCATGGCTCTCGTTCGTCGTGCACCGGCGGTAAATGAAGAAGGAACTCGTTTAGACGCACTTATCCAAAAAGTCGGTCAACTCGTCGAGCAACATCTCCGTCTAGCTCCTGACACTCAAACCGATGCCTTACAGACTGCGCTGCGGAATCAAGAACCTTCGCACCTCGCAGATGCTCTTGCGTCACAACTAAAGATCTCGGTTGAGGACAAGCAAGGACTACTTGAAATCTTCTCGACTCAGGCACGTTTGCAAAGACTGATTGAGTTGCTCGAGACAGAGATCGAGAAACGTCAATTGGATCGCACAATCCAGACTCGTGTGAAGCGTCAGATGGAAAAGGCTCAAAAGGAGTACTACCTCAACGAGCAAATAAAGGCGATTCACAAAGAACTTGGCCGTAAGGACGAGAAAGCTGAACTCGAGGAACTGAAGAAGAAGATCGAAGAAGCTGGCATGACTGATGAGGCGAAAGAGAAGGCTATGCAGGAACTGCATCGTCTTGAAGCCATGCCGCCAATGTCTGCCGAGGGCACTGTTTCTCGAACTTATATTGATTGGCTGATAAGTGTACCCTGGAAGCCAAAGTCAAAAGAGATCAAGGATCTAACAAAGGCGGAAGAGGTTCTGAACGAGGATCATTTCGGTCTCGAGAAAATCAAAGAACGAATTCTTGAATATCTCGCCGTTCGTCAGCTCGTGAAAAACCCCCGCGGTTCTATTCTCTGCTTCGTAGGGCCGCCGGGAGTTGGTAAAACGAGCCTGGGCAAGTCTATCGCTCGCGCTACTGGCAGAAAATTTGTTCGTTTGTCACTTGGCGGAGTGCGCGACGAAGCTGAGATTCGTGGTCATCGGCGAACTTACATCGGCGCCTTGCCGGGCCAAATAATTCAGATGATGAAGAAAGCAGGCACGGTTAACCCTGTGCTCCTGCTTGATGAGGTCGACAAACTCGGGGCCGATTTCCGGGGCGACCCGAGTGCGGCGTTACTTGAGGTGCTCGATCCCGAACAGAACCATACGTTCCAGGATCACTACCTCGACGTCGAATACGACTTATCAAAGGTTTTCTTTATCGCAACTGGGAATGTGCTCCACACAATTCCCCCTGCGCTACAGGATCGTCTCGAGATTCTGCGTCTGTCTGGTTACACCGAGCGCGAAAAGCTGGAGATCGCCAAACGTCACCTGGTTCCAAAGCAGGCTGATGGCAACGGGTTAAAAACCGAGCAACTCGAGTTCACCGACGAAGGCATTCTCGAAGTCATACGACATTACACACGTGAATCCGGTGTTAGGAATCTGGAACGTGAAATCGGATCCTGCTGCCGAAAAGTTGCGCGCAAGTTTGTCTCCGAGCAAAGCGGCGAAGGGGCCAAAGCAACCATCGATGCCGAACGCGTTCGCGAAATGCTTGGACCCATCAAGTTTCGTCAACAAGGCATTGCTGCCGAAAGTGAAATCGGTCTGGCAACGGGATTGGCCTGGACGGAAGTTGGCGGCGAGGTTCTGCAAATCGAAGCCACGCTCATTAAGGGCCGAGGCGGTGTCACTCTGACTGGCAAACTGGGTGAAGTCATGCAGGAGTCAGCACAAGCGGCTCTGACCTGTATCAAGGCCCGCGCTGAACGCCTGGGAATGAGTTTAGACTTCATACGCAAACGCGACTTGCACATACACATTCCTGAAGGTGCCATTCCTAAGGACGGTCCTTCAGCTGGTATCACTATGGCCACCGCAATGGCATCAGCCCTGTCGCGCGCTCCAGTTAAAAGGAATGTTGCCATGACGGGAGAGATCACATTGCGCGGCCGGGTGTTGCCAATTGGCGGCGTCAAAGAAAAGTTACTTGCTGCTCACCGCTTCGGCATCGACACAATCATTCTGCCGAAGGACAACGAAAAGGACTTGGTCGAAGTCCCCGAAGAGGTTCGCAACGCCCTTTGCATCCATATCGTCGACACGATCGATGAGGTGCTGGCGATTGCACTCGAGGACGCTTGTCCGACTGATGCAGCAACCGAGGCTCCTCCGTTGTGGACAACTGAGCAGCCATCGCAAGGTATTCAAACCAGCTAAGAATCCATCGAGTCAAATATCGACTCAGTCTCGGGGGAGGAGTCTCTTCACGCCAATTGGTGACGAGACTAGTAACGCCCTAATTGGAGTTCTTGTCTACGCTTCAGATTGAAACCAATATACGGCGTAGTTAACGTTTCCCCTGTTTTCATCGAGAATTCTCGCGGTCAGTCGTGAGAGTTCTATTTCTGGAATGTGGAAAAACTACCAAGCTAGGAGAGCTAAATGAGTAAACAAGAAGAAGCTGACCTGATTCTTAAACTATACGACCTGCGGCGTGAATCGCTCATGCGCGAGGCCCGCAATTGGTTTTTCACTTTTAACCCGCAAGGTCCGCAAGATTTTCTGGACGTACTGACCAGCGATAAGAGCGGTCACTATCGCATGGTGATTTCATACTGGGATATGGCGTGCTCACTCGTAAATAATGGAGCTATCGACGCTCAAATGTTCAATGATGCCAATGGAGAGCACATCTTTGTTTACGCCAAGATGGAACCGTGGATTCCAGTGCTGAGAGAACAGATGGGACTTCCCCAGTTTCTTGCTCACCTCGAAAAGACCGTTAAAGCCCTTCCCGACTACGAGGAGAGGCTCGCGGCTGTTCGAGATCGCATTCAGAAACTCATCGCCGCCTGGCAGCAGCGCAATGCCCAGGCCGCTGCGGTTGGCAACTGAAGTTCACGCTTGTGGGTCCTCGTCTTTTAGCCGAGGACCCGCTCAAATTCAATCGACAAACAGGATGAAGGTTAGCAGTGCCGAGTTTGTCAAAAGCGCCTTCAAAGAGAGCGATTGGCCACCAGATGCGAAGCCGGAAATAGCTTTTCTGGGTCGTTCGAACGTGGGTAAGTCGAGCCTGATCAACTCCCTGCTTTCGGTGCGTGGTCTGGCGCGCACATCGTCAACGCCGGGCAGGACTCAGTCGTTGAATTTTTTCTCGATTAATGATCGCTTTCGGTTCGTGGATTTGCCGGGTTTTGGCTATGCACGCGTACCCCAAGACATCAGATCCACCTGGGGAGAGATGGTCACAAGCTACCTTGCCAAGCGCCGCCAGCTTGTGCTATCAATTCAAATCGTAGATTCGCGCCACGAACCCACAAAACAGGATTTGCAACTTCACGAATGGCTTGAACACAGTAACAAGCCGCGACTATTGGTTGCCACAAAATCCGATAAGCTTTCTAACAACGAGTTGAGAAAGAACCTGGAGCACATAGGATCCGTGCTCGAAGATGACAGCATATTGGCCTATTCCGCCAAGACCGGCCGCGGTCGTGACGAACTTTGGCGTGCGATAAAAAGTGCAATATCGTGACGGTTTAGTTCTGTTTGACGTTTGCGCTTTGTGTTGGCTAGCTAGTATCCTGAAAGAAATCGGCAATTCGAAAATCTCATAAGCCCCCTTTTGGTCAATCTGAGTTTTTTGGGCCACGCGCGCTGAGTCGGTGGCATCAAAAACGATGCTGAATTTGCCACCCGAGTAAACTTGAATAACACCGTTGAGGAGAATTGCGTTACGCCTCGTGAATGAAGTGAGAGGTAACTCGCAACCCATCATCGCCATAACCACTCAATAGTCACTTCCAACGCCCAGGTAATTTAAGCTGCACGACTTGTTGCAGCAGAGATCGTTAGAGAACACTGACATGTCACAAAGAACACGTTCACGCGCATCGAGCGCGAACAACGAAGCCAATGGTGAAGATACCGGCGGAACTGTAGCAACTGCGGAAGCCCCCGAACGCGACGCTCGAGAATCTCGAGATGGCAAGAACGAAGGCTTTCATAATCTCGCCGATTTGAAGGAGATGTCGATCTCCAAGCTCACGTCAATTGCGAAAACCATGGACGTTCCTGGCGCAACCGGCATGCGGAAGCAGGAGCTCATCTTCAAAGTATTGGCCGCCCAGACCGAAAAGAGCGGTCTCATATTTTCAGAGGGGGTGCTGGAAACCCTACCAGACGGCTTCGGCTTTTTGCGCGCACCGGAGTACAACTATTTGCCAGGGCCGGACGATATATACGTTTCCCCATCCCAGATCCGAAAATTTGACCTGCGTACCGGCGATACGGTTAGCGGACAAATTCGTCCACCGAAAGAAGGTGAACGCTACTTCGCGCTGATCAAGGTCGAGGCTATCAACTTTGAATCTCCCGATCAGGCTCGCGAGAAAGTCTTCTTCGACAACCTGACACCGCTCTATCCTGAAGAACAACTGAAGATGGAGACGTCAAACGAAAATCTGTCGGCACGTGTCATCGATCTGGTAACACCGCTCGGAAAGGGACAACGCGGATTGATTGTCGCACCACCGCGCACCGGAAAAACGATGTTGTTGCAGACCATCGCGAATTCGGTGACCCAAAACCATCCGGAAACCACTTTGATCGTCTTGTTGATCGATGAACGCCCGGAAGAAGTTACTGATATGCAGCGCTCGGTAAACGGCGAGGTGATCTCCTCGACGTTTGACGAACCTCCGACACGCCACGTTCAGGTTGCCGACATGGTGATCGAAAAAGCCAAGCGCCTGGTCGAGCACAAACGCGACGTGGTCATCCTCCTCGACTCGATTACTCGTCTGGCCCGAGCCCACAACGCTGTCGTCCCGCCTAGCGGCAAGATCCTTTCTGGTGGTATTGATTCCAACGCCTTGCAACGACCGAAACGGTTTTTCGGCGCCGCGCGAAATATCGAAGAAGGCGGATCATTAACCATCATCGCCACCGCTTTGATTGATACTGGTTCACGCATGGACGACGTTATTTTCGAAGAATTTAAAGGTACCGGTAACTCTGAAATCCACCTCGATAGACGCTTGAGCGATAAGCGCCTGTTCCCAGCAATAGATTTGCAGCGTTCAGGAACACGCAAGGAAGAGTTGCTGATCAGCAAGGAAGACTTGAATCGTATCTGGGTGATGCGACGTGTTTTAAATCCGCTGTCACCTGTTGAGCAGATGGAAGTTGTGCTCGAGCGGCTGGAAAAGACGAAGTCGAACGCCGAGTTTCTGGCTTCGATGCAGAGTTAGTGGCACAGACCTCAGTCTGTGTTCCTTTCGAAATCAGTACTTTCGAATAAAAGGCGAAAGGACAATCAAATTGATCCTTTCGCCTTTACGTCTGATTGCGCTCTTCTCCTCTGTGAAACTCTGTGTCTCCGTGTCTCTGTGGTGAAGTAAGGCCTCGATAACCACAGAGACACGGAGACTCAGAGTTTCACAGAGATAAGATGAAATCCAAATGCGTGTGGCAATCCTGACATCCGAAGCAATGCCTTTCGCCAAAACCGGCGGACTCGCTGATGTGTCAGGTGCCCTGCCCAAAGCGCTGCTCGAACATAAGGTAGACGTCAAGTTAATCCTTCCACTTTTCGATCAAATTGAACGAAGCTTACTCACCGACGAAGTAATTGACGGCATTCGCGTCGAGTGGCGCGGTCAAGTACATCCCATTCGTGCGCGTCAGAGTGATGCGGCGGGCGCGCCGACTTATTTGATCGAAGCTCCAGAATTCTTTGCCCGTCCCAACATCTACGGATATAGCGATGACCACATCAGGTTTGCCTTCTTTTCACGGGCGGCGCTTGCGCTTCTAAAACATCTGGAATGGCGTGCAGATGTGGTCCACGGAAACGACTGGCCCTGTGGGTTTGCTATCGCTGAATTGCGAGCTCGCCGTCGCCATGATCCGTTCTTTCAGGCAACCCGAACTTTGTTCTCCCTCCACAATGTTGGTTACCAGGGTCTCTTCGATCCACGAGATCTATGGTGGCTCGGTTTCGGTGACCCGCCAGATAGTAATGATTTCATGTTGAGTCGGACGGCGTCGGCACTGAAAGCGGGAATCATTGCAGCGGATGCGCTTTCCACCGTTAGCCCTCGCTACTCGCGCGAGATTCAAACCCCTGACCACGGTCATGGTCTGGATTGGTTATTGCGCTCCCGGAAAGATCGCCTCGCGGGAATAACCAATGGCGTCGACTACTCAGTTTGGAATCCAGAAACCGACCCACACATTGCCGCAAATTTTTCTGCTGAAGACTTATCAGGCAAGCAGACATGTAAACTCGATCTACTGCGCCGGTTTGACCTGCCCGAAGACGCCAAGCGTCCAATTCTCGCGATCATTTCGCGTCTTGTCGGACAGAAGGGTTACGACTTGATCCGGGAATTATCCCGCGCGATCTTGCAAACAGGTTCGTTCTTCATCGCACTCGGCGCAGGAGCTACGGAATATGAAGACTTTCTGCAGCACTGGCACGACATGGCACCGCGGCAAGTGGGTATCTATAAGGGTTACGCGGGCGAGCCGCTCGCGCATCAGATTGAAGCCGGCGCCGATATGTTTCTGATGCCCTCGCTCTACGAGCCATGCGGTCTGAATCAGATGTACAGCATGCGGTATGGAACTGTGCCAATTGTGCGGGCAACGGGCGGACTCGACGACACAGTGCAACAGTTTGACGCCGGCAGTGGGGCTGGCAACGGATTCAAGTTTCAGCAATACGAAGCTGGAGCCTTGCTTGCTAAAATACGTGAGGCCCTTTACTTTTACGGCCGCCCCGACGCATGGGCTACGATCCAACTGAATGGAATGCGAGTCGATAATTCCTGGACCGCTGCTGGGAAGAAGTACGTGCAATTGTATGAGGAAGTGTTGAAAGTGTGAGTCGCCATCAGGAGCGAAGCAACTGCACGCTGGATGTCCGATATGCTTTAGCTTGTCGTCGGTTGGCACACAAGACTAGCGGGCAACTTGGGAACGACACGACCAGCTAAAGCATATCGGACATCCAGCGTGCAGTTGCTTCGCTCCTGGTTCTGTAGAATCTTCCGGCTAGGCAGTTACTTAAATAGATGAGTACTGTTCGTAAAACGACTAAAGGTAAACAACGCTCCATCGAAGAGGGTCTCGCCCAGCGCATGCGTTCCCGAAAGATCTCGGAAGCCAAACTTCGCGCACGTCAGGCTCAAGGAAAGATCCGGCGCTTCGTCATTACGAACTTCCGTAAGCAGGACACTATCGCCTCGCTCGCTCTAAGACGGGGTGAGTGCAATCGTTGCGGCGCTTGCTGTGAACTGGTCTTTAAATGCCCGTTCCTTAAAAAGAATCCTGACGGCACGTCGCTTTGCGGCATTTACGAAAATCGGCCTAACTCCTGTCGTCTCTTTCCGATCGAACAGCGGGATATTCAGGAAGTGCGCGGAACGTGTAGTTACTACTTTATTGAGAAGCCGGTCAGGCTAGATAAGGCAAGTTAGATTATTGCCGATTGCCGATTTGAAGAAAATCGCTCCCTTCGGCCCTTCTTATAAATCGGCAATTGGCAATCGGAAATTGGCAATGAACTTATGTCCAAAGTCATCGCAGTGATCGGCGCCCAGTGGGGCGACGAAGGAAAGGGTAAGATCGTTGACTTGCTCGCTGAGCGGTTCGCGATCGTCGTGCGTTATCAGGGTGGTCATAACGCGGGCCACTCGGTGCAGGTTGGCGATCAATCGTTTGTACTTCATCTGCTGCCCTCGGGGATCGTCCATCACGGCAAAATCTGCGTGCTCGGCAATGGCATGGTCATTGATCCCAAGGCCTTTTTTGTTGAAGCTGATCGACTAACTGAACAAGGCATTGAAGTCTCTCCGGAACGCGTAAAGATTAGTTCGCGCGCACATCTGATCCTCCCGTATCACCGCGCGCTCGATCATACGAGCGAAGAACGACTCGGCAACGAGAAGGTCGGCACAACCTTGCGTGGTATTGGTCCCGCCTACGAGGACAAAGCCGGACGTCGCGGAATCCGAACTGCCGATGCACTCGTACATGAAGTTCTTCGTTCGCGCATCGAACGAAATCTGGAAGACGCCAATCGAATCATTGAGGCCTACGGCGGCTCTCCTTTGAATGCAAATGAGATCTTTGACGAGATGGCTATGCTTACCGAGCGTCTCGGTCCTTTTATTGCTGATACAACTCATTACCTGAACGTCGCCGCTACCGAAGGACGATCAATACTTCTTGAAGGGGCGCAGGCGACGTTGCTCGACGTTGACCACGGCACTTATCCCTTTGTTACTTCTTCAAATACGATTGCCGGCGGTGCAATCATTGGAACCGGTCTCGCTCCCCATCGGCTCAGCGGCGTCCTCGGCATTGTCCGCACCTACACGACGCGCGTTGGTGAAGGTCCTTTTCCAACCGAAATGGTCGCGGGCGAGGAGGAACTAGGTCAGATGATTCGCGAGCGTGGTCGCGAGTACGGTGCGTCTACAGGTCGTCCACGTCGTTGTGGTTGGTTCGATGCATTCGCCACACGTTATGCGGCCGAAATCAACGGCTTCACTTCAGTAGCACTCACCAAGCTCGACGTGCTCGACACACTCGACGAGATCAAAGTTTGTGTTGGCTACAAATTGAACGGCAAAACCTGCGACTCCCTTCCCGCGGTTTCACAAGACCTGCGTCGCATCGAACCTGTTTATGCAACACTGCCCGGTTGGAAGAGTTCAACGCTGGGGATGACAGAAATGACTTCCCTTCCCACCGAAGCACGCGCGTATGTGAACTTCCTTTCCGAGCAGATCGGCACAGAGATCGGTCTTGTCTCCACCGGTCCGGAACGAACCCAGACCATCATCGTGCACGACTCGGCGTTAGGCAGCTGGCTCAGAGAAGAGCAATAGGACACACATAACCACAGATCGATACCGATCAAAGGAAGCGGTGATAGGTCAGTGCTGGTTTTATCCGTTTCTTCCGTTTTCATCTGTGGCGGATTTCTCTCTGGCATGCAGCAACGATTAAGTGTGGAACTTATTCGTGCAGACCACCGTAGAGGCTCACAACACCCTGACGAAGCCGAGGTAACTTCATGAACTCCCCCTTACGAGATCTTTTGTTCGGCGCTAGGATGTTGCTGAAAAGCCCCGGGTTCACACTTGTGGCTGTCCTCTCTCTGTCTGTGGGGATTGGAGTGAACTCGACCGTCTTTGGATTTGTAAACGCCATACTCTTCAAGCCACTCCCCGTTTCCAACCATGAGAGGCTGGTCTACTTTTTTGCCGGTAACCAGCGCAAACCCTATGGATCAGCCTCGTATGTTAACTATCGGGAGTTCGCTGAACAGAACGACGTTTTCTCAGGTTTGGCGGCCTATTCAGCTCCGCCCATGCTGATAACAATCGGAGACCACACGGAAGAAATAAACTCACAAGTCGTATCCGGTAACTTTTTCTCGGTGCTCGACGTCCACGTCCAACGCGGTCGAACGTTGACAGCCGCAGACGATCAAATCTCCCTCACTGAGCCGAGTGTGGTGATCAGCGAAAGTTTCTGGAGACGCCGTCTTAACTCGGAGCCGGAGATTCTTGGCAGACAGCTTATCCTAAACGGCAACAACTTCCCCGTTGTTGGGATCGCTCCGGCGACTTTCACTGGAACTGATCCAATGGTTTCGACGGACGTCTGGGTTCCCATTACCCAATGGGCCACCTTAATTCAAAATGCGGATGCCACCGCTCAAACCATTCAACCAGCTCAAGGAGACGATAAGACAGCCGGCAAGGTGGAAAGTCCTGGCAACACAGGAACAAACACTCAAGCGAAAGCGAAGGAGAGTGGAAGACTTGGTCGCGATCATAACTGGTTGGAAATGATAGGGCGCTTAAAGCCCGGGATCTCGCTCGACTACGCTCAAGCAGCGCTGGCTACAATCGGTACGCGTCTGCAGAATAGCAGCGACGCGCGCGATGGAAAGTTGATAGTAACTCTGTCGCCAGCAAGCGCGATACATCCTGCTGTGAGTGAGGAAATTCCCTCAGGTGTGTTCATCCTGGGGTTGACGAGTCTCATCCTCATGATTTGCTGTGTCAATGTCGCGAGTCTCATGCTTTCGCGCGCCGCAGTGCGCCAGAAAGAATTTGCAATTCGCATCGCTCTCGGAAGCAGCCGCCGCCGACTCGTTCGTCAACTCTTGACTGAAGCTCTGCTACTTTCGCTTATAGGCGGGATTCTCGGTTTGGTCTTTGCCTATTGGACCACGCGCATTGTGCTTGGATTGATACCGCCAGGCGACGTCGGACTCTCGGCTGACGTGGCCATCGATCAAAGAGGGTTGTGGTTTTCGTTCTTGATTTCCGTGCTGACAGCGTTGATCTTCGGGTTGTTGCCGGCGCTGAATAGCTTTCGAGTCGATCTGATCAAGTCTCTCGGAGCAGCTACAATGTCGCTCGGGAGAGGAGGGCGAAAGATTAATCCACGTCGGGCGTTGGTGGTCATGCAAATTGTCGCATCGTTGGTTTTGCTGATCTCAGCCGGACTTGCCGTACGCAGCTTTCAAAAAGGACAAGCCATCAGTCAGAATTTTAAGAGTGACCACATTCTATTGCTTAACCTCAGTCCAAGAAAATACGGTTACTCTGTGAACTACACCAAAACCTTTTACCGAGAGTTAGTGACGCGAATCAAGGCAACGCCAGGCGTGGATTCAGTTACGCTTTCCAACTTGCTCCCGCTTACGATTGAACGGAGCACTGTTATGGCCAGGATCGAAGGGAAAGAGCCGCAACATCTACAGTGTTCAAGCGTCGCGGATGGTTATTTTCAAACCCTTAAGATCCCCATTGTGCGGGGTAGAGAGTTCGGGACCACCGATGACGACGCGTCGCGAAAGGTGGTAATAGTTAACGAAACGATGGCTCGCACTTACTGGCCAGGCGAAAGTCCTCTAGGTAAGTTGTTGCACCGGGGCAACAACTCAGCATACGAGATCGTGGGAGTCGCCAAGGACAGTCCATACCATAACTTTGGAAAGGCCTCAGAACCGTACCTCTACTTCTGGCTCTATCAAGAGCCTGAAAAGAACGTGTCGCTTATCATACGGACGACCGCTGAACCCCAAAAAATGATTACCTCGGTCCAACGAGAGATTAAGGGACTTGGGGCAAATCTGCCGATTTTCGATTTCAAGACGCTCGACGAGGTCTCGAAAAATCAAATGGTTCCCGTCAAAGCAGCTGCGGCTCTTCTCGGTTTATTAAGTCTGATCGGTTTGCTTGTCGCGTCAATTGGAATTTACGGAGTCACCTCGTATGCGTTTACTCAACGCAGACGCGAGATTGGCATTCGCATGTCATTGGGAGCTCAACGGGCCGATATTCTAAAACTGATAATGAAAGAGGGAGTGAGTTTGGCGCTGGTGGGCATTGCTATTGGCTTGTTGCTGACTTTGGGAACGACCCACTTCGTTTCGAGCTTCCTTTACGGGGTTAGCCCGGTTGATCCAATAGTCTTTCTCACTGTGGCCGTGTTGCTTGTCCTCGTAGCGTTGAGCGCCAGTCTGTCGCCGGCGATTCTGGCAGCGAACTCAAATCCCGTAGACGCACTGAGGCACGAATAAGAAGCGCGATTTGTGAGCGCTCGTTTCCTCGAGTTCTTATCCGTTTCATCTGTGTTCATCTGTGGCCAAATGGCACTTTGGACAGATGCATTCACGTTCGGTTAGAATGCGCGCACGAAGTTCCTCGCAATTGAAAAAGAGCACGCGATGCGTGCTCTTCAACGTGTAGATGGGCCGATAGCTCAGTCGGTAGAGCAACTGGCTTTTAACCAGTGGGTCGCAGGTTCGAGTCCTGCTCGGCTCACCATTTTTCCTAAGCAAAAAAACTAGATGCGGTTCGCTGTGAGGCGTGCCGCATTTCTGTTGTGGCAAATTTGTGGCAATTCTCCCTGCGATAGTTTCGTCGCAAGATTGCAAAATAGACGCAACAGAAATGTCATTTGACAGTGGACCAACTCGGGCGTAGATTGCCGCGCATCAGCCCCCACTGTAGTCGCGCTTCGCCTAATTTAAGCACGCACAATTCCCAGTTAATTAGCCTTGAGTAATTGAGTCACTCAAGGTTGTAGTGTTCGAACTCTAACGGTGATCCCTCGCGAAGATCACCAAAACCAATTCATCTGGGATCGAATTCGGGGAGTCGTAGCATTCGTTTTCGTGCGGCGCTTCACGTCAAACGAATACTTCGCAAGAGGTTCATGATTTGTGTCGATGGCTGTGCCAGCAAGGCACGGTCAGATGAACCGACGACCACTTGTGGATTCAATGTATCCAACCGTCTTCACCTACCAGGAGCACGCTTATGGCCCGTCTAAGACTTGTCTCACTAAATCGCATCGTGACCATCGTGTTGGTAATTTGCCTGCTGTCGAGTTCATCCCCGGCTGCGCCAAAAACGATCGTCGTAATCGCTGAAAAGCAGCGAACAAGTTGGGCGTTCTGGTACCACTCCAGTGGCATGAGCAAATTCCTTCAGGGCCTCGCAGTTCCGTTGATCCAGCCACAAGAGAGACAATCGGAACGCGATGCTAAAGTTGTTCGGCTGGAAATCTATCCAAGCAATGTAACAGTTGATTTAGCCGAGCGCGTCAGGTTTGTTGCTGTTGGATACGATCGCGATGGCAACGCAGTTGGCGGGGTGACCGTTAGATGGACGGCCGAGTCCTCAACGCCAACTCAGCGGGCTCCTATCTCGCGGCACGGAGAATTCCGTCCTGTCGGCCCGGTATATTCACGATAAGAGGTGAGGCCGCTGGGCGGTCCGCGCAAACCACGGCGACAGTACGCCCTGGCGTTCGTCCCAATCTAGATCTGACGCCGACGGGCACGCGAGCCGTATCGTCGCGCGACGTTCCTATAGTCAAGGTTGCATCTAACAAGCAACAGAAAACCACTGAAAAAGGACCAGCGAAGAGGAGTAGACGTCCGATGGCAGCCGAATTAGCTAAGCGGTCGCACGCCTCGGAAGCGCCAACTATAATTGACCCGAATCCAATGCCGTACTGGGTTGGTGGCGGTTGGGACAGCAGCAATTATTGGTCGGCTGACGATCCCGAGAATCGCGTCGGCGATCCTCCAGGCGCGAACACGGATGGCGGCGCAGGCAGCGGCAATTTCCAGTTTGCAGCGCCAATCTATAGCGCGCCCGGTCGCGGCATCAACATTTCGCTCGGGCTCGCTTACAACTCCCGCATCTGGACCAAGGCGAACACGCAAATGAGCTATGACAACGATCGCGGCTGGCCGGCGCCGGGCTTCAATTTGGGTTTCGGAAAGCTGCTGGGTATAGGTGTTTACACGGGTTGCATGCTCGTCGATGCCGACGGAACCCGACACAGCTACACGGGCAACATCACCATTTACAATTGGGGCACCTACGGCGTGATGCATACGACCGACGGGTCGTTTATTGATTACACATATTGGACCGGCACGAACGGAGTAATCACTTCGGCGCAAGCAAAGTTACCCAACGGCACCCTCATCAACTATGGCGCATATTCCCAGCTAGGTGGTGGGGTCTTCCCAACGTTCATCGAAGACGCTAATGGCAACTACATTACTATCACCTACGTCAACAACTCCGGACCGCTGATTCAAACGGTTACGGATACGTTAGGCCGCGTCATCAACTTTCATTACGACTACAACAATCTGTTGACGGCCATGACCGCACCTGGCTTGAGCGGCGGGACGCGCGAGTTAGTGCGTCTGCACTATCACCAGCTTGGGTTGAACTACGGATTCTCATATCCACAGATTCAAAGCACGGTAGTGCCGAATCCTGCGCCCTGGGTTGTTGATGGCATCTACTATCCAGGGACGGGCACTGGCTACTGGCTCAACGACTCCGATTCATATTCCAGCTACGGCATGCTCGCGAAAGTAATCGAACAACGCGGGATGTCTTTTTCCGGCGCGCCGCTCACCGACATGGGTACGATCTATCAGGGATCGGTCACGCGAAAAGAAGAATACAACTACCCCCTCACACCGGATTACAACCTCACGGATGCTCCTACTTACACGACGATGACGGAGCGCTGGACACCGGACGGAGGGGCCACCTTGATCCAAGCTGTGACTGGTTATGAGGTCCATGACAATGATAATCCACGCACCACTATAATAACGTTGCCAAACCTCACGAAGAGTAAGCAATACTCCTACAACGCACCGGGCCAATGGAATGACGGTTTGATCTATGAAGATAGAACCTTCACGACAGACGAGGCAAATCCGCTTCAGAAGAGCACGTCAAGCTGGGAGCAGGGCGCCTACAATTCTCCGCGTCCGACGCGCGTCGAAAAATTTGATGAACGCGGCCAAAAAACTGCGGCTGAGTTCAGTTATGGTCCCGTTTACAACCAGGTCACGGAGCTTCGCGATTATGATTACGGCGGAATAACACTCCTCCGCTCAACTCGGACGACTTATCAAAACAGTGCAAATTACACGGGAACGTGTTACAGCACGGGCTGCTATGGCCGTCACATCTTGAATCTGCCTTTGACAGTTGAAATTTATGCCGCTGACAATGTGACGCGAGTTTCGCGCACGGAATTCCAGTACGACGGGCAGTTGCTCACGGCCGCCCCCGGCGTTGTGATGCACGATCAGGCTGCTAATCCGCACGCGGAAGAGGAAGGCTACTGCTATTGGGATGTGGACTGGAACGATCCGGACTGTACTGGTGGCTGTCCCTGGGGGGAAGGTGGTTGTGACGGTTACTGCAACCAGATCTGGGTCTGCCCTTACGACGCTTCGACCGACTATCGCGGCAACGTCACCCAGGTGACGACTTACGCCGATGCTCTTAACCTCACCGGTGCAGTGGCCGAAACCCGGCGCTACGATGTCACCGGCAATCTGGTGAAAGCCTCGACCTCCTGTTGCGAACAAACTACGTTTAGTTACAGCACCGATACGAATTATGCATACCCGCAGTCGAAAACGCACGGCTCGGCGACCGATCCCTACGCGCAGGTGACCACTAGCGCGAGTTACGATTTCAATACTGGCTTGGGAAAATATGTGTCGGATGCCAATAACCGGACGTCCGAAACCGTCTATGACCCAAATTCACTGCGTGTAATTAGGTCCATCTCGCCAACCGGCGCGCACACGGATTACGAATACAATGATTCGTCGCTGACAGTAACCCAGACAACCTATCTTGAGGTGCACCCAACACACACAACAATTGCCGATCAGAATGTGAAGTACCTCAATGGGCGCGGGCAGGTACGTCAGGAAAAGGCTTTAGGGGTGAACGGAGTTTGGGATTTCGTGGATACGATTTACAACAACATAGGACAAGCTACGCAACAAACGCGGCCTTATCGCAATGGCGATACTCTACAGTGGACCATAACGACCTATGATGCTCTGGGACGTACAGCCACGGTGACAGCACCTGATGGCAGTTTGACACAGAGCTTCTACAACGAACCAAATCGGCCGGACGTGGCCAGCACTGCACCAGGTGAGACTACGCGCGTGCAGGACGCCTGGGGCCGCGAGCGTTGGGGACGCACCGATGCTAGCGGTCGTTTGGTCGAAGTTGTTGAGCCCATCTTTTGGGGCAATGGCTCCGTCAGCGCGGGAATGGCAACGACCTATGCCTACAACACACTTGGTAACCTGATCACCATCAATTCAATGTCGGGCAACCAAGTCCAGCAAACGCGCTCGTTTAAGTACGATTCACTGGGAAGACGGACCGCGCAGAAGTTGGCTGAGATGAATCCCACGCTTAACGATGCGGGAGCGTATGTGGGCTCAGGCACTTGGAGCGATGTGTTCACTTACGACGAGCGATCGAATCTCATTTCGCGAACTGACGCGCGTGGCGTGAAGACTGTTTTCAGTTACAATAACGATCCGTTGAATCGTTTGCAATCGGTTTCCTGGGACACGAGTGGCTTTGGTGACACCAGCAATCCGATTCTACCTGCGGCCACGATCACCTACGGCTACCGCACCAAATCTTACAGCGCGCAGCTCTTGGATGTGACGCAACTGGCGAGCGTCGCGACCGCAGGCGTTTCGACCGAAAGTTATGGTTTCGATACAGAAGGTCGGATCAATTCGAAGACATTGACACTAACTAGCCGGCCGGGTTTCGCATTTGACACGGACTACAATTACGACTCGCTTGATCGAGTTTGGCGAGTGCTTTACCCAGCGGAATATGGCAATGGCGCCGCTCCCCGCAAGTTTGTCGAGCACAGTTACGACATTGCAAGTCGTTTGAGCGGGCTCACCTTCGACGGCCAAACGCAAGCGTCAAATATTGTTTACAACGCTGGCAGCCAGACGACTTCGCTCAGCGTCGGAACTGGCACGAACCAAGTCAACGAATCTTACGGTTACAATTTCCAGACGGGACTGCTTGAAAACCAAACCGTGTCGCGCAACGGCTCGACGCTTTTGAATCTCTCTTACGATTACGCAGGCGTGAACGGCAAGCGCACGGGCCAGCTGACGAAGATCGTCAATAATCTCGATAACACAAAAAACCGTGGCTTTGAATACGATGCGCTCGATCGCTTGATTCGAGCCACTGGAGGGCAGAACGTCATCTGGGCACAGCGGTATGAATACGATCGCTTTGGCAATCGTAATGTCTATTCCTTCATTCTTGAAGACTACATTAAGAACTTCTATCAGGGTGCATTGAACCGCCAGCCTACCAGTAGCGAGCTGAGTTCGTGGTTATCAACGCTACAATCAGCCTACGCGCAGGGGCAGTCGCAATTTCTCTCCGGAATGCAGAATCTGGGTGAGAGCCTGTTCAGCTCGCAGGAATACGCCACTCGAAATCGCAACAACCATGATTATGTTTACGACCTATACAAGGCTTATCTCTATCGTGATCCGGACTCGGGCGGCTGGGCTTCCTGGGAAGCGACACTGAACAATGGGACGAGCCGTGCTGAGGTGCGCAACGGCTTCGCCTGGGCGCCAGAGTTCTACACGAAGGTTGCAGGCATAAGCCCGTACGCACCTCCTGTGGGCGTGACGATTCCGCGCGATGGCTTGCAAGGCATTGCGTACAACCAAGCGACGAACCGCATAGCCAACGACGGGTGGAATTACGACGCAACGGGCAATCAGACGCGCACCTTCGTTCCGGGAAGCAGCCCTCAGTGGCAGCGTTTTCAGTACGACGCGGCCAATCGGCTGGTCAGGGTGAAAGATGACAATCAAACGGTGGTTGCCAGCTACACGTACGGGGACGACAATCAGAGATTAATCACTGAAGAATCGAATACCCGAACTTACTACATCGCGGAAGGCTTCTCCGTCATCGCGGAATACATTGAGATCGGAGGGTCCGTCAATCCCGCATGGTCGAAGAGTTACGTTCATCTCGGAAACCGTCTGCTTTCTACGTTGACGCCGAATGGCACTGGGGGCGAAGCCGTCGAATATCATCACCCAGATCGATTAGGAACACGCATAGAGACGAATCCTTCAACCGGCAATTGGTCCGAACAAGTTAACTTGCCCTTTGGCACTGTACTGGCTGCGGAAGGTGTGGGAACACCAACCAACCGACGATTCACTTCTTATGATCGATCCTTAACCACAACTCTCGATTACGCCGTCAATCGCCATTACGACTCGCAGCAAGGAAGGTTTACCCAAGTTGATCCTGCAGGCATCAATGCGACAAATCTTGAGGATCCTCAAACGCTCAATCTCTATGCTTACTGCACGAATGATCCAGTCAACAACACCGATCCGAGTGGACTCGGCTTCTTTAGCTTCTTGAAGAAGGTATTCAAGTGGATTGGAATCGCTGTGTCGGTAGCGCTCATTGTCGTCGGCATAGTGAGCCTCGTAATGCTCCCCGCTCTTGCAGGGGCTCTGTCTGCTACCGGGGTCGCGGGAGCGACTGCGGCTGCTTTAGCGGTTGAGGTGGCAGCGATCACCGGAATAGCCGTGGGCTCCCTGGGCCTCATAGCTCAATTTGTGCCTGGCCCAGTTGGCCTAATTGCGGGTCTCGGATTAACTGCATGGAATGTCTATGGCGCGATTAGGGCATTCGGTCGATCTGGCGGCCTGGGCTTCAGTTTGCAGGGTCAAGACGGTACCTACCGCCCGGGTGATGTCCCTGGCTTGACCGGCCCGTGTCCGCCCGGTGCTTGTGACATCACAATTTATGCGGGTTATTCGATCTGGGAGAGGTTGGGTCGAAGTCTCAGTATTGGTACTGATAAAGCCCTTACCAGCGTTGTAGGGTTTTCGGGGTGGATAACATTTGGAGGCTCAAAATATGCTTCGAGAGGGTTGGCGAAGCTGCTTGGTGGAGAGTCCGCAGGGAGGTTATGGGATCAAGATAATGCTGAGCGAGAAGCGTCTTGGTTTTACACTGGAGGCGAAGCAGCGGGTGTTGTTTGGGATGTCGTTACGGGTGCGGAAGTAGCGAAGGCAGGTGGCTGGGGAATACGATTCTTGCGTTATCCGAATGCCGGAGGTGGGGGGATCAATGTGTACAGGTTTGGAGTACGACGTTTTGCTCTAGATTGGCACAATATAAAGAGTCTCGGTCCACGCAAGATTCTCCACTGGCACTGGGGGTTAACAAAGAAAGCAATTAAGCTGCATCGCGGATTCTGGACTGGTAGGAAATTATGATCTTATGAATCCTAAACCACTCTTTCCAATCTCCGTTAGGTTTGAGGATGGTACTGTCGAATCCTACACGGATGTGGAATCACTCGAAACAGAACTCGAAGTTTTTGATTCGGCCTCAGCCGTCGGTTGTGAAGTCAGAGATGGTCTCGGCCGACCTGTTCGACTGAAGATTGGCGAGAACCTAGTCCTAGAGGAGCTATCGCTCCTAGATAAATCATAGAACGATTCGAACTCCTCACTGACGCCAGAGGATCGCGGTCATGAAGGCGCGCTGCCTCTTAACGTCGGACGATGCACTTTGGGCACTGTTCAAAAGTAGAAATCGCTGCTGCGGAGTTGTCACCTTACCACCTAATGTCTCTGTGCGACGATCTATATAGAAAGGACTGTGACCCTTAAACTCCTGTGACAAATTTGTGGCGTGAATACCGGCAAACAGGGGAGAACGGTTGTTACTAGATGTACTCCGAAGCGGCTGCAACCTGTGTAAAATGTTAATAGATCGTAAGAGCCGTGACTGGATGGAATCGCGCTTACCGCTCTTTTAACCAGTGGGTCGCAGGTTCGAGTCCTGCTCGGCTCATAACCCATCCTATCAATAACTTAACTCCGTCGCATAAGAAAACAAGCTCGAACCACTTGAAACGTGCGTGAGGGTTCACCTCTATGTAACTCTCAGCGTCACAACGTTTGACCCGTCATGCTGCACTCGCCGCGACCAATTCATCTCGAACCAGTGGGTCGCAAAAATGAAGTTGCCCTTTGACAATGGAGTCAATCGTTTAGAGTAGAAACTTACGAGCCGGATCTTGGCTTGTGGCAAATTTGTGGCAATCTGTCCGTCCCTCTTCGCCATATAGTCGCCAAGTCTCTTCCTCGAAACTACGAAATCAGCTCAGTTGTCATTAAGCGAGTCAGAGACTATTTCGCTGAAAGCCCAAGTATCCTATGAGAACGTCTAACCTTCCCTTCACGCGACGTTAGCGGACGCAACCTGGGTCGACTCCTTCTTCTGATAAACCTCTTCAACAGCAGCGCGCAAAAGCTCCGCAACGCTCCATCCCTGTGCAACGCAACCACGTGGTGTATGCGGGGCATCGCCGTCGAAGATTTCCGAGATCTGGCCCAGGCAAGCTTCCCTAAGATGATCCTCAAAAGCTAAGAGCCATTCGATCGCGAACTTTGCGCCGACCTTCACACCAAACGTTTTCACGTGAGCGGTGATAAACGGTCCCATCAACCACGGCCAGACGGTTCCCTGGTGATAAGAGCCGTCGCGACTGCGCGGATCGCCTTCGTAACGACCGATGTAACGGGAATCGTTCGGCGAGAGAGTGCGGAGGCCGCGTGGTGTTAGTAGTTCGCGCTCGACTACGCGCAGGATGCTCTTCGCTCGCGCGGTCGAAACCATCGAATTCGCCAAGCTAATTGTGAAGACCTGATTGGGCCTGATTGAAGCGTCGCGCTCGTCGCCGTTCACTACGTCGAAGAGACAGCCTGTCTGCTCGTTCCAAAACTGTTCATTGAAACTCTTGCGCGCAAATGCCGCCATTGCTTTGTACTGCTTTTGATTTGCTTTGTCGCCGAACTTTTCTGCCAACCCCTCCATGACCCGCAGTGCGTTGTACCATAGCGCTTGAATCTCGACGGCCTTACCGGTGCGTGGCGTGACCACCCAGTCACCGACTTTCGCGTCCATCCAGGTGAGTTGTACGCCGGATTCGCCGGAAAACAACAAGCCGTCTGAGTCAACGTGGATGTTGTATCGAGTACCTTTCACATGCCATTCGATTATGTCAATAAGCACGCTGTATAGAGTTGAGCGGACGAAATCGTAGTCGTTTGTGTACTGCAACAGCGCGCGCACTGCTTCGAAGAACCAGAGCGTCGCATCGACGGTGTTGTATTCGGGAGTCTCGCCCGCATCCGGAAAACGGTTCGGTAACATTCCCTGATCGACGTGCGCGGCAAACTCAGCCAGAATGCTCTTCGCAATTTCGGCGTGCCCGGTCGTCAGTGTCAAACCCGGCAGCGCAATCATTGTGTCGCGGCCCCAATCAGCGAACCAATGATAGCCGGCGATAACAGTTTTGCAGCGTTCGCGTGCAACAATGAATTGATCTGCGGCGGCGGTAAGTGTGCTTATTACGTTACCAGCCTCCGACTTCCCGCTTAATAAGTCTCGGCGTTCCATTTCGGCGATGCGGTAAGCGTCCGCCTTAGCGACATCGCGGCGCTCGGTCGACACAATAATGCTGATTTTCGCACTTGCGTTAAGATCGAAAATGAAAACGCAAGGACTGAAGAGATCTTCAGCGAAGTCGAGACCGCGTTCCTGTTCAACCGTATATTGAAAGTTGCGATACCAAAAGCCGTTTACGTCGATCTGAGCAATATCGTGTGCAAAATGCAACGCAGGTAAGTCGCTGTAAGGCTTGACCGTCGTCAGTCCGTCTTGAGTTTCCACGTTTGAAATCAGCGCGCCATTTTCATGCGTCGTGCTGTGATAATCGCGAAACGCGATCAGCGGGCGAACCTCTAGAACGATCGGGACAGCAATCCGATCTTCAGGGGGCGCCGACACTTCATACTGCACCACCGTTGTGTTCTCTCCCTGCACCATGAACACAAGCTTTTCCAAACGAACTCCCTCAACTTCGTAGGTGAAAACTGGGAAGGGGTAGAGACGGAAGCCAGTTTGATACTTGAAGCCCTCGGGATGAACGATGCCCGGATACTGATTGGCTGACAGTTCGTGGCGCCGACCATCAATAATAAGTGTCTCTTCGAGTTTCGAAAGTAAGACTAGTCGCCCAACTGGCGGCTTTGTCGCGGCGGTCAGCAAGCCGTGATAGCGGCGTGTGTTCAGACCTGTGATCGTCGAGGACGAAAACCCACCTATGCCGTTAGTCTCGAGCCATTCGCGCGACAGTGCCGTTTCGGGATTCCGGCAACTCTCCTGATCTATTTCAATCATTGCTACCTTCTTTCTGAGAACGCAGTTAAGCTGCGCGACTTTCAGAATCATCCGCCGCGGCTTCGATAAGTGCTGGCCTTTCAACTCGCATACTCACATCCATGAACTGGACAAGGTCCTTCGAAAACAAGAGATCCAGGAACCAATCGAGTGCGACCCGCACCTTCTTTTCGAAACGAGGAAGCTTGCTCAGATAAATCGTTCGCCATAACCACCAGGCTATGAAGCCGGAGAAATTCACGCCCATGATGCGAGCCACACCTGTGCGTTTGCCGATCGAAGCAAGCGCGCCGATTGTCTTGAATTCGAAACGTCGCCGCCGGCCACCATTGATGGCCGCAACGAGGTTTTCAGCCACGACCTTCCCCTGGCGTATCGCGTGTTGCGCGGTGGGCGGACAAGATTTGCCCGTCGTCTGATCGGGCACGGCAGCGCAATCACCGAGCGCCCAGACTCCGGGATAATCGGTGACTTCAAGAAATTCATTTGTGACCAACCGACCGCGTTCCTTGGAACAATCCAACATGTTCAGCAGTGGGTTCGGGGAAACACCGGCCGTCCAAACCAGCATGTTGGTCTTAAGCGATGTCCCATCGCTCAGATTAACTTCAGTGTTCGAAACACTCTTGACTGCCGTGTTCATGAGAAACTGGACCCCGCGACGGGCGAGTTTCTTGCGCGCATACGCGCCAAGTTGCGGACCCAGTTCCGGCAAGATCACATCGGTTGCTTCGATCAGAACGATGCGCAGCTCTGCTTCGGTGAGCTTCGGATAAAACTCAATCGCTTCGCGCACGAAGTCATTCACAGAAGCTATCGTTTCGACGCCGGCAAAACCGCCGCCCGCCACCACCACGGTTAATAGCCGCGAACGATCTTCGCAGGCACATTCAAAGTCTGCATCCTCGAGGTTCTTGATCAGACGGCTGCGCAAGCGAATCGCGTCGCTGAGTGACTTCATTGTCAGTGCGTTTTCGGCCAGGCCCGGCAAATTGTAGAAGTTCGTAACCGAACCGAGCGCCAGGACCAGATAGTCATAGGACAATTCGTGATCGTGATGGTCATCGGCATGAGCAACGATCACGCGGCGTTCCTTCAGATCGATTCTCTTGATATCGCCATTGAAAAAATGTGTGCGGCGCAACAGCTTGCGCACCGGATTGACGATGTGCGTCAAGTCCAGATCGCCAGCCGCAACTTCATGCAACATCGGCGTGAACAGAAAGAAGTTCTCGCGATTGACGAGCGTGAGTTCAACATCAGTGTAGCGACGAAGCTTCTTCTCAAGATGCAGAGCTGTATAGAGGCCGCCGAAGCCGCTGCCGAGAATCAGGATTCTCCCTGGCCGGTTTGAATTGCTGGCCATTAGGTCAGCTCCGCAACTTCACAGAAGACTTTGATAGCGCCGTTCGGATTCGTAAGCTTCGCGAACAACTCCCGATAATTCTCCAGGCCTTTGACTGGATGCGTCAGTAAACGCGAAAGCCAACCGGGATATTCGGCTTCGGCCTGCGCCAAGTCCTTGACGCCCAGCTCGAAGTATTCCCGGTTCGCGTTGACAGTGCCGACCATTACCTTATTGCCGAGCACGAATTCCAGGTTAATCTTGTCCGCCGGCACTTCGATCTTGCGATCGCCGCCTGTGACGCTGGACAAAACCAGCACGCCGTTTTTGCCCAGCGCTTGCATGCTGTCAAACACGACTGGCGAAAATCCGGTAGCTTCGAAGATGATGTCGAACGGCCCGTACTTCTTTGCGCCGTCCAGAATTGAAAGCTGGTCCGTCGATTGATAGGTAGCACCAATCGCTTCGATCAAATCGGAATTCAAATATGGTTTTGGTGTTTTGCCAAAAGTTACTACCTGTAATCCCTTCAAGCGCAGCACCAAAGTCGCGAGCAAACCGATCGTGCCAGCACCCATCACGGCCGCGCGCTTCGGTTTCCAAACCCGCAGACGGCGTTGAATTTCGTAGGCCTGAGCGATGCCCTTCTCAACCACGGTCGTTGGTTCGAGCAATACGCCGACTTCCTTAAGGCCCTGGGGAATCTTGACGATAAATTCAGCATCATCGACGTAGTATTGACTCATGTAGCCGTGGCGCAGATTGATGCCACGCTCAAAATAGGTATCGTCGGTAGTCATGTCGTTGGTGCCGATTAGGTCGTAGATGCTCGACCCCGGACGGCGCACCGTTGCGACCACATAATCGCCCGGCTTCACTTCCGTCACGTTCGGACCGACAGCTTCGACTTGGCCAAAACCTTCGTGACCGATCACCAGATAATCGTAACCCTCGGGCGCCTGCCCATACTCCGCCGCATTTATTTCTTTGTCGGTGCCGTCAACGCCAACACGCAAAACTTTGACTAGGACGCCACGACCGTTCGGCACGTCTGTGACTCTCGGTGCCGGTAGTTCCGCCAGATGAACTGTGTTTGGTATTCCCGGTTTGACTGCAATTGCTTTCATGATTGCTCCTCGAACTTGGTTTCTTATATGTTCAACTTGCTGACATCGCCATTTCTGTTCGAACTCCCATTTGCGCCAGTGTCGCCAGTACGCGGGCCGGCTCGCCAAGATCGCTCCAGCCAACATCACCAACTCTCATGACCGCGAGATCGTTAGGCCGCTCTGCCAACACCTCGTGCGAAAAATTTGAATCAGGAATTCTGCGGTACAAATCGCACATCGCGCTTCGCTCCAAAGCTCCTCCGAACATCGGCACGGTGCGAGCAAAGGCCAGGAACAATTCTGGCAACGCTTCGCGCGTCATTCTCAGTAATGCCTCGACTCGGCCCACCATCACAAAGCTGTTCCACAGACAACCTTGGTCCATCAGAGAGCGCGCCACGTTCGCGTCAGGCTTTTCCCAAAAACGACTCACGCGAGTAATTGAGCGGGGCATACTGCCGAGAATCGATCGCTGCGGCTCGATCCATCCATATGCAGTTTCAGGGCCACTCGGCGTAATGCCCAGCAGAGTTGCCGTTTCAGGTTGCACCTGCGCAGCGTCGAAAGCCAGGTCGACATGCGACATGAACGCTTCGTCATCAGCAAAGTAATGATCTGAAGGAAACAATGCGACGATGGCTTTCGGCGACTTCGCTGCCACGCGCATCAAGGCATAAAGAATTGCCGGTGCGGTTCCTTTATTCGCAGACTGCTCAAGCAGAAGACTTTGCGAAACACTCCGAGTCAAAGACTGATAAAAGCGTCGATGCTTTTCGGTAACGACAAACAAGGTGCGGGCCGGCGAAACTGACAACGCTACGCGAGAGCGAGTCTGATCGAGCAGCGTGCTGCCGCCGATGACAGGAACAAATTGCTTAGGCCGATCGTCGCCGGTAATGGTGCGCGTCATTGATTGCAGACGCGTGCCGTCGCCTCCGGCCAGGATTACTGCCCAGCGTTCGCTGCAGTGGAGTCGGCTCGCCGGTAAATGATTCGAAGGCTTTTTCGAAAATCGTTGCTGGTGTGACGTCGCGTTCATGATTGTTGGTCCTTGTCTGGATTGGCCGAACAATCATGAGTCGGATTGAAGAGGGATTCCTTACAGGCGGGCAATTCTAGGTTTGTGATCTCACCAGAAGCCTGCGAAGCGGGCTAAGAACTCCACGGTGTCATTCCCCGCTCTGTTGCAGGAGCTTCGCAACCAGTCCCGTCCAACCAGTCTGATGGCTGGCGCCTACGCCTGAGCCATTATCACCATGAAAGTACTCATGGAACGGAACCAGGTCGCGCCAGTTGGGATCGGTCTGAAACTTTTCCGTCGCACCGAATACCGGCCGTCGCTTGTTATTATCCCGAAGAAAGATTCGCGAAAGCCGTTTCGAGATTTCGCCGGCGACTTCCCAAAGGGTCATCATCCGCCCTGAGCCCGTCGGACATTCGACCTTGAAATCTTCGCCCAGATAGTGATGGAACTTCTGGAGCGACTCGATCAGCAGATAATTTAGCGGAAACCAGATCGGCCCTCGCCAGTTTGAATTGCCGCCAAACAGTCCGGTGCTCGACTCGGCCGGCTCATAGTCCACTCGATGCTCTGTGTTATTTACCGGCAGCACGTAGGGATGGTTCTTGTGGAATCGCGAGATTGCGCGAATGCCATAAGGCGAGAGAAATTCGTTTTCATCGAGCATATACCGGAGCACACTGCGCAATTGATCCTGGCTGACAATTGACAGCAAACGCCGCTCGCCGTTTCCCGGTGTGCGCATGCACGCGACGTTCTGAATCAAGTCGGGTCGATTACCAATGAACCATTCCATCCGTCGCTTGAAGTCTGGGAGACGATCGAGCAGCTCCGGCTCCAATGTCTCGACGGCAAACAGCGGAATCAAACCCACCATCGAGCGAACTTTCATCGGATAGGGTTTGCCTTCGGGCAGATGCAGCACATCGTAAAAAAACCCGTCCTGCTCGTCCCACAATCTAATTTCATCATCGCCACTATTGTTCATCGCGTGTGCGATGGAGAGAAAGTGTTCCCAAAACTTACTCGCCACGTCTTCGTAAGACGGATCTTCCTTGGCCAACTCCATCGCGATTGCCAACAGATTCAGCGCGTACATCGCCATCCAACTCGTGCCGTCTGATTGCGCGATGTGTCCGCCGGTCGGCAGTGGTGCGCTGCGATCGAACACGCCGATGTTATCGAGTCCGAGGAAGCCGCCCTGAAAGATATTCATCCCATCGGCGTCTTTGCGATTGACCCACCAGGTGAAATTCAGGAGCAGCTTCTGGAAAACTCGTTTGAGAAAAACCGTGTCGCCGACGCCGCGTCGCTTCTTCTCAATCTTGTAAACGCGCCACGTAGCCCACGCGTGAACCGGCGGGTTGACGTCGCCGAAGGCCCACTCGTAAGCCGGCAACTGACCATTCGGATGCATGTACCACTCTCGCAGCATCAGCACAAGTTGCTCTTTGGCGAACTCCGAATCAACGAGCGCGAGCGGCACGCAATGGAAAGCGAGATCCCACGCGGCGTACCAGGGGTATTCCCACTTGTCCGGCATTGAAATGACGTCCGCGTTGTAAAGGTGTTTCCATTCGTGATTGCGGCCGTTCCGTCTTTCAACCGGCGGCTTCGGCGTATCGGGATCGCCGTCGAGCCACTGTTCTATTACGTAATGATAGAACTGTTTTGACCAGAGCAAGCCGCCCAGGGATTGACGCATAATCGACCGGGCATCGTGCGAAAGGTGTTTGGGAATTACGGTTTGATAGAACTCGTCGGCTTCGCGAATTCGCTCGGCAAAGATCTCATCGAAATCAGCGAATGAGTCCTGGTTCTTCTTTAGCGATTTGTCTGATAGCCGCAAGCGGATCGTTGCAGTCTCGCCGGACGCGATTATCAGTCTGTAGTTGGCTGCCGCCTTCGTTCCTGTTTGGTCGGGATTCACTGCCGATTGATTGCCGTGAACGATGTAATCGTTGATGCCGTCTTTGACGAAGTGGGAACCATTCGTCGCGTTGAAAAGGCGCTGTGTATTCGTGTCGTTTTCAGTGAAGAGTAACTCGGGCGAATCGGCGCAAGACAGCCAGCGTTTGCCCAGGCCGCTCACGTCGAGTTCGATCGTGCCTTCCTGGACTTTGCGCAGACTGGGTTTGGCTGTGCCGTTTTGATTCCATGACCAGGTATTTCGAAACCAGATCGTCGGAAGCAAATTTATCGAGGCCGCTTCCGGCCCGTGATTGGTCGCAATAATCTTGATCAGAATATCTTCGACATCGGCCTTCGCATATTCGACTACGACGTCGAAGTAACGATCTTCATTGAAAATACCCGTGTCGATCAGCTCGAACTCAGAAGCCGACTTGCCGCGTCGATGGTTCTCTTCAACCAATTGTCCGTAAGGAAATTCTGCCTGCGGATACTTGTACAAGTACTTCATGTACGAGTGTGTGGGTGTCGAATCGAGATAGAAGTAGTATTCCTTAACGTCTTCGCCGTGATTGCCTTCACTACCGGTCAAACCAAAAATGCGTTCTTTCAAGATCGGATCGTGGCCGTTCCACAACGCCAGTGCGAAACAGATTTTCTGATGACGATCGCAGATGCCCGCAAGTCCGTCTTCATTCCAGCGATAGGCGCGCGACCGCGCATGATCGTGAGGGAAATAGTCCCAGGCGGTGCCGCCCGAACTATAGTCTTCACGCACAGTCCCCCACGCTCGCTCGCTGAGATAAGGCCCCCAGCGTTTCCAATGCTTCGTGCGTTGACGCGCTTCTTCCAAACGCTGCTCCTCGGCAGTTGGCTTTTTGTCTTTGTTAGTGTCTTTGGCCATAAGCGTTAGTTACGCCGCTCGCAATTCAGTTCGTCCGCATCCAGGACAGGTGTGCGCCTCTTTCAACGCGCCGCCAAAGACCGCATCGACAAACGCAGGATCGTCCACGCCGTAATCGATTTTCATTGCGTGATGATTCATTTCCGCGCCACAGTCCGGGCAAGTCATTTTGGGTTTCGACATTCCGCTGCCTCCTAATGCTTATCGGTCAGCTTTTCCAAACGTTCCTGAAAATAACTTCGCCAACTCCCTGGCAATGCTTCAGTCGCGATTGCTCGTCTCAATAAATCGACGTTGCTTTTGTCGCTGCTATATAGTCGCGTGACATCGACGACCCTTACACCAGACGCGTTTTTCTCGATCAGCTCGAACTCATCACCAGCCGCCACTTCGCCTTCCTTTGCAACCGACAGATAAAAACCCGACCGCTCGCTGACGAGAAATCTTCTGATAATGTCCGTTCTGCCAAAGCGAATACCGAGCTTGTAACAAGGCATCCGCGGTTGCGTGACCATTACTTCAGCGGACCCCACTTTGAATCGATCTCCGATGTTCGTTTCCGTTTCCCGGAAGCCCGTCGTCGTGAAGTTCTCGCCGAACATTCCCCATTGCAGATCCATGTCCGGCAACTCTCGCCGCCAAAATTCGTAGTGCTCAGATGGGTAAAGATAGACGGCCTTTTCGAGGCCACCATGAACAGACAGGTCCGCCTGGAGATCACCGTCGAGGTTCAACTTACGCAGTCTCACCCTTCCGGCAACCGGCACTTTGAAGATACCCGTCGAAACCGGCTCGTCACCGCGCAAGACCAGACGGGGCAATCCCACGTTGAGTGAAATGATTTTCAAATTCTTCCGACTAGATCGAAAAGTTCTCTCGCCCGTAACGCAACACCCTACTCATCCAGATCAACTCGCTCAGGAACTTGTCGATGCGTTTTTCGTGTGTCGCGCGATCCTTGATCTCACTGGCTTCGTCGAACAAACCCTGCGCACCTGAAAAATTCCCATCCCAGAAAATTGTTACCAAACCGAGCTCCCTAAGCACCGGCAGTAAGCCTTGTATGACGCGGGTGCCGCCAAAGCCTCCCGCGGAGACTCCGCAGATGCCGACGGCCTTGTGAATGTACTCCTTCAAATTCGTGTCCATCACGTGCTTCAACATACCCGGATAGCCGTGGTTGTATTCAGGAGTCACGATGACCAGACCATCAGCGCGCATCATCTGCGCAGAAAATGTTGGGTCTTTGAGTGCTTCACCGGCATCGTCGATCGCGAATTTGAGATCGCGAATGTCGATGAGTTCAGTCTCGACGCCTTCACGTTTTTGAACTTCGGCGAAGACAAACCTGGCGACGTTTTCGCTCGAGCGGCCCTTACGTGAGGTACCCAGGACTACCGGAATAAAGAGTGGACGTGTGCTCATGGAGTCAGATGTTATTTTTCAATCAATGCCATCACGTGTCCATCAGGATCGCGCGCGAGCAAACCTTTGCTGAATCCTAATCGCCCATCGCTAATTGATACGACACCTGGAGAAACAAGGCGAAAGTTCTCAACGATCAGATTCCGGGCAAAAATATCCGCCGCATTAACGATGAGTGTTGTCTGCCAATGGAATAGATCGCTCGCCCGCGCGTCGCTCGGCGCGGGTCGCCCGTCGCGCGGCGCAAGGTACTCGAGAAACTCGATGCCTGGCCCCCCGCTGCCGGCTCGGAGACTCGTAATGCGCAACCTTGCGCCGAAGACGTTGTTCAGGTGTTCCTGCTCGGTGCCGTAATTCTCACTAGTACCTGCCACACGCAGACCAAGCACGTATCGATAAAACCTCAAACTCGCTTCAGTGTTGCTGACGACAATCGCCGTATGGTCAATGCCTAGAAACAGGCGATCTTTTCGCTGCCACTTCGCATCGCCCTTTCCTTCGGGAAACTGCAAGATCTCAAGCCAGTGCTTGTCGGGATCGCGAAAGTAAAATGCCTTTATGCCGCCGGCATTCTTGTTCCAGTCAGGCAGACGCTGCGGACCGGTCGAGGCATGCTCGACCTTGTTTTGGCGCAGCAGTGCGTACGCCTGATCCATGTCGCTGGTGACAATTGCTATGTGTTGAAACCATCGATCGTTGCTGCGTGAATCGATCGGCACCGGACGTCCTTTAGGCGCCAGATATTCAGTCAACTCGATACACTCATCGGCCAGTTGCATTCGCACCACTCGCATGCGCAGGCCAAAGACACCTTGCAGACGTTCGTAGTCTTCGCCGGTTACTTCGACATCCGACACTTTTTCAAATGACAGAACGCGCGAATAGAAATCGATCGAAGCATCCATGTCGGAAACGGTCATCCCGATGGCGCCAACCTGTTCAACCAAAGGAACGGTCTTTGGGTTGTCTGTAGCGAGCAGGAAGGGGACGCGCGAGCTGTTGAGAGCACGCGCGTCCGTCGGCAGGAACTGAGCCGTCGTCGTCTGAACAAAGACGCTCAGCACAAGCAGTAAACTGAAAGTAATGACTTGGATTCGCTTCATTTCATTCGCTCCAACAAGTGATCGCCGACGCGCAGCGCATTAGCCATGATCGTCAATGCCGGATTCACGGCGCCACTCGATGGGAAGAAACTCGCATCGACTACGTAGAGATTGTCGACCTCATGAGCTTTGCAGTTGCGGTCGAGCGCTGAGGTCTTCGGATCATTACCGAAGCGCACGGTGCCGTTCTGGTGTGCGACCGCCGCTAACGGCAAACGCTGACCGAGATACAGATTCCGCGCAAACAAGCCCTGGTGACATTCGTGCCCGTGAATATCACAGTTAGTTTGCTTCATTGCTTTTTGCAAATGAGCTTTCAAGCGATCGTGGCCTTCGACGTTGTTGAGCTTGTAGCTCACGCGGATCTCACCATCGCGATCGACAGTCACGCGGTTCTCCGGGTCAGGCAAGTCCTCTGAAGTCAGCCAGAAATCCAGGCTATGCTTGGCCATCAAATCCAGAGTCCAGCCGGGCGCAATGGCCGGCGCGCCCGCTTTCAAAGTGTCAGCGTCGAGCTTGCCGACAAACGAGATGTGGCCCATGGGATATTCCCAGTCTTTCGAGCCGAGATAGAAATCATTGATCGCCAACGTTTTTTGAAAAACGGTCGGGTTCGGACATTTTGAAAGCGCCATCAAGACCGAATTGATATGGCCCATGTAATGACGCCCCACCACATCTGAGCCGTTGGCGAGTCCGTTCGCGTGACTGTCATTCGCCGATCGCAGTAACAACGCGGAGGAATTAACCGCGCCGCAGGACACAACGACGATGTCGCCTGAATATTCTTCGCCCGCACCGTTGCGCTCAACAATCACCTTGCTTACTTCGCACGCATTGCCATTAGTTTCCAAGCGCATCACCTTGGCGTTGGTGACTAGCGAAACGTTTTTATGCTGAAGAGCTGGATCGACACAGATCGTTTGTGCATCAGCCTTGGCGCCAATCAAACATGGATGGCCGTCGCAAGTGTTGCAACGAATGCAGGCGCTGGTGCGCGGGTTCTTTTCATCGATTCGAATCCCAAGCGGAACGTGAAAGGGCTTCAGGCCTGCTCGCTCAAGATCGTCGTGAAGATGCTGAATCCGTTGCTCGTGACTGACGGCCGGATATTTGTAGGGCGCGCTGGCGTATGGTTCCGTTGGATCTTCACCGCGGTTACCGTGCACGTGATAGAGGTGTTCAGCTTCGGTGTAATACGGCTCCAGCTCGTCGTAGCTGATGGGCCACGCAGGCGAGTTCCCACCGTGATGACGAATCTCCCCGAAATCTTCTTTACGCAAACGAAACAGCGCTGCGCCGTAGAATTTCGTATTGCCGCCGACGAAATAGTTCGTATGCGGGTGCAGCTCTTTCCCGTCAACATCGCGCCAGGCTTCCTTGGTGTTGTACTTAGCGTCGAGGTTGACCGCCCGTGTGCTCCAGTTGTCTTTCTCGCGCGGCACGTAGTCCCCGCGTTCGAGCAGAAGAATCTTTTTACCGGATGGCGCGAGCTTGTAAGCCAGAGTGCCGCCGCCCGCGCCTGTGCCGATAATGATTACGTCGTAGTGGTTGTTGGTTGTCATGATGCGCTCCGTCAATCATTCACCAAGACGATGGGCTGCCAGGAATACAAAAATTTAGCGATTCATCGATTGCATGGAGTCGGTCACCAAAGGCGCAGTACCGAAGTTGACGTTGAATCGGGCGCACCAAATCGTAGCGGCGCGATACTTCGCCAAATCGACGTTCGCGGGAACCTCGTAGTTCTGGTCGCCGATGTTTCCCTTCAGAGAGCCAAGGTCAACAAAGCCGGCGTTCTTCACGGTGTCGTTGTCCTTTGCATCTGCGGCGGCCACGAGATAAACGTGCACGTCGGGACCATTGGAGGTCTCAAAGTCCGTAAGGCGTAGCGCCCTCCTACCATCAGCGAGCTTGAAGATTGCCGCGGTGCCTTTTGTTTCGTGTGCCCTAGCGTGAAACACACCGGACGCAAGCTTCATCGGCTCCATGTTGGCTGCCGAGGCGGTCGGAAACTGTTCGTTGACTTTTTGGTTGATAAAAAGACGTTCCGGGCGGAAGGCGTACCAGGCGCCGGCGACTGCGATTAATAGGACGACAAGAACGACAAGCTTTCTAGACATGATGGTCTCCTTAAATTGACTAGTAGGTAACTGCTTACGACTTGTTAGTCGCCGCAGCGAGGAGATCCTTACAGTGGAAATTATATTGGAAGCAAAACAACTTTAGGTTTGGACGATACTTTCCAGGAGATTCTGAGGTCGGCGCCGATTCGAAGCTTGGCCAATTGATTGGCTCGCGGTGCACTAAGGCCGAATGATAGTTCTATTGAGAGTATCAGCAGCGCAATCAAGAACACTAGACCTCTGTCTGCGGTAGCGAGTAGTTCAGGTTTTATTGTCGTTGCTGCAGTAGGGCTGTCTAGCCGACAGATGTACGCGGTAATCGGCAGTATTTATAGAACGCTGGGCCTTGCTTATTTTCTTCCGCTCCGTAGGGGCGAAATGTGTCGAGGACTAAAGCCAAGACATCACGCTCCTAAGGAGCGGGGTACATCGTTTGGCTCGGAGCTATAAACATCTGGCTCCAACGGGCTGGCAAACTTATCGGCTCCAAGTCTTTTCAATTTACGGGCGCACGCCGGCAATATTGAGTCGGATGCGATACAGACCGGAACGCGCGCAGAGATACAGAGTCTTCCCGTCCGCATCACCCCAAGCCATGTTGTGCGGGTGGCGCGGACTGATGATCGTGCCCAGGTGTTTGCCTTCCGGCGAGATGACCCAAAGTCCGCCGGGAGCGGAGACGTACAGGTTGCCTTTTTGATCCACCTTGATGCCGTCGAGACCGTCCTCGCCGGCCGCGCTCGTGAAATCGAAAAAGAGTTTGCCATTGCGGAGCGTGCCATCGGCTTGAACTTCATAGCGCATGATCGCCTTGTGCTGCTCGCCGATCTCACTCACCGGCTCGTCGCTGGCGGGCGCATGTTGACCTGTCAACGCACGCGGCCAGTTCCCGACATACAAGAACTTCTCGTCCGGAGATAGGGCGATTCCGTTTGGACCGCTCAAGTCTTTGCTAATAAGCTGCAGTTTGCCTTTGTAAATCGAAAAGATTCCACTGAATGGCAACTGCTTACGCGAGTCTTCAAAAGCCTTAGGAAAACCGAACGGCGGGTCAGTAAAGAAGAGCGTACCGTCAGATCGATAGACGAGATCGTTTGGACTATTCAAACGCTTGCCCTGATAACTGTCAGCCAGAATCGTTTGTGTTCCGTCCTTCTCGTCGCGCACCACGCGATGATTTCCGTGCTGGTTGATAGTCAGGCGACCTTGGGGATCAAGCGTCAATCCATTGGAGCCAGGCTGGCCATATTCCGCGATGTCAGTGCCGGAGTAACCACTCTGCGTACGAAATATTTCCAGGCTGCTTCCCTGACTTCCGTTCGAAGTGTACTTGTAGATCGTGTTCGCATTCGGATCGCTGAAGAGCAAATATCCGCCGTCCTTGTTCACCCAGATCGGGCCTTCAGTGAACTTGAACCCATCGGCAAGTTTGAAAACTTTCGGATTTGGTCCGACGACCTCGTTCATTGCCGGGACGTTTCGCACGACTTCGACGTTGACTTCGCTTGGCGTCAACGCAACCGGGCCAGGCTCAGTTTTGTAGAAAGAGAGCTTCGCGTAGCGCAGGTAGATGAAATTTGTCGGCGGATTTGAAAGCGGACCGTTGATGCCAAAGATAGCTAGCTGAATCTGCTGACCAGGTTTCACATTGCGGCCAACAACCAGTTGGTTCTCGGCATTCCAGCCGGCGATGATTGAACCGCCCGATTGGCCGAGAGATCGCGACAATTCACCATCCACCCAGATTTCTGCATAGTCATCCAGCGACGTATCAAAGACGGCGATCGAGCCGGCCGGATCGAAATCGCCGATGCGTTCGGGCAGCGTCAGCTTGATGCGATACCAATTGAAGCCGAGCCGGCCGTTACCACGGCGCTGATCCAAAGTTGTCGGGGCGATGATTTCCCATTTCGAATCATCAAACTCGGCGCCACCGGCGTGCGGAGTGTAGTCGTAAGTCTTGACGGCGGGCCCGGTCGGCTGTCTGTCCGCTCCCGGACCGCGAAAATCTGCTTCGACGATTTTCGTGTCGCTGTAGCGCCATTCGCCTTTCACTGCGCTAAGGCCATCAGGCGTCGCGAGATCGATTGTCGCGTTGGGCTTTCCGCTGGGGATTTCAGCGGAGGTTTTGAGGGGCGTCAGGGTGGCCTGACTGGAAACACTTGCCATTCCCTGCTGTAAAGAAACCGCGATGATGACCAGAAGTGCCAGTCTCATTAAGCGAATCAAGTTGGTGATTTTCATTTCAGTTACTCCTCAACTATGTGGCCGCATTAACGAACTTTAATCGTGTAATATAGAAACGTTCCGCCTACTTCTTTGAACCAATGCGGTGTGTTATTGGGAACGACAATCACGTCGCCCTGCGACAGTTGACGCACGTCGCCGCCGTCAATACGCGAGCCGCGAAACTCATTCGGCTCAATCTCTTTTGTCTCCACCGCAGTTCCGCCAGTTACGAATGTGGCCGTGCCATCGACAACGTAAATGATGTCAGTGTCGAGCCTGTGAATCTCAGCCAGCCCAGGTTTATCGCGACGGCTCGTGTTAACCATGTAGTTTCGGTTAGTTCCGTCGAGCAGGACGGCGCCTTTCGAGAAAGACGCAGAGACCTGGTTGCTGTCAAAGAAAAGCACTGCCGGTTTGCTCATTTGCATTGCGTCACCCATTTTTGGGTCGCCACCAAACACGTTCGCGCCGGCGATCGCTAACTCTTCGTCCTGCGCCGCGCTCGAAGCTCCACTCACGCCGACGCCGCCAACAATCTGGCCGTCGACGATGATCGGAATACCGCCTTGCAAGGGAGTGAAGAAGCTGTCTGGTAGCGCAACCATCGCAGTGCGTCCGTTCTTGATGATGTCCTCAAAGACTTTGGTCGGACGTTTGAACAAGACGGCCGTGCGCGCTTTGCCGATAGAAATAGTTGCGCCGGCGGCAAAGGTGCCATCGAGGCGTTCGAGCGCCATCAAATTCCCGCCGTCATCAACAACCGCGATGACACCTCCAGGTGCGTTGTTCTTCTTTGCATAAGCGACCGCAGCCGCGATTACTTTTCTCGCCCCTTCAATCGTCAGTGATTTCTTTGCAGTGACCGTTTGACCGGCAGCGATTGCCGAGATAGCCGAGAGCAAGAGCGCGGCGGCGATCCATCTTGTAGTTGTCTTCATGATTGCTTCTCCTGCTTTTCGACTAAGCGTTTTTGCACGGGCAGAATCTGCGCTCCGTTTTCGTCAATCACTGGCACCGGGCGGACATCCCGTCCGCGCCGACTGCTAATGACTTACATCCCAGGTTCGTCCGTGATCGTGACGCGGAAGAGTTCGCCGTTCTTTGTGTAGATCGCCTCATTCTTCGCCCGCGTGACTACGCCATGCTGGTCAGGGCCGGTGTTCATACCTTTTTGTCGCGGTCCCTGATTTGGCCCAATGCCCAACTCTTCGTTAACCTCCGTGCCTGCATCCCAGAGGATTAGCTTCTCAGTGATTTCGCCGCTAACCGGCATGCCCTTGGAATCGAAGAGTGCAATACCCTTTTCGTCCGGTGCGTAGAACTCGTCGTTCGACTGACCATTCATCATGGTCAGCGAGAGTTTCATGCCGGGACTGGCCATAAAGCTGAATTCGTAGTTATCGCCTGGGCGAATTGGGCCTGGGCTCATCATTCCTATTGGTGTATCGAACACGCCATGCAGCGCTGAGGCGTGATGACTCATCATGAGCACGCTAGCGAGTCCAGAAGGATCGCCATCTTCAGCCTGCATTTCAAGACCCTTAACTGCGGGCTTTCCTTCAGTAAAGAGCCCGGATTTTTTGTCGTGCAGAACCCAGAGTCCAGGTGAAAGCGCGAAGGGAAACTTTGTACCGTCTGAAGCGGTCTGACTATCGGGCTTCGAGATGTTTTCGACCCGAACAGTGAACTTGGTTTGTTTGGTGGTGCGATTCCGTGTGGCAGAGGCAACCGCAAACTGTCCGCACATAGCGACAGCGAGCAGTACCAGGTTGATTGCGAGTCTACGGTGTTTCATGACTTGATTTCTCCTTCTAAGAAATTGGTTGATGTCTTGCGTTACCCTTGAAAGTTGCATTGGAAGATGCAGTGTGAGTTGTTGTAGTGATGCAGCTTCGCGCACGCCACCGCCCGACTACCCTTGATTCGTTTGTAAGTCTCGGTGGCCAGGAGCATTCCCAACGGCGGCGCTGTGAAATAGATCCAGAGCGAAGTCCAAACATGCGCGCTAAACGCTGAACCAAAGGTGCGCGCTGGATTCATGCTCATACCGGAAAGGGGTGACTCGATGCTGATGTAGACAGCGACTAGCGCACCCGCGAACATTCCCGTCCAGCGACCCAGCCGCTCCGTGTTTGAAACAGCGAGGATTACTGTCATCAGGATGAATGTGATGGTTAGTTCGGCGAAAAATGCTGTCGCCGGTCCTTTTGGACCAGGCACAGTGGCTGCGTAATTCACTGCTTTGTGCGAAACCAGCATTCCCAGAAGCTGTGAGGCGATTAATACGCCGACGATACCGCCGGCAAATTGAAACAGAATATAGAAGACCGCATCCCAAGCCTTGATCTTTCCAAGTCGAAAAAACGTTAAAGTCACCGCAGGATTGAAGTGGGCTCCGGATCGTTTGCCCAACGGTGAAAAGATTAGTGCAATGGCTGTCGAGCCCATTGCGACACCCATCAATATTCTTCGTATAACTTCATTTTGAATTCCTTGAGTAACCGGTGAGGTAGGGTGATAGAGCAGCACAGTAAAAGCGCAAGCCGAGATCATGAAAAGACAAAGTTCACCTGCTTCCATCAAATACTCCGGCCAATGCGCCTTCAATGCTTCCATCATTTGCTGACCCCACCGATTAGAAACTTTGAGTGGTTCCGTAAAAGTCCACGGTTCCGGCATCATCATTCGCCGGCGCAGACTATCGAACACACTGATACTGTCAGAACTTGTTAGTTCCATTTCCCTTATCGCGCGACTCGCGCGAACCTCGCTAACTGTTGATGCGATGATGCGCCGTCTGCTTAAAATAAGTCGGCAGGACTTGCGCTCATTTGCTCGAAGGCGTTTCCACCGAACTCGCTTGAGACTGGCCATTGTTTCGCGTTGGTCCGCAGCATTCGTAATCGCCTGCGCTGGAGCCTCTTCTTAATTCTTAACCTTCGTCGCATTGTTTTTGTTCTCGCTTCAACTAACTTCCTCGTTCAACCATTAGTCGGGGCGAACCGCGATTCCTTACATGGACTTACGAAGTGATTCGGAAAATGCGTTGACGAGCTTCGTCACTGAGTTTGAGAGGGCTGGCGTTATCGTCTGCGCTGGTGAACTCACGTTGGCTAATAGCTTGTCTAAGCAACTTGATCTGTTTGAGGTATCGCGCACACCACGCGCACACCAGCAGGTGTAACCGCAGTTTTGTCCGTTCAACTACACCGAGCCGCCGTTCGAGTGATTCGGACATGACCGGAACAATTACCTGGCAGGGTTGCAGCGTGCGCAAGAGCCATCGTCTGGCCGCTTTTCTCGTGATCGTATAGATTTCCAAATGTGCCTCTTCAATCAATCGTAAGGACTGAGTTCAGTCCTCCATAGTTGTCGGGCACTTTCATTCCGTTACTCGGATCTTCAAGCCACCGGCTACCATCCACGATAAATTTGTATTGATAATTTCCTGCCTTAGGCGCTTCAACTTCCGCTAACCACAGTCCAGATTCGTCCTTGCGAAGCGGCGTTAACGCCGTGTTCCAACTGTTGAAGTCGCCAACCAGCGAAACGCTATTCGCCGCGTCGTCGTGAAAAAGAAAAACAAGTCGGCCATTCTCAACTCGCGGCGGACTGCAACCGACAGTCTTAAGTTCGTGCTCTTCGCGTAGGGCCAATTCAACTGCGCGACGGGCATTTACCACGCCAAACCCCTGACGGATAGCTGGCGCTGTTGTTATGCGGTCTGCTGTTGAAATCAAGATGTTCTTAACGGCGCCCGGCGTTAATTTAGGGTTCGCTTCAAGCATCTGAGCCACAATCGAACTGATAATCGGCGCCGCGAAAGATGTGCCATCGACGTGTTGATAGTGGGTTGCAACGATCTTCTCCCTTTCCAAAGTCGATTCGACAAAATTGCGGATTGCTGTGACATCTCCGACTGCTATCGGTTCAGGGAGTTCAGCCGTTTCTTCAAGTTCACGTGCAAGACTTCGCAATTGGTAGTCCGGCGCGGCCGCTAACTTCGATAAGGCTTCAGCCCGTTCGTACACTGAGGTGTTGGGAAGAATGGGCGCCGCTATCCACATTGCCGGCGCAATTAATTCGGGCTTGACCGTGCCGCCTGCAGTCACCCCAAAACTCGAGTGATAGAGGCCGAGATCGTTTTGTCCTGGGTTATTGCCGTCGTCATAACCACCCACCGTGATTACAGATGGTGAGTTCGCCGGGGGAATTGGAGCGTGATCAGTTGTATTTCCTGCCGCGACAACAACGACGATACCTTGCCGAATGGCTTCTTCCGCAAGTTGATCGATTGTGCTTTGGGAACAGGAAACGTCCTCGTCACCGCCGAGCGAAATGTTCAGTATGCGAATGTTGAAACGTTCGCGGTTTTTGATAACCCAGCGGAGTCCGCGCGCGATGTTCTCTTCACTGATCCGTCCGGTTTTACTGACTTTCACCAGCACGAGTCGCGCGTCCGAAGCAAGGCCACGGTATTTCCCATCGCAGAGGTGACCATTACCTGCCGCAGCTACCGTAGTTTGGGTGCCATGCCAATGCCATGGCTGAACCAGTCGCTCACGATCAGTTTCTGTCTCTTCACCGTTGATGTCGTGAAAAGCCACGACGCGGTTGTTAGGTTCGACCAGATCGGGGTGCCGCTGGAATCCAGAATCAAGGAAGGCGATAGTGACGCCTCGACCCGTAAACCTGGGATCGGCGTTGAGCCGATCTGCGGTCGGAATGACCGCAAACCGATTCACGCCGTGCGAGTGATCGTGTGCGTTTGCGTTTGAAGGTTTCTTATCCATGTCCGAACAACCCAACTCAAGGCGAACTCTGCCCTAGCAGGGAGTTTGTCGGACGAATGAGGAAAACCTTACGAAGAGTGGGCGGTTTTTTAGTCGTTGGGTTGGGTGAGGCTCAATTTGATGCGCTCACGCGCTTCAGGTGAAAGCGGGGAAAGAGATGAGGACTCAAGGTTTGGTTCTTGAGCAGCCTTGGTACGAATCGTCTCCCTCATTAGCTGCAAGTGCTCGAGATACCAAACGCACCAGAGACAGATCCAAAGATGAAGTTTAACGGTGATGCGCTCCCAAACTGAGAGTCTTCGCTCCATAGATTCCGAAATGACCTTCACTGTCTGCTTGCAAGTGGGCAGACGACGGAGCAACCACCATCTAATCGCATGTTTGAGTTTGTCGTAGGCTTTTAACGCCATTCTCAGTCCGTTGTTTCTTTGGTGAACCAGTTAATCTCGAGACAGTTGCGCAAGTGGAGTCGAGCCCGATGGAGCATCACCCAAAGGTTGTTCACCGTGATGTTCAAAGCCTCGCAAATCTGTTCACTAGTTAGGCCATCAACTTCACGAAGAGTAAAAGCGCTGGCCGTACGCTCGGGCAGGGGAGAAAGGCAATCGTTCAACACTTTCCAAAAATCACTACGCTCGATCAATTCCGCCGGGGTCGCATGCCAATCAGTTGGCGCATAGGCGTTGCTCCAATGATTGTTCCACTCATCGGTTCTGGCAAAGAATTCATTATGCTCGAACTCTTCGCCCTCAGTCTCCCCAATCGGCGCTTCGCGGGTGACTCGACGGAAATGATCCGTGACCTTGTGTTTAAGAATCCCCACCAGCCAGGTGCGCTCGGATCCTCGGCCTTCGAACCCGCGATAAGCCTTCAATGCAGCCAGGAAAGTCTCCTGCACGCAGTCTTCGGCCGCTGAGCCGTCACGCAAACGAAATATTGCGTACTTGTAAAGGTAATCTCCATGCAAGTCCACCCACGCGCTAAAGTTCGGGGATTGACTCACGGGGGTTCGCTGGGGTTCGCTCATGCAAAAGTAAAGATCTCAGAATTAGGCGACAATGGAACGGCTTCGATTTATTATTGCATAGGTTTTGATCTTGAGTAATGTTCCGAGGGACCAGCATTGAGGTTGACCTTATGAACCTTATCCCTTGCCGCGACTGCGGCAATATAATCGATCCGAATTCGCGCGGCTGCACCACCTGCGCGCTGAATCTCGATGGGGAGCGAATGATTGACAAGGTCGTCCTGGGCGGATTCATACTCGCAGTGATCGTGGCGGCCGCGATCGTTCTTCTATTTGTCTTACGACGATAGCCTTTCGTCACCGCTACTTTCTCGCGTAGGGTGATGAACACACATCAGCGTCGCGTCAAAGGACGGCGCAGTTTTGTTGTGGCAAATTTGTGACGTGATTACCCGGAACTAGGACGCAAATGGTTGATAACAGTTGTAATCCGAAGCGGCTGCAACCTGTTGAAAATTAGTAACTAATCGTAAAAGCCGTGACTGGTGGTAATTGACTGAAGGCCCTTTTAACCAGATGGAACAGCCTCCATAGTGCGGTCTATCGTGCCACGCACCGCCTGTTGCCCAGTCAGTTACGGGCCCTGCAGGATATTGCGGCGTGTCGCACCGCTTACTTTGGCGGCCATTTGAAACAGTGTGAGCACTGCGCGCGGCAGGTCCTTTTGTCAGTTGGGCCAACTGCGAGTACTCACCGTCTTGCCGCGCCAACGACCGCCTCAACCACCACGGCAACGACCGCTTCAAAGAAAGGTCCGCCATGACGCTGACCTCCGTACTGCGTACTCAGCCTGACACAGCTCCGCCCGCGCTCGCCTGCTTAACGTCGTCGCTCGTTACTTCTCTGTCTGCTATTCGCTTTTGTGAGGAAATCGAACTCCGCCGGCCGCTAACAAGAATTGCTATTCTGGTCCAACTAACTCACTCACCGCGCCAAAACGTGCTGCCATCTGCCGAACTTTCTTCTCAGCTAATCGCAAAACTCCTCTTCTTTTACCAAACAGCCGCGCTACTCACCGGCGGCTTTAGTTCAACCCCGGATTTTGTGCGGCTCGCAGACTCGCGCGACAACCTTTAATTCGTTCGGCGGCGGCCGATTAAGAACGATTTGCCTCTAAGAGCGCCTTCTCTACCACAGGCGGGACCGTGATTTCATGGAAACGTTTTGCTTCAAAAGCATAATCTTCACCGCTCTCGTCAACAACTCGAAGCAAACCTTCGGCTTCAGCCTCGTCATCCGGGACGAAACGGTAAAGCTTTCCAACCTCTAATGAGGCTCGATAGCCTTCATTATCCAGACAGACTGCAAAATGAACTGGTTCCCTCTTTTTCATCGCTTATCTAAGAACGGTAACTTTAATTTGAATTCTCGCCTGCCAACTCCGTGTGCTTCATACCAATGAATCTCGGCCCTTCGTATCCTACCATTCAAGAGCCGTACTTGAGCAACTCCCTTCAACTTTCGCCAACGGCTGCCACCATAGAGTTTTCGAAGACGATTGCGGTGGCGAACTCCTTTGCCACTAGCAATCGTTTCAATTGCCGTTATCTCGCTGACGATTTCAAAGTCCATTGTGAGGAGCTTACTAGAGATCTAGATTAGCCGCATAACGCTGCGCTTCAGCGGCTCGCGCACGCAACTTAACAAAGAAGCCCGCTCATGGCGAGTCCGCTCCAAGCGCTCATTTTATGCGGCGCGTACGTCTACATACTCGATGCTTGAAGACGCTGGAGGAATAGGTTGGCCATCTTGCCGCAATCCCTCCAAATGAAATTCGATGGCTTCCTGAATTAGCTTCAACACTTCTGATTTTGAATCTGCAACTGCAACGCATCCAGGCAAATCTGGCACATGTGCGCCAAAACTGCTTTCACCTTCTTCGACAATAACTGCGTATCTCATTCTTGGTCCTCTCGATCCTTCAAGCCAGCTTGCTTCAGAATACTATTCAAGGTGCCACGTGGTACGTCAAGCCTTTCCTTACCCGCAACGGTAACAGCCCCAGCCTTCACGGGATGCTTGAACTGGCGATGACTGCCCTTCGTTCTCGCTAGATACCATCCATGTTGTTCGAGGAGTTTGATGACTTCCTTAACTTTCACGGTGAGGATGATAGGTTTTTTCGCATTACTCGGGAAGCCGCTCCATATAACGCTGCGCTTGAGCGGCTCGCCCATGCAACTTAACAAAGAAGCCCGCTCATGGCGAGTCCGCACAAAGCGCTTGTTCGGCGGCACGGTCAGATTGAACTCAAATCACTCCGCGTAGCTTCTACCGCGTCATCTGCACGATAGACGATATCATCTTGTGGATTGTAGTACATCTGTACAACCGAACCGTCCACCGGTTGGCGCGATGGTCGTCAGCACGAGGGAGCCACCGAGCTTAGGCTCGCTCCAAGATGTGCAGTCCTCGGTCCCGGTCAATCACGTAGATAAGGCCACGATTGTCAACATCCACGTCGTTGCTCAACACGCGAGCTTGACCAGTCGGTGGCTCCGGCACGAAATGGGCGATCTCGCGCGGGGCGTGGGGATTGGCAACGTCGACGATGCGGAGGCCGTACGTGAACCAAGCCACAGGGATCTCGGGGCCGGTGATCCGCTCGCAAGGTTGATGGCAGCCGGTGAACTCGGGCTGCGGCTCTCCGGTCACGCCTGGCACCTGGAATGTGGATATCGGAACTGGATGCCGCTCTTCTGTGATGTCGACCAACCACAGGAATGCCGGCGCTGCACGCGAGGTCTTCTGCACGTCTTCATCCGCCGCAAGCATGAAGCGCCGTCCGCGCAGCGGAAACGGCAAGGGCAGAACGGTATGCGTCGGCGAAGCGTAGGGCGGGCTCCAGTCGAGGCCCGAGATGAATCGGGGGCGCGTCATGTCTTCGATGTCGAGGATGACGAAACCCCCGTGCCAGTAGCTCACGTACAAGCGATTGCCCAGACGGATGGGATGATGGCAGCGGTACTGGCGCCCGGTCCACCGCCGCTGCCGTCTCTCGTTTTCCTTCTGCCCGGGCATCCACCAGCGTCCAATCTCCTTCGGGTGGCTTGGGTCCTGAAGGTCGAGGATCATCACGATGTTGCCGATGTAGCCATCCATCTCAGGAGAGATGTAGGCATAGCGCCCGTCGAAGGTGAACCGATGCACACCCGCGCCGCCGCACTGCCAAAAGCCTATCGAGCGTGGCCGGCCCGGTTGGGATACGTCATAGATCGCTAGCCCCCCGCGCGCGCCCCTCGGCGGTTGGTCGGCAGGCTGCGCCTCGTGGTTCACAAGCATCAGGCCGTTGGCGACGCGCACCTTGTGGGAATGGATCTGCCCAGACACCTCGAGCGATGCAAGCAGTCGTGGCCGGGCCGGATCGCTGACGTCCACGATGCTCGTTCCGTGCGGCGCGTTCATGTGCCCGATGTAGGCGATAGTGCCATCGACCGAGACCTGTCCCCCACCGGGACAATCGAACCAGGAAACCTGCTTCAAGCCCTGCGCGCTCTGCTTCAATGTCGGCGCGCTCGGCGCGGTGGGCTGTGCGCGCTGCGGGTCAGGCGGAGTGCGAGCTCGGGTCGCGCTTTCGGGGCTGCGTGAAGGCGGCGGCACTACCGCCCCTGTGCTGCCTACGCCCAAACCGACGCAGCCTGCGAGTCGCAAAAAGGCGCGACGAAGCATTCTACCCTCCTGAGGATGACACCCTTCGATGTCCGCCCAACGCTGATGCTATAAAGCGGGCGCCCGCGAACCGGAAGCAGTTAAACTCCCGGGTGTGTAATCGCAAAAGGAGGCACCCGCGATGACATTATATATCGGAGTAGACATTCACGCGCGACAACAACCCCTGTGGTTAGACAAACTGGTTCGAGGAACTGCTGGAACAGTTGGGGCACTAACTACTGGTGGGTGATACAGCTGAGATCCGGAGGTTGGCGCGACGTCGGCAGAAGAACGATCAGCGCGACGCCGACCTGTTGTTGGAGCTGCTAATCAGATGTTTCATCATGGGCCGAGCAGAGATTGATTATGTCGAGTTTCTCCGTCGCGGTCAGAAAGCAGAGACGGAGTAATGCGGCAGTGGGCTGTCGGCTTGTCCGGCCAAGCGCGTAGGTCAGGTAGTTGTATTGAAACACACTACTGGGTGCGGTGAGGTAGAAAAACAAAACCATGCGGCACCCCTGGGAGAACTATTCTCTTTTTTCACTTGACTCGCTTTATAGATGTGCTTGAGCGGCTCGCCCACGCAACTCAACGAAGAAGCCCGCTCATGGCGAGGCCGCTCCAAGCGCTTGTTCGGCGTCGTCGATTATCCCTTTGTAATGTTTTAATGATTCTCGTTTGCTTTTCGCTATTCTCCTCTAACTGCCTCAACTCTTTATCAGCATTCTTTTAGTTAGGTGCGGCGATTATTACGCCAGTGCCTGGAACGCCACGTGCTCAACGTGAACAAAATGGTACCGACGAGAAACCACCAATCCCAGATTCCGATGATGGCGAAACGAAACCGGCCTGCCGCGAGCAGATAGCACGTCTGAACCAGAGCCGCTGCCAATCGGAGCAACAGAAGCGTCGTGCCAATACATGCAAGCGTGTAGATGAGACGCCGCGGCGCACGCTGGCCCCATGACATCACAGGAGCCAGAGCCACCGGTACCGCGATGACACACATGGCGGCTACCACCACATCGAAAGTCCATTTCCACGAAGTCGCGAATGCAATGCGCGCCCCCTCGGCATCCAACAGCGGATACCACCCGGCTGCCCAGATCAGGTGGAAGACGCCGAAGATCAAAGCCCAGAACGCTGCGGCGTACCCCCACATGCTTGCTTGGTGTATCTGGTCTGTGCGCACTGTCGTTCAACAATAGTGAAGCAAAGACGCCGAACCGTGCGCTTGAGCGGCTCGCCCACGCTACTACGAATAAAGGCTACTCACCGGCGAGTCCGCTCCAAGCGCTTATAGGATTGCAGCGTTGATACCGGCGATCGACCTATGGATTCAAAATGAGCGACAGTTCAGGATATTGACTGTGTCCAATCACGCTCCTGATTCTAGAGAGTGAAGACGTATTCAACTCTGAGATACTGAGACACAGGATGTCCATCCTTTATTGCCGGCTCAAATTTGATGTTCCGCGCCGCTTCGATGGCTTTGTCGTTCAGACCATGAGGCAATCCCTTCAACACCGCGATATCACTAACTTCTCCATTAGACCGAAGAACCATGTGGAGAATGACGTTGCCCTCAATCTTATTCTCCCTCGCGTCTTCTGTGTACTCAGCTTCCGGTTTAGCAGTAAGCGTAACTTTTCGGGAAACTTCGGTGGATTTGTAGACTTTCTCGTTCTGCCGTTCAGAAGTCTTGATGTCGACTGTTGGCGCGGCAAGGACAGAAGAAATGCAGGCCAGAATGAGGCCAGCTGCGAACCATTGCGTCTTTTGCATCTGACTTTCCTCCATCTAAGTCGTAAGAAACAATTTTCTCAATAAGTCGGCGAGCGGCAGGCATTGCGGTTAGGATGGCCTGCATTGATCGTTAGTTGTCCTGCCTCCGCGATTTCTGCAACGCAACTTAGCAAAGAGGCCCGCTCATGGCGAGTCCGCTCCAGGCGCTTGTTGGATCCGGCCTAGTCACATACGAACATTAAGTGGAATCCTCGCTGAGAGCCTTCATCAGCGGCCAGGATTAACTTGCGCAGAGCCTTAAGCCCTTCAGCATTTGTGGCCCTAGATTTCAACATTTCACATTCTTCTCGGAGCTTCGGGAGCTCCTCCGGGCTGAATTCATAATCTTCATACATATCAAATAGTCGTGAGAGCATTGGACAATCGGGGATCGACTTGTCGAACTTCTTCCGATTACGTTCATGAAGTTCATTGATGTCATCACCTTCAACATAGCGGTCGCAATCTGGAACCTTTAAGATCCCAATAAAGAGAGCCTCCCAATCTCTAAAATGGAAATCCAACTACAAATAGAAAGCGTCGTACCGGTCTTCACCACGCCAGTTTCTAGGATCTTGAACCAGATAAAGATGGAGAGAACCATTTCCAAAACCATCGAAAAGATCAGCGTCTTCAGTATCGATTTGAAGTTTCATGAGGAAGTCTTCGTTAAATCCAACGCGTGATCGGCCAACGCTGATGCGCTTGAGCGGCTCGCCCACGCAACTACGAATAAAGGCCGCTTACAGGCGAGTCCGCTCCAAGCGCTTGTTGAACTGAATCTGAACCTCAATACAGACTGAAGTTGTATTCTAGGTGAACCCAATAGGAGACAAAGCGATCGTCCTTGACTCCTGGAATGAATCTGAGATGTCGAGCCGCTTCGATTGCATTTTCTGTCAATCCCTTTGGCAGTCCTCTATCTACCCGTATGTTTGTTACTTCACCCGTCGAAGATAACACTACTCGCAAAACGACTGTTCCAGTGATGCCCGCCTGCCTCGCATCCTCCGTATACCAAGGCTCGGGCTTTGAAATAATGACTTGTTTGCGATCCACTAATTTGACCGTTGTAGGCGATTGGTCCTGATCGGTCTTGCGAAAAACTTGATTTACCGCAGGAGGTTGAGTCTGAGCAGGGGCGACTTTTGACTCATCGCTGTTGGGTGTTAATAAAAAGGATGAAAGGAAAAAGTCTTTTAGCTCTGACTGCTCGATCGCCTGAATCACTGCTACTGCATAGCCATGTTTTTTTGTCACCCAAATCTGAACAACCCCACCAATCTTATTGAACTTCAGTTTGTACTCTTTGCCGGAGAAGCCGGAAACACTAATATCACGCTCATAAGTAATATCACCGTCATAAAGATGATGTGCCTTAAAGTTCTCCAGCGTGCCCTTGATGGAGGTCACATCGTAAGAGACGACTAGGTAAACTGAGCCGTTAGCATACGTACTGTAGATTCGCTCAAATGAACGCTTGCCCTTGTTTGTGATGACGCCTAGGTACAGCGATGGCTCGCCCGGCATAAGCACAGAAAACTCCTCATCTTTGCCAGTGCACTTTCTCCAAGTGTAATCACTGACCCCCTCCAGTTTTTCGGAATCACCTGCAAGTGGAAGGACAGTATCAAAACCAAAAGCCAAGAATATTAGTATTAGCGAACAAACTTTCATGTAGGCCACCAGCCTTAAACAAACTTGGTGTAAAAAAGGATCAGCATAACGCTGCGCTTGAGCGACTCGCCCACGCAACTACGAATAAAGGCTACTCACCGGCGAGTCCGCTGCAAGCGCTTGTTGAACTAAGCGCTGCGCGCAGCCGAGAGCAACCCTGGTAGTAACCCGATCATCCTCAATCGCAAGACTGCCTGCTCTACACTTCCTGATGAAAGATTCAATTTCTATCGGGAGGTGTAACCATGACTGAACTGCGTCAGAGAATGATCGAGTGTCTCCAGCTTAGAGGCTTGGCCGAACGCACGCAAGAGAATTACGTGCGGGCCGTGCGCCAACTGGCGGAACACTATCACAAGTCACCGGACTTGATCAGCGAAGAAGAGCTGCGTCAGTACTTCCTTTATCTCAAGAACGTCAAGCATTACTCACGCAACACTGCGACCATCGCCATCTGTGGCATCAAGTTCTTCTTCGAGCGCACGCTGGAAAAAGAATGGACCATCTTCAACCTGGTGCGTCCAGCGCCGGAAAAGAAACTGCCGGTCATCCTCAGCCGTGCGGAAGTGCGCCAGATTCTCGAGCGCGTAAGACTGCCGCGCTACGAGGTTTGTCTCAGCACCATCTACTCCTGCGGCTTGCGGCTCCAGGAAGGTACCCATCTGCAAGTCGCCGACATTGACAGCGCGCGCCTGATGATTCACGTGCGCCACGGCAAGGGCGCCAAAGACCGTTATGTCCCGCTGCCGGAACGAACCCTGCAGTTGCTGCGCCAGTATTGGAAAGAGCATCACAATCCGGTACTGCTGTTTCCCGCAGCAGGCCGTAACCATATCGACTTGGCGCGCGCTACCGAGCCGATGTCCAAGAGCAGCGTGCAGGACGCTTTCCACGTGGCGTTGAAAGAGAGCGGCAACCACAAACGCGCTTCGGTGCACACGCTGCGCCACTCCTGGGCCACGCATCTGTTGGAAGCTGGCGTTAACCTGCGGCTGATTCAGGAGTGGCTCGGGCATTCTTCGCCGGCCACCACCAGCGTCTATACGCACCTGACCGCGAAAGCCGAACAACTCGGTGCCGCGGCCATCAACCAGCTCATGAGCGATCTCTGAGCCGCTGATGCTGGAAGTGGCCGAGATCTTTGGGCTGCATGGGCCTGCGTATCGAGCCAAGTTCAACGACCGGATGCTGCCCTCACATCTGCGGACCATGCAGGACATCGAAACCTGTCGCACCGCCACCCGCGGCGGCCAACTCTATTATTGCGCCCACTGCGACGAACAACGTTACAGCTATCACTCCTGCAAGAACCGCCACTGCCCCAAGTGCCAGAACGAGCAGGCCCATGAATGGCTCCAGCAGCAAAAGCAGCTGCTGCTGGCCACTCCTCACTTCCTCGTCACCTTCACCCTGCCCGCCGAGTTGCGCGCCCTGGCCCGCAGCCAGCAGAAGACGATCTACAACCTGCTCTTTCGTGCCTCTGCCGCGGCCTTACTGCAACTGGCCCAGGACCCGCGCTTCGTCGGTGCTCGCCTCGGTATGGTCGGCGTACTTCACACCTGGACCAGACAGTTGCTCTATCATCCCCACGTTCATTACCTCGTCACCGGTGGTGGCCTGACTGCTGACGGCCGCTGGCGTGCTGCCCGGAAAGACTTTCTCGTGCCCGTCAAAGCACTCTCCAGGATCTTCCGTGCCAAGTTTCGTGATCAGCTGAAAAAGACTGGACTGTTTGCCCTGGTCGAGGCCCGAGTCTGGCAGAAAGACTGGGTGGTGCATACCGAAGCGGTGGGCTCCGGCGAGCAAGCCTTCAAATATCTCGCCCCTTACATCTTTCGCGTCGCTCTCAGTAACCACCGCCTCCGTTCATTGGCGCAGGGCACGGTCACTTTCACTTACAAAGAGTCGGCCACTGACCAACTCCAGCCTTGCACCATCACTGCCGAAGAGTTCATTCGTCGCTTCCTCCAACACGTGCTCCCCAAATAGGTTCATCAAGGTCCGTTATTACGGCCTGCTCAGCCCGGCCCATCGGCAACTGCTACAGAAGGCCAGACAACTGCTCTCTCTCACCACCAGCAAACTAAAGTCAGCTGCTGTAAAAACCTCCGAGCCGCTGACGGTGCTAACTTGTCCGCACTGCGGCGGGCCACTCACGCTGCTCGCGCCACTCCCTCCCAGAGGTCGTGCCCCATGAAACTCTGGCCGCTGCCTAAGGCTCTTTCCTCGATCCTGCCCGCCTCGGCGGCAAACTGCTCTCGCCGTCACTGCCGAACTCTGTCTGTGAACGCAAAAAAACCAGCCTCTGTGGCTGGCTTCCTCTCCTTCAGCTGCGACTTCCCTCGCCTCCTCACTCATTCTCTTCCAGACCGCCAAGCTTCACGCACTTCTCCTCTCCTCAAGTTGACTACGCAAACTCCAAGTAGTCTCTAAACCGGCTTAGTTCAACACAGAATTGTGTGGCGGCTTCCTCTTCTCTCAGTACTCTCATTCGCACAGCGCGCCACACTAATTCTTAATACGTTGGGCGTTCGCCATACATTAATGCTTACAACTGCGAGGTGTGCAATCAATACAGGGAGGCGAACTCCATATATCCGAGAAGAACCAATTACCATCCTGGAAATAGGCTTCCAATGCAGATTCCATGGCGCCGCCGCGTTGATAAGTCGCACAACCCCAAATCATCCACCAGTCATCATCCATTTTCTGGATAGATGTTGGGGTGAATTTCTTCGCCTCAGAGTAGAGTTTCTTTTTAAGGAAAAGATCCTTGGGTAAGCCTCCTTCTACAGCCTGTTTGCTCCGTTCAGCGAGCAAATCATAGACTCTCTCCCACTGCTTTGTTCGATGATAGTCGACGAATTCGGTCAAACGCGATTTCAGTCGATCCCGCTGAGACGCGGGCACGTTCGCAAATGGATCAGGCTTCTGCCCGCTAGAAGCACCGACGAATGCCGAGCCGATTAGCAAGGACATCAGTATGAACGTGGCTAGCTTCATTATTTTGCGACAGAACGCCCAACGTTTGAGCTCAGCGGCGGGCCGCGCAGCGGACCGTCCGCTGCAGCGAAGTGTTAGCTGGCGCGGATCGTACCTCCTCATGTCCCAATCATCGCGTACCTTCAGCGACTGGTGTGTCGCTAAGCGCCGGCTCGGGCCGCGCGGACAAAAGGGCGCTGAATAGGGTGCTTCCACTGACGAGCGCCGCCACGCCGGCCACCCAGAAACCGCTGAAGAAGACGTCAAGGAGCCACCCCAAGGAAACCCCGAGTCCCTCGATAGACATGAAGAAGGCGGCAGTGAGCGCGAGGCCCCCGATGACGCCTACGACCCAAACCAACAGCCACCGGGAAGCGGCAATCCCCTGTCGGCGCAGCACCAGATATTGGCAGATCCCGGCCAAAATGCAGCCCCCGACCGTGAAGAGGATTGGCTCCACGGGGCCCGGGATGATACCCAGCACTCCATTGGCCATGAGTGGCCAGAAAACGGCCGCGAGGAGGGCGAATCCCAGGGCGGTTGCGAGCACCCAGGAAATGACCCGCAGGCGGTGGGAGCGAAGGACCAGGGCCTGGGACGCACCGAGGATGGCGCCCGCCATGGAGAGCGAGAGCAGGATGCCGGCATAGTAGACAATACTGTGCCCGACCGCCTGCTCCTGCCACTGCCAGTACCGCTCGAAGTCGAGCCCGTACTTGGCCAACATGCCGATCTGCAGGTAGGCGACGAAAGCCACCCCGAGCCCGAGCGCGTTTGCCGCGGTCCACTTGAGGCGAAATACGGTCTTCATGATTTAACCTCCTAGCTTCAGCGCCAGCTAACTAGTTATTAGACGAAAGAACGTCATCTAAGTACGCTAAGCGTGTTAGATTCTGATAGTTTTCGCATTTCTCGTGAAAGGCATGACACCTCTCTGATGCCTTTCCAAGTTTACTTGTTTAGGTGCGCACTGTAGCGCCCACCCTCGAGTACTCTGAATCCTCTTAACTATTCTCAGTCGACCTTCGTGCGCTAGCTTTTCTGTCGGAACGAGTAAAGCCGATGCTCTGTTCGTATCAACAAGCGGTCACCCACTAATGCTGGCGATGCCTGGGCCATGTCGTCAAGGTCATTCACGTGGAATAATCGGAACTCCTCGCCCGTTCCGACCACGAACGTTTGTCCTTCCTCACTCAGGCAGAACAGCTTGCCGTTAGACGCCCATGGCGACGTCGTAAAAGCCGTTGCTGCCGGATCAATCCTGGTTTTGTAAGTTTGTTTTCCAGTCTTGGCGTCAAAGCGAGTGAGGATGCCGGTCTCAGTCAGTGTATACACAGCTCCTTCATAAGCGAGGGCCGACGGCAGATATGTTCCAGCTCGCGCTTGCGACCAGACAACATACTCATTTGCTGTCTGATCCTTTCCTAGAGAAATGTCTCCCGCAGCGCCTGGTTTAAGCGCGAACAATGGACGTCCTCGTCCGCCATTAATATAGAGTAATCCGTCATAAGCAAAGGGCGTTGGAATAGGGTTCAAGGCCATTCCAGACAAACGCCACAGCTCTTTTCCCGTCAGGTCGTAACTAACAGACTCCCCTGGTCCAATGGTAACGATCTCTGTACGCAAAGCGTGCCGCCAAACAAATGGTGTGGCCCATCCCGACCGCAGCACTGGTTGTCCTTTGCCGCCAAGGTCCCGATTCGTGCGCCAGGCTTGCTTACCTGTTTGTTTGTCAAACGCGGCGATGTACTGTTGCTTTTCGTTGTCGCTGACGATCACCAGCAGATTCCCGGCCAGCGCCGGCGAACTCCCTGTTCCGAAGTCGAGGTACATCGGATTCGCTTCGAGCGGAGTTGTCCAGGCCAGCTTGCCCTTCATGTCAAATGCCCATAGCCCAAGATTCGCTATATACACATAAACGTGCCGTCCATCGGTGACAGGGCTCTCTGAAGCAAAGCTGTTTTTGCGGTGGCGTCCACCGGGCGGTCGGCCGTTGTGGAACTCCTTACTCCACTCGACCTTGCCGCTCTTCAGGTTCAAGCAATAAAGAAGGTAGTGGAGCATCACCTCATTCGGCAGCTCGATGTCGCGCTCCGTAACTCGTTTAATCACCTCCGGCATCGGGAGCCCTTGTTTTTGTAGTTCCGCGACGTACTCGTTGCTGTATTCAGTTCCGGTCTGTGGTGGTTTCGATTTGCCGTCAGTCGTTACCGTGGTCACATACACTCTATCGCCAGTCACGATAGGTGAGGACCATCCGCGCCCAGGGATTTCTTGCGACCATTCCACGTTCTCGGTCTTAGACCAACGTTCAGCTAACCGCGCATGGGTGCCAACCGGGTTTGATTCCGGCCCGCGAAATTGTGGCCAGGCCGTCTGTTGGGCCTGAATACTGAGTGACACAAATAGTAGCGTGCACATCAAGGCAGCCTTGCTAAAAATATTGAGGTTCATCACTCTTCCTTTAGTTTCTTGTCATTGAGCTCTAGTAGATCCCATCGATTTCCATACAAGTCTTCAAAGACAGCCACCATACCGTAAGTCGCCTGCTGAGGCTCTCTCACAAACTTGATCCCATTTGAAACCATCTCATTGTAGTCTCTCCAAAAATCATCCGTGTTGAGAAATAGAAATACTCTCCCCCCAGACTGATTGCCAATAAAAGGCTCCTGTTCAGGGTTTGAAGCTCTGGCCAGTAACAATGTGGTTCCAACTGATCCCGGAGGAGAGACCACTACCCAGCGCTTGTCTTGCTCCGGCTGATAAGTATCTTCAATCAATGTGAAGCGCAGCCTCTTTGTATAAAACGCGATTGCTTCATCATAATCTTTGACGACTAGTGCTACATGCACGATTGATTGTTTCATTTTATCGCTTTTGATTATTAAGGTCCGAAACGAACCCTGCTTATGGCGGGTTGCGCCGCTCCGTTCCCGACTGCAGGAACTTTCTACTGGTTGAATAGTTGAGGACTGCTCCAATTATGAAAACAACGGTCACCAGTAGCATCACACTACCTAACATTGGTGCGCGTGTTATCTCTATTGCTCCCCACACCCCAAACCCCGTGGCGAACAGAAAGTAAATCAGCGCATTTCGGGAATAGGCAGCACTCGTTTTCTGATAGGAAGTCTTGCCTCTATTTATTATGTCGTTTACCGCTTCCACCTCAGCTTCACAGCGGTTCTTACAGGCAATGCCATTTGTACATTCTGTCGCGCAATCCCGACAGACAGCTCGGTAACAATTCTTGCAGATGCCAACGGCTTCGACGGTATTGTGATAGAAACAACGCATTAGATTAGCTTATTAACCTTACTTGCCGCGCAATCGAGCAGCGGAACCGTCGACGCCGTTTGGTAGCTGTTCATTCGCCAACTGATCGTCATCACGCAGGTCTCGCTTCAGTTGAGTCAACTGTTGTTTCAGCTGCGCAGTCAACGCCTCAAGACCGGGTTCGCCGTAAAGGTTGTGGAGCTCATAAGGATCGTTCACGAGATCGAACAGTTCCCACTGATCCTTTTTCCAGAAGTAAATCAGCTTGTATGTGCGCGTGCGAATACCGTAATGCGCACGTGTGTTGTGGTCGCCGGGGTCGTGATAGTAGCGATAGTACATGGCGCTGCGCCAGTCGGGCGGAATGCGACCTCGAAAAATAGGCAACAGACTGCGTCCCTGCATGTCCCCGGGCATTGGCAGATGTGCGGCATCGAGGAATGTCGGCGCGAAGTCAATGTTCAGCGCCATCGCATCACTTCTCGTTCCCACCTTGATGACGGCTGGCCACCGAACGAGGAAGGGCATGCGGATCGACTCCTCATACATGAAACGCTTGTCGAAGAGCCCGTGATCACCCAGGAAGAATCCTTGATCACTCGAATAGATAACGATGGTGTTGCGAGCGAGGCCATACTTATCGAGAAATGCGAGCACACGGCCCACGCTGTCGTCGACGGACTGGACTGTCGCGAGGTAATCCCGCATATATCGCTGGTACTTCCAACGGACGAGCGCCTCACCGGTAAGAGCTTCGTTTTTTCCGTTGCGAACGATCGTCACTGACTCTGGCTTGATCGCCCTCCACTTGGCGAGTTGTTCTGGATTCAGACCGGACGGTGGCGTCAGCTTAAGGTCTCGGTTTGTTAGATCCGCTGCGACTCGCTGCTCGTTCTCGTGCAACGCGTCGGTGCGGGTTACGTACGAGTCCCAGAAAGTTACCGGTTCCGGAATTCGCTGCGTGGCAAAATGTGCGGCATGGCGGTCCGTGGGCTCCCAAGGGCGGTGGGGAGCCTTGTGGTGCATCATCAGAAAGAACGGTTTGTTCCGCGGACGATTCTGAAGAAACTCCAACGCTAAGTCAGTGATGACATCGGTAACGTAACGACCCGTGTAGGTCTTTTCGCTCGTCGCGGTATAGAGGAGGGGATTGAAGTACGCACCTTGTCCGGGAAGGATCTCCCAGTGGTCGAAGCCGACGGGGTCGCTGCCGAGGTGCCATTTGCCGATCATGCCCGTGTAGTAGCCTCCCTGCTGCAGCAGGCGCGCAACCGTCATCCGAGAACTGTCGAACCGGTTGAACATGGTGACGCCGTTGAGGTGGGAGTACTGGCCGGTCAAGATCGCCGCGCGACTAGGCGTGCAGATTGAATTGGTCGCAAAGACGTTCGTAAGAAGTGCGCCTTCACGCGCTAAGCGATCGAGGTTCGGCGTAACATTTATGCGGGAGCCGTACGCGCCGATCGCGTGGGCGGCGTGATCGTCGGTCATGATGAAAATGATGTTTGGGCGTTTGCCGGCTGTAGCCTGAGCAGTTGCTATCGAGGGCACCAGCAGTACCGCCGTGGCTAGGAGAATAGTTACCTGCGTCATGCCCGCTCCTAATTTGAGTGTCTGCCTTGTCTCATTCTCACCTCCTATTCAAGGCAGACTGTTTGGCCCACGCGAATCCCTCCGGTTTGCACCACCGTTCCATAGACACCCGCGTTGTTCTGGTTCAACCGGACCGCTGTCTTCAGCACCCGCGCGTCTTGTTTGGCCGTATCCGGATCGAGGTTGATCATCATACAGCGCACGTCGCGCTGCGTGATCATCAGAGCAGGCCTTGGCTCGCTATCGCCGAACACCAATCTGCCGCCGACCCACCTATCCTCCAGAAATGGCTCGATATCGTGCGTCTCTAGCACAATGTTGGCTCGGAATCGCCTGATATCGAGATCCACTCCCGCTTCGCGACTGATGTCGCCAATCGTCGTCAGGCTAATCACAGATACCGAGCCTTCATCGAATATCCCGTGTTTGAGATTCATCAATTCTACGTGGCTACCTAAACGCTCGGCGATCTCACTCTGGAGCTCGGTGCTACGCAGTTCGATGTCCGTCCCGGCAGGTGTTCGTACGTGAGTTGGCAGTGGCTCGCCGGTAGACTCGTCGAGACCGAAAGGGTGGTACAAGAGGAGTTCAGGGACGCGACTCGCCGAGAGCCACGGGAAGCCGTTGTTTTCTCCCAAGCGTCGGAAGGCGAAGCGGCGATCTCCATCCAGACCGTGCCATCCGAGATAGGCAGACTCGGTGGCGGTACCAGCCATGGACTTGACGGGATAGCGCACAAGTTCGCAGACATGCCCGAGTTGAATCATCATCACCTCACCACTACACAACACTACATCACCGTCGCGTCAAGCCACCGAACGCTTCAGTGACTCGGCCACACAACTGCGAATAAAACCCGCTAACCGGCGAGCGCTTATTGGATGGAATTTTAGGCCGCTGACAAAAGGGCTTTTTCTGCGCCCTTAGGCAACTCAATCGGCAGAAAATAATCTTGAGGATAAAGGTAGTCTTCTCCAGATTCATCAACCACTCGAATGTATCCATCCTTTGCAGCCCTTTCGTCGGGCAGCACCAGGTAGACTTTGCGAGGTTCGAGATCCTCACAATCTTCATTGCGAATACATAAGACAAACTTGCGAACTGCTCTCGACCGCTTCATATGATTCTCAATCCAAATAACGTTTTATCTTCAATTTCCTTTTGCCGATCCCATGAGCCTCATACCAATGCAATTCCACGGTTTGTATCCTACCATTTGCGAGCCTGACGGAGGCAATGCCTTTTAGTTTCCGCCATCGTCCAATGCCGAACTGTTTGCGCAAACGCGCTCGTTCCCGAACGGAAGGACCTCGAGCAATCCTCTCAACATCACTAATCTCGCCGATGACTTCAAAATTCACTCAGTACATTATGCCACGCCGAAAGCTACGCTAAGCGATCCAACGCTGCGCTTGAGCGGCTTGCCGCGCAACGTAAGCTCATGCCGAGTTCGCGGCAAGCGCTTGTTAGCCTGCGTTGCCACGTTCATTTCTCCTCTCAGATCTCGAGAAGATCCCTGCCGATGATCACGCGGCCCCGGAAGTGTACGCGGGCCGCGTCGATCCACATCTGGTCGGTTACCACTGGATCCTCGGCGGGGACCAGGTGCGAAAGGACCAGCGTCTTGACCTTCGCGGCTTGTGCCACGCGACCCGCATCCTCCGCCGACGTGTGGTGCGACATGATGCTTTGTTTCAGACTCGTCGCGTTGGAGACGCCGGCGACCAGACGATCGACGGCCGGCACGTAGAGCGCTTCGTGGACCAGGACGTCCGCCTCCCGGGCGAGCTTGATTAGGTTGTCAGACGGCGCGGTGTCGCCCGAAATGACGATGGATCGATCGCGAGCATCGAATCGATAAGCGAACGCAGGGATAACGGGTGGATGGTGCACCAGCGCGGCGGTTACCTTGACGTTCTCGTCATTCATCACCGGGCCGCCGTGGGTCAGCTCATGGACGTGAATCAGCGGCACAAGCGGCACCCGCCCCTCGTCGGCGATGCGCGTGGTGATGTCGTACGAGTTCATCTCGAAAAATTGCCTGGTCATCTTCTCGAGCGGAAGTGGTCCCCACGCATCGACGCGAGTCCGTAGTCCGGCTGTCCACGCCAGCAAGAGCAGGTTGCCATAGTCGGCGTTATGGTCTGAGTGATGGTGTGTCAGGAAGATGTGTCGCAGCCTCGGCAGAGACACGCCGGCGAATACGAGCTGGCGCGCGACACCGTCGCCACAATCGACTACGTACGCAGTGTCGTTGACGAGTATGACCTGCGCTGGCGCGGAGCGTGTCTTTCGTGGTCTAGGTCCGCCTCCGGTGCCGAGGAGGATCAACTTTGTCTTGTCGCGCTGCGCGGTCGCGGACCTCGGCCAGCTGGCCGCTCCAGCAAGGGTTAATGCCCCGACGAGGAACCTGCGTCGATCCATTGCAATGAAACCCATCTTCTTCCGACTGCCCCCAATTATTCGCGGACTAGTGTGCCTTGCTCGGCGATAAGCTGCCATCGCCCGCCTCGCTTCAACCAAACAGAGGTGTAACGCTCGGTTGAATCGAACGCCTGTCCCTTGAATTCCCCCTTCGCTATAAAGCTCCCAAACACCAAAACAATGTTGCCGTAGGAACGCACTTGAACATTTTCGCTCGCGCCGGACGCGATCTTCATCGCTCCAGATCTGATAAGTTCAAGTTGCTGCCGCTTATTAAGCACTTCGCCACTGGTAGATGTGTAAATGAACTCGTCCCGAATATGCGTTCGAGCGCTGCAGTATTGCCTTGCACTAACGCCTCGTCATATTCCTTGTCCGGCGTCAAATTAGAATTGATTACTTAAGAATAGCTATGTCATACTTCCTAAACCTCGCCGCTTAGGCTGTATTTTTCCGCGACCTCAGGTGGAGCGTTTCCGCTAGAGATCGCCTCAACCGGAATCGATTCAAGAATCGATCCTCATAACCAAGGCTACAAAGAGTGCATCCCACCGTCTTCACGAACCAGAGAATCTGGTGTCCCGTCTGCGGAGATGATCATCAATTCTTACGGGTCCCCAGCGCAGCCAGAATGTTTGAAGTCGACCGGCGGACCATCTACCGTTACATTGAGGACGGGAGTGTCCACGTCTTTAGACTCGGAGGCAAAAGGAAGGTATCGCGTGTGTAGCGGTTGCTTGGCGGCTCATCAGTCCAGAGGACGAAGTCAGACGATGCCTCTTGCAAACCGAACCTCTAAAATCGTGACATAGTGTGACATTCGTATCTTGACTGTTTCTTAAACATCAGATGACAAGGAGTTGCCAGGCAAAAGGATGAAGGGAATAGCAGTTTCCCTCTTGCTGCTTTCGCTGCTTTCGTCCCAAACTTTGGGGCAAAATAACAAGGGGAAGCGAGTTCACTCAGAAGCCAGCGAAAGATCGCTACTCAACGACGCCGACTTAGCGGCATCGCAGCGGCGGGACTTTGCCATTTCACTAGTTATTTCCTTAGCAAGAGAAGCTACATCTTTCAGCGATTTAGCGCTCCGTGCTCGGGTTTTAGCCCGTGGTGCCGCTATTGTGTGGGATGTGGATAAGGTCAACGCACGAGCACTATTCGTGCGAGCTTGGGAGGCTGCTGAAAAAGGCGACGCAGAGGAAGTCACGATCAAGACTAAAGACAATCCCCCGCCGATGGTCCTTGCCCTGAGGCGTCTCGGTGGCCATGATCTTCGCTCCGAGGTGCTAGGCCTGATGGCGAGTCGAGATCGGACGCTAGCCGAAGAGTTCTTTACCAAACTGAAAAAAGAAACGGAACGTGAACCAGAGAATTCCAAAAGCACACAGCCCTTTGATAATTGGTCTGCTTCGGAAGCTGACACGAAAAGGCTCGAAATAGCCCGGCAATTACTGAATGAAGGCCTTGTCTCTCAAGCGCTAGAAATTGCCTTGCCAGCTTTGTCCTTTGTGAATTCAAAATCGATAAATTTCCTTTCAGAACTCCGCAAAAAGAATGCAGAAGCAGCGGATCAAATGTTCTCGACTTTACTCAGTCGCACCTCACTCGATCCATCTGCAGACGCAAACACAGTTTCAGGCTTGTCATCCTATGCGTTTACACCAGGGATTTACATCACGTTCAGGGCGGAAGGCGGCGCGATGTGGACGCCTTCGGAACAAGCGATTACACCTCCGAACCTACCTGCAAGTCTTCGCGATAAGTTCTTTCAAGTAGCTGGAAACATCCTGTTGCGACGCTTGCCACCTCCAGATCAGGACTCTAGTTCATCAGGTCGTGCCGGAACAATCAATGTCATCACGAGACTACTGCCGCTGTTTGAGCAGTACGCACCCGACACCGCCCTAGCTCTTCGCGCATACCAGACGGAGCTAGCTAGCAGCTCTTTCAGGGACACCGGTAGAAATGACAACCCTTTGTTAAGCCAAGGCATAAGAAACGACGGGCCTGTTGAGGTGCTTAAAGGATTGCAGGATCGAATCGACCACGCGAAGACCAGTCGCGAGCGTGATCAAATCTACGCAACCGCAGCGGCCACTCTTGCTACGCAAGGCGACGTGCGTGCACGTGAGGTAGCGGATAAGATCGATGATTCGGAGCGAAAATCGCTGGTGAATCAGTTCATTGATTTCCAGTTTGTGCAACTAGCGATCAAAAGGAAAGAAGTATCCGAAGCTATTCGCCTAGCTGAGACTGGACAGTTGACTCATACGCAACGTGCGTTCGCTTTTATGCAGGCAGCTCGAATACTAATGGACTCACAGCGTGAGCAGGGCTTGGAACTCTTAGAGAAAGCTACGGACCACACATTGCGGATTGAAAAGGGCGCCGTTGATCGTCCTGTCTTAATGGTTGGTATCGCGATGCAACTGACTACTACCGATCGTACTCGAGGATGGGAGATTATGAGCCTCGCAGCACAAGCTGCGAACGCCTCAGAAGACTTTAATGGTGAGAATTGGATTCGGTTTTCAATGCCGACAAGAAACGGGCTCAAAACCATTGGCATAGGCGGAGAGGACTTTAGTCTGTTTCACTGCTTTGAGCTACTTGCCAAAGATGACTTATATCGTTCGATTGATCTAACAAAGAGCTTCAAGAATGACGCCGCCCACGCAACTGCAATTCTCGCAATCGCAAATGCAACCTTAAGCAACCGACGGAACTAGGAAATGGAAGGGCTAGCGATAAAATGCAAAACAACCTGAGAAACAATGTTGAGTTCGGTGCGCAAATAGTTATTGCCATCGCCGTGCTTGTTGTGGCGGGAGTAGTCGTAAAACGACACGTGTTCCCGAAACCAGCAAATCCTCGGAATGTAACGCGTATTAGTAAGGGTGAACAACTGAACCTCCACGATGTTGATTTTAGGCAGAATAAGAAAACTCTGGTGTTTTTTCTTAACAAGGACTGCCGTTACTGCACATTAAGCGCACCAGTTTATCGGCAATTGACTGAAGAGGCATTCAAGCAAAATGTGAAGACGGTGGCAGTTTTTCCGAACTTACCAGAAGAGGCAAAGGAATATCTTCAATCGATCAAATTACCAATTGCTGACATTCGCACTGGCTCATTGTCTTCATACAAAATAGATGGGACGCCAACAGTTCTGCTAGTGAATAGTAGTGGTGCGGTTGAGAAGGTTTGGTTTGGGGATGCCTCGCGTAGAGAAAAAGAGATACGAGAAGAGTTTGTCAGTTTAGCTGAGAATCACACAGATTAGCTTAGTAGTGAAGACAGTCTTGAATTGTCTGTTGGCGGGATTTCTAAACCTCATCTTCAGTGTCTTTTACACGATTCTGAGCGAAATCGATTTCACGCCCTAGCTGAATTTCGTAGGTATGCTACGATCAGTACTGCCTAAAACCTCGCGAACTGATAAACACGTTTATCGCCATGAAAAAATTCGCGGCTTGGATTCTCTAAGCCTCGTTGGAGATGACGTCCTGCGGCCACTGCACCATCGGCGGAGCATAAAACAATCCAGACGCACGCCAACTCAAGGATCTTAGGCATCCTGGGCTCCCAAACCTTATGCTGAAAAGCTGCCTCTATGACGACTGAGATCTTACCTGAAAGATATTGATTCACTATCTCAAAGAAGAAGTCGGACACTAGACCATTGGTGTCTGGTGGAAGTTGGTCGTGTTTAAGACCGTAGGTGTTGACATAGCCCTCTTTGATCTCATCGCGGCTGATGACTGGCATCCAAAGGCGTTCTCCAAGCTTCTTCGCAAGAATGGTTTTCCCCGATCCCGGCCGGCCGGCGATAATGATGCACTTTGGCTTTATGTTCATGTTTTGTGGATCCCAACGTTTGCGCTTCAGCAGCTCGCCCACGCAACTAACAAATAGACCGCTTCTCAGATAGACATTACTGGCTCCACTTTTAGATCCTTCGTCGAACTATGCCGACCGTGCGGCTCAAGTGTTAAGAGGACATGCACCGCACTAATCTGAGAATCACTTCGATGGCCTATTCGCAGCAAATAGTTTCCGGGCGGAAGCTTACTAAACCAGAACTCTCCATCTGCGCCGGTGATGCAAGCCATCCTCCTCTTGCTGCTCGTGATTCGCATGACGTCCGCGTATGAAATATTCTCGTCGCTCATTGTAAGAGGGTTAGGGGTAGTGTAAGAAGTAAACTCATCATAATCACTCAAGGAGCTGCCACCGAACGTTGTGTATCAAGTTCTAAGTTCTTGTTTTTTTGAGCAACTTTTTCGTAACGGCTTCGCCGCCGGATGTGAGGCGATGGCTGTGGCTCGCCGTTAGCGCGCTTCTGAAGGTTGGGCTGTGCCCCCGGTTCGGGCTCCGCCCCAAGATTTGCGGGAGTTCGGCGATGTGGGGCAAAGCCCGCACCGGGGGCACAGCCCAAAATGGAAACTCCACGCTAACGGCGAGGCACAGCCATCGCCTCACATCCGGCGGCAAAGCCGACGTTATCGTCAGCCTTTGGTTGCGGCTCTTCTCCGCTGCGTATCAAGTTCTTAAGTTCTTGTTTTTTTGAGCCAACTTTTAAGGTTGCTTGAATCCTGAAAGGATTCGATTTAATAGCCGGGGGCAAGCGCCTTTGCGCGCCGCCCCCGGAAAACGATTAAGGATCGATTCAGACCCTGAAAGGGTCAAACAGATTGCGCAGGCTTGACCCTTTCAGGGTCAGGTATGGATCGGCCGTGAACCGTGGGCTTCGCGCAAAGCCGCTCGCCCACGGCTATTAAATTTAACCCTTTCAGGGTTTAGACGACGGTCACTCAATCCGTTTGGTTGCGGCTTTGCTGCGCTGTGCTTCAGCGGTTCGCACAAGCAACGCAACAAAACAAAGAAGCCTGCTCATGGCGAGTCCGGTCCATGAACTTGTTGGACAGCAGGTTTGCGACCACTCGTGATGAAGAACGATACGGACCAGAGAAACTGCCGTTCTGCAACGACTTGGTCGTATAGCGTCTCCCACCGCTCCCCCTCGTCGTCGTTCATCATCCCTCGCTCAGAGGCCGAACGTGCCCAAGACCGCAAGCCCAGCACGTTACCAACGGATTCAGGATCATGAACGATCAGTTTCATCTCTTCGACAGACACATCTTCCAAGCCATCGTCAAGGACTTGTCAACGGCGATGACCCTTGCCCCGAGCATCATGGCGTCGGTGCCGACACCCGCGCCTACTTCGAGATAGATGCCAGTCGGCCGAGCCGCTAGAATCGCTCGAACTCTGGCTTTGTAATCGCGATAAAAGGGTTCGCGGTGCAGCTGGTCCAAAACTTCCACCCAGGCAGCAGGCCTTGCTTCTTCATCAACCCGCGCGAAGCCATGCTGCCAGGTTTTTGAGCACACCGCGTCTTCTCCTGTATCGACTACCTTTGCGCTGCACGCATTTTCTCCAAAGACGGTAGCAGATCGCTAATTCGATCTCTTCTCACAAAAGGAGTGCGTAAGAAGCGCTCAACCGTGGAATTGAACAATTCGGGTTCGTCGAATGGAACCATGTGGGTGGCGCTTGGGAATATTGCCAGTTGACTGTTTGGGATATGTTGGAAAATGGCGACAGTATGCTCGTCTCTGATGATGTCGTGATCACCTGCGAGTACAAGAGTCGGAGCCTTGATCGCCTCCAGTGCCGTCAACTCGATGTGTGGTTCATTGAGCAAGAGATCAGTCATAGCGACCTCCCTCCTGGCGCGAGGATTGTTCCGATCAGCCTCAGGGTTAGCTGCTTGCATCGACTTGATGAGAAAAATCAGCAATGCTGCCACCGTTTCCATGGATCAGTAACAAAGGTTCGCCAGATCCATAGATCTCGTAATAGAACGTTACGCCGTCGTGGACAAAGGTCCGACCGGCAGATGGGTTCGTTCCGTATGTGACAGCAGACAGGCTCGAGCGACGAGCTTTTACTTGAGCGACAACCGCGCCACTAACGGAAAAGACTAAAAGTGCAATGATAAGTAATCGCTTCATCAAAATCTCTCCTGCTTAGACTCTGCGCGACGTCGCGTCGCAAATATTTCGTTGGCCAAGGTGATTAAGTCAGACGACGCGCCGGCAGTCCGACCCGCTTGTGATCCAAATTAAGACAAGGATGAGTAAGGTATCAAAGAGATGTCCGCTAGTTTCGATGTGCAATGCACAACTACTGCGTAACCGCTTTTTGCTTTGCCAACTCTACTCGGAACGCTTGCTCTTTTTGATCTACAAACTTCTTATACCCGTCGGGATCAATAAAAGCTGACGATACGCCCGATTTTAGCTGTTCGTACTTCGGCTCGAGTCCGAAGTAGCTCCCGTGGGCGCCGAGGAAATAATCACACGAAAGTGACTTCAACACTCTAAAGCCCCTAGCGAAGTCGTCTGCAATGTCTGGATAAGCTGCGTTCCCGGCAAGTTTGTAACCGGGATTAACGTTAGGGCTGCCGATGATCACGACGTCAAGAGACTTGGAACCGTCTTTCACTTTCATGGTCCAGGTAGTACAACCTTTTGTGTGGCCGGCTGTGAGGTGCGCAGTGAGTTTAGCTTCGCCAATTTTGATCTCTTCGCCGTCGTGCAACACGCGATCAACCTTGGTCGGTGTGTAAAGGGTTGTCGGATCACTGCCATAGTGAAAATCCGTTTTACCGCCTGACTCGACCGCCGAGACGTCCGCCTCCATCACCATGTATTTCGCGCCCGTGAGACGTTTGATCATGTCGCTGCCCGCATTGTGGTCCCAGTGCGCATGACTGATTAGTAAAATCTTAATGTCACTGAACTTGAATCCCAGCGACTCCACACTCACGCGAATCATAGGCACATTGGCCTCGAGATCGCTGTTGATGAGAATGTGTCCCTGCGAAGAGGTGATCAGATAGCTTGCTAGTCCTTTGCTACCGACATAGTAAAGATTGCCGGCAACTCGAAATGCTGGAAACGGTTGGGTCCAATCATCCTGTGCTGGTGGCGCGTCGTTTTTGAAGAACGCGAGCGCCAACATGATCGATAACGCGCCACTCAGTAACACGCAGTTATGTCGCATAGGTCAAGTAGAGTTCTTCTGCACGCGGTAGTGCATTTGGACCACACCATCTTCGAACTGTTCGCTGGAGTGCAAATCCAAGATCACGTGGCGGTGACGCGGCGCTATTAGTGGAATGCCCTCCCCAATGAAGACCGGAGCCACAGTCATGACGAACTCGTCGATCGCCTGCTCGTCTAGAAAGGAGGCTATGAGCTCGCCACCACCCATCAACCAGATATCCTTGCCAGGGTACTCTCGAAGACGGCTCACGAATGGGCCGATTGCACCGTTCACGAACTCCACCCCTGACGGGGCGTCGGCTGGTGGCGGATGACGTGAGAAGACGATGGTCCGGCTCCCTGAGTCGAACTTCGCCCCCATGCGCAGGCTCACCTCGTACGTCTTCCGGCCAATCAGCTTCGTGTCGATCGACTTCATGAAAGCGTTCATGCCATAAAAACCAGCGGGAGCAGGGCGGGACGTCAGCCATTGGAGATCACCGTCAGGACGCGCGATGTAACCGTCTGCGCTGGTTCCGATGTGGACGATAACTTTTCGGCGCTTCGTCATGAGTACTAATCTAGATTAACGACCTCATAGTGCGTGACCTTTGGGTCATATTCAACCATCATCGCTTGGGCTGCCGGCGGCACCACCGCTAAGTCCTCTGGCTCGCCGGCGAATTGGCGAATGGCTTCCATCGATTCCCACATCGTCACGATTACGAACTCAACGCCAAGGGTCGTTGGCCTGCGCAAGATGGATGCTGACACGAAGCCGGAGATAAGCGATAACTGAGGGAAGGTGTCGTTCTGGAGATGACGAATGTAGTTGTCCGCTTCCGTTGCCCGTGCCACGCCACGCCAGGTTCTCGAGATCATGTGTTCCTCGATCTAAGCTCCGAACTGCCTTAGATGATGGTCGACGTGTTTGTACGTAGCCACACCCCATTCGCGCCAGGTCAGCGGCCCAAACAGCGGGTGATTCGGGCCCGCGCCCTCACGAGGGCCCGTCGAGATCCGCTCCAGCAACTCCAGCACCGCCGAACGCTCTTCTTCAAGCGATACCGCAACGTCGGGCTTCAACTCCTGCGCCGTAGGCGCTCCTTTCGGGAACGGCAACACATAGAGGATGAGGTGCTTGAGGGGAAACACCTGGAACGCGCGCTTTTTCGCGGAGGGCACCGGCAGCTCTCCAAGGGTCATGCGCGCCGACAGGCTAAGATGCTGCAACATGCCGGTCACGTCCATCTTGCCCCATCGACGGGTGGACGAGACCGATAGAGACCGCACCCTACTACCGATTTCTGCCAGGTCACTCTCGTTTAGGATCGAACGCATCGTCACCCTCCCTCCTTCCCATCGCTTCCTCTTATGTTAGGTGCCTGTGTCCTTCGGCGGGTTCTTGGCGAACCACTCAGCAATGCCTGGCATTTCAGGCTCGAACGGACCAGGCACCGAGAAATTGAGAATGCCGGCACGAACACTTCCTCGGTTTTCGAAATCATGTGTGACGCCTCCGGGTACAAGAACAAACGAACCTTTGGCAGCCTCAACCCATTCTTCGCCCACCAGAACACTCATGGTTCCCTCGAGGACATAGAACAGATCGTCTTCATCATGGGAATGCGCCCCAGGACCTTGGGTGCGTGGCTCAAGCCACCATTCCGAGACAGAGTAGCGCGACTCTGTTTCGGGCCCATCAGCCTTGAACACCGCGCTGATGCGCCCCATCGGATACGCACGCCCTTGTCCGGGCGCCAGAACAACAGGCTTTCGAACTTCGGACTTGGAGGTACTCATCACTCTTCCCCTTTTTTTTAGATTCCACTAGATCAGGCTGACCTCTTCAACGCTCGTGTTTGCCCATGGGTATCCATCGCCATCCAGCGATGCGCGCGGAGACGAGTCCCTGCCCGGCTGATAATCAAGAATAATTCGGATGCCGCTCTCACGAGTGAAGGACTCAACCGTAGTCTTGATCGATTTGACATACAAGCCGGGGACTTTTTGTGTCTGAATGCGCTCCCAGAGTTCAGGATCCAAATGTCGATTAAGCTCACTGATGATCTCGCTGCGATACGGGCAGGAGGGTCGAGCGGCCAGGTCAATTAACTTTGGCCATGTCCTTCGATCCTCAATTTGCGCTAACGCCAGGCCGACCTCTGCGCTCGCGTACTCGTCACCAGTCACCCGTTCGTCCAACATCGGCAGCAGATCGTTTACTGCTTCTTTAGCGCCAAGGACGCCGAGTGTCATCACTGCTGCTTGTTTTAGAAACGTATTCGAATCCCTCCCGCGTGCGTAGTTTCTCAACACCGGGATGGCCTCACGTGCGCGCAGCTGGCCCCAGACACGTCATGATGGCGCGGCGAATATTACTGTCTGTGCCTGTGTCGGAGGGGTTACCGCCAAGTACGGTACTGCTTTCGAGCACAGCGACAAAAGCGGGGGCAATCGCGTTCGCTTTTACTTTGACGAGGAAATCCAACATGTCAGTGCGGCGCGTTAAATCGGCCACTGTCGCCTTCTTGACCGCCAGAGGGATCGCGCGCGACTCAGCGAAAGAGATTAGAGCGGCCAGCGCATACGCTTGTGTCTGTGGACGCTGATCGTCGGCGGTGAGCCTCCACAGCGCAGGGGCGTGGTCGCGAGCGTTGAGCAGAACGAGCGCGTCCAGAGCCCAGTAGCGATTGTCTTCGCTTTCGTCGTCGAGAGCCTTCGCAATAGCAGGTACTGCCTCCTTGCCGTTGACCTTCACCAAACTGGTCAGCGCGTGGTACCGCTTAGTCTCGTCCTTATCGCTCAGGAGCGCGACGAGTGACGGGACGGCCTCCTTCGCGCGTAGGCTCACGAGCGTATCCAAGGCTTCCCGTCGAATGTAGGCTTCGGGCGATCGTAGCAATGTCACTATTTGCGGGACGCTTTCGACGGCCTGCAGCGTTTCTAGTGTTCGCAGAATTTCTAATTGCACAGGTGGTACACTCTTCGGCAAGTAGCCAGTGAGGGAGGGCACTACTTCCTTCAGCTTAAACACCCTGACGACGTGGTTCAGTTTCCACGAGGTTGTTGATGCTTGCCTCTCATCAACCTTCTCCAAATCTCCCGCGAGGATGCTTCTAACGACGATGAAATAATCGGAAGCCGGGAGGTCATAGCGAAAGAGAAGTCCCAGTACGTCACCACCCCGCACCGTCACCAGCTCGTCTAGGACGCTGATTCGCTCATTCATATTCTCGGAATGTAATCTCTCAACCACCCCGGCGTTAAGTTGCAAAATGGCAGGGGACAA
>DASYRR010000169.1:0-13187 GCA_036004125.1 Pyrinomonadaceae bacterium | reverse complement strand
ATCGTCACGCTCAATTTTTTCCCCGTCGTTTACGGCCCAAACAGTGCGAACCGAAGCGAAGGTGCTGGTCGCAAACAGGAGAAAAGTAAGAATTAAGAGGACAAAAGAACGACCTCTTTTAGCGGTGCGCATTTTAAAGGTGACAGTCTTACACGTGCGATGTGTAAGCCTGCCCATATCAGTCGCACAGAGTTTATGTGTGTGATAAATCTCTTTCGCAATTCTGTTCGCGATGTCTTTCACTTCTCGACCACCGGCACAGGCTCTACTCCAACTGATTGCTCTCGAACAAGGTCTGACTCCGTCGGCACCCGACCTGCCGCAATGAACGCGAGTCCGACAAGCGTTGTAACGACCGCGTAGATTCCAACTATCAAACGATCGCGACCTGCCGCACTCGCCACAACAAGCAAGAAGCAAGCGAGACCCATTCCCGTCGTAACTTTACCGACAAGCGCCAACTGCTTTCGACCCGATGGGCCTGCTGTCCCTAATTCTGTCTGTGTATCAATCGGCGTGTCCAACTTCACGAAGAATCCTTCGACCCGTTTAGCAAACTCGCCTGTCGGTTTAATGAGAAGAACTGGGATGAAGAACGCGATGGTGGTTGTGATTGCCGGAATCCCGATCAAGTACGTCTCGTTCAATCCCATCCCCAGATAGCGGTTCAAATAGAAGTTCACGAACAAAGAGGTAATCGCCCCAACGACATAAGCGCACACAGCAGACCACCACGGTCCTCCTTTGGCGAGAAAGCCATAAAGAAGAGGCAGACCCAGGGGAATTAAGAACATTGACTCAAGAATGAAGAGTAAGGTGAAGATCCCCGTAGCGCCCTGCGCAAACAACAAAGCCACGCAAATCATCACGAAGCCAACACTGAGTGAAGTAATGCGACTTGCAGTCAGCATGTGACGATCGGACGCATCACGACGCAGATATCCTTGATAGATGTCCTTGGCAAAAATGCCGGTAATAATGTGATTGTGTGCCGAGAGAGACGCCATTGATGAGGCGAGCATCGCGGCGAGTAAAACCCCAATCATTCCCGGGGGCAGAACTCGCAAACCCATCGCGATGTACGCAGCTTCCGACGGTTGCTTCAAACCATTCGCCGCCGTCCCCAAATCCGGCAAGGCTACTCGCGCGATCAGTGGTGGTAGATAAAAGATGACGCTGCCGATCGTGAAAAGGATCATGCATAAAACTGCGATTCGCTTTGCCGATTGTTCGGTGTCCGCACAGAAATATCGTTGGGCGTTTCCGAAGTTGTTGTAACCAGTCGTTTGCGAAATTGTATAGACGATGAGGAAGAGCCAACCGTATTCACCAGCGAACGGATTAAAGTAGCCTTGAGGCGCGTGTGCTACAAAACTACTGAAGCCACCCACGTTCGCTAACGACAGCACCATCAGCACGCAGGCAATCGGGAACAGGAACATGAATTGAAACATGTCTGTAAAACAAACCGCCCAGTACCCACCAAGCACCGTGTAAGCGAGTACAACGACGCCACAGATGACAACCAGATATTCCACGGGAATACCAATCGCGATCGACATGAAACTCGACAACGCGAACAGTCGAACCGACCCGAACATCAATTGGCTTGGACCAGTCAGCCATGAAAACGTCTTGTGCGTTCCCTCACCGAAGCGACTGCGGATGTATTCAACAACCGTCGTGACGCGTGAGCGCCGCCACGACTTAGCGAAGACAATGTAACCAAAGAAAAACGCCGGAACTGCCAGCGCCATGAGGAAAACTCCGATCACCCCCTGACGATAGGCGAACCCTGCGCCACCCGTGAAAGTCCACACGGAAAAACCGGACATGAAAGAGGCCATGCCCGCAACCCACCATTCGACCCGGTTGCCACCTTTGAGAAAGTCGGCTCCCACCCGCATAAAGCGCATGAAGTAGGCGCCTATTCCAGCCATCATCAGGAGATAGCAAACCAGCACCACGTAATCTATGGCGTGGACTGAACTGTGCATGCTGTTCTCCTCTTCACTCGAAACCTAGCGATACCTAACGGAGCTAAATCTGGGGGGAGCCTAGAGTGACGACTTCACATTGCCGCCGTCTTAGTGGGATAGAAACTCTGCCGAATCTCTATCGATAAATAAGTGTGCGTCTCCGTGTGTCCGCAATATTGATGCGGGACAGGTAGTACTAACAGGTCCTTCGACGGCACCTTTAATAGCCTGCCGTTTGGCTGGCCCCGGGGCGATCGCAAAAAGCTTTGGACGCGCCAACAGTGTCGGGATGGTCAGCGAGAGTGCATCTCTGGGTACGTCAGAGAGCGTTTGAAATGCGCCGTCGTTTACCTGTTGTTTTCTACAGACCTCATCTAGTTGAACCACCTTTACTGCTTTCGGATCTTCAAAATCACAGAAGGGCGGATCGATAAATGCCAAATGCCCGTTTTCGCCGATGCCGAGGATTCCAATATCCGGCGGGTTTTCTTCCAACAACCGCGCGTACCGTCGCGCTTCTTCTTCTCCATCTGAAGCGTCCCCACGTAACCCGTTGAACTCACCCAACGGAACTTTGTTCACCAAGCGATCAATTAGGAACCGGCGAAACGATTGTGGCGCACTCTCTTCCATACCGAGATACTCGTCGAGATGAAACGCAACAACACTAGACCAATCGATCCCTGGTGCTTCGACGAGGTTTGCAAGAAACTCGTTTTGCGAAGGCGCGGAAGCAAAAATGACGACGGCGCGCCCTCGTTGCTCGATCAAACGTCTTAACTCCGAGGCAATCACTCCAGCCGCAGCTTTTCCCATCATGGGACGAGATTCGTACACATAGACGTTGAGGTTGTCAGCGCGAAACTGTCGTTCCAGTCCTTCTTGCATCGTTCCTGTTGATTCCATAGGGCTCCTCGAAGATTGTTAAGTCGTCAGCCGACCTCCGGACCAGCGATCGCAACTACGAAAGGTGAGGTTCGCTTCCCCACCTTTCCGCTGGACATGCGAATTAGATCACGCTCCTTCACGAAGCCGCGCGCGGCCAACAGTGTCGGGCTCGTGCGGCACTCAGTGTTGAAATCGATGTACACGCGGCGTCCACTCAATCGACTGAGCACCCGATCGACCAACTCATCCACTTGCTTACTGTTGGTCGAGACGATTGGTCCAACGTAATCGGCGTTGCTTCCGGTTCTAGCCAGTGCATAGCCACTCAAAGTGCCGTCTCCAGCTTTGGCCAAAACAGTCGGAAAAGACTCGTCCTCAATTAACGCCCGAATCAGCTTGGATCGATCGGCATTAAAGGCCCGACAATCAAGCTCGAACAAAGCAGGAAGTGCCAACACATCTTTAGCAGTTTCGTCGATGACGGTCGCCGATTTGCTCATCCCACTCCATCGTTCGATGAGAGACTCAACCTCGAATCCAAGCCGTTCGTAAACTGGTCTGCCCTGCGGCGTAGCATCCAACTTCACTGTCTCGACTCGCCCCTTCAGGTAATCGAGTACCGTTCTCATTAACCTGGTAGCAATTCCCAAACGGCGGTATTCTGGGTCAACCAGAACCATTCCGATCCACGCAAGGTCATTGTCGTAAGTAGTCGTTGTCGTCGTTCCTACCAAACGACCGTCCTTGATGGCTCCGAAGCAACCGTTCGGCTCAAGCATCAGTAGTCGGCGCCAGTCGTCCTCAGTCTGATTCCACCCCGCTGCTTCCTTCAGCTTCATCGCCGCAGGGATATCAGATTCAAACAACAAACGGATCTCGATCCGCTCCGATTTCTGCATTTCCTTAACTCAAGGCCGGCTCATGTGTAGCCCAGACTTTGTTCGCTGGGTCGAGACAAAACTCGGCCATTCGTTTGAGATTCCATTCAACGGGCCAATCGAACATGCGACGCAGGTGCAACAACCACGCTAATAACCCGTCTTGAGGATGAAAATACAGCTCAAGCAACGCGCGCGCGGTTTTGCCACCCGTCTGCATGGAATATTCACCGCTCGGAAGTTGAAAGTAGGTGTGGATCTGAAAGCTACTAGCGCCTCGCAATAAGTACTCAGCTGCCATCCGACCGGAGACTATATTTCCAGTGCCGCTAATCGGAAGTCTGCACACGGGAATCGTTCCCAGGTTCTCAAGCAACCTCATGTGCGCAAGGACTGAAAGGTTACGGACACTCAAGTCCGGTCCACCGTAAGCGATTCCCCGGACACCATCAAACTCTCGATTGGGATCGAAGAGCCGATTTCCATAAACCAGGAAATCAGGCGCATCTTCGCCAGCGCACCTTTCATTAATTGCCCGCAGCATCTCCAACTGAAAATCGTCGTCAAGGATCGCATTGAAGACTTTCAGTCCGATATTGATCGGTAGCGGCAAAGCAGCCCTTCGCATCAGGCCGGTCACGCGAGTCAACCATTGAATGATCATCTCTGCCTGTGCCGCGCGATCGGAACCAGCGAGTGTGGGGCTGAAATCTTTTTCAATCGGCATCACCCGATCTGCGTGATGTCGCTGCCATACTTCCAATAATCTTCTCGTTGTGTATTCGTACTCACCTATCTTCCACTCTTCTTCAGCGGCCCCTGGCAGGTGATACTTGCACGACGGGGCAACAACCACATCGACTGGTTTGGCGACAGACAGCGCCTCGTCAAAGAACTCAAGATATTTTTCAAAGGTGTCGTACCACCCGCGACCCTTCCAGGAAACTGTCCACCCTTCAGTGCCGTCTGCTCCGACGATGCGCTCAACGATCATTCTGGTTTCTTCTATCGCCCATTCACTCATCGACTGAGCGCCATTAGCATCTTCTGCGATGATCGACTTAAGCACGACAAATCCGAGACCATCTTCGCAGTCTCGGCGGACCTGGGAGATATTCAGTGAAAGTTGGCCGGACGCTTTTCCGAAAGGATTCTTAATACGCAGCCCACCGTATTCACTGCTTAAGTCAATACGGTATTGTTGTTGCACATATTCTTCGAGAGCATGTGGAAGCCCGCTTCGAAAGCTCTCGTAGTCGCGAACGAGAGCCGAATGCAATAAAGAGTCAATCTGTGGTTGTCCTTGAGATAGCAATAGCATCGTTCTGGTTAACTTGTGCAGGCCGTCAATGCATTGACCACTCTTCCAATTCTGTCAAACTCACCGGCAGCCGGCTCGGGTCCCCATGGATCGAAAGCAGCCTCGACTGGAATCACTCCTAAATGTGCGAGTGCCATAAGTATTCTTCCGATATAACCTTCCATCGGTTCGATGAAAAGTGCTTCGGCCAGTGTGTCAACAGCGTCAGAGAGCTCCAGAAATCGCCCTGCGTTTCCGCTTGTATGCGCTGCCATCAACTCGCATTGGAGTTCACAACAGATGGCGCCTAAACCAATCAGAGCTGCGCGCGCACCACGACGCAAGCTGTAGCCGAGAAAGCGATCCTCGCCAGTAATTAACAGTTTGTCTGGATGCCGTTCTTTAAGTTGCTGAGCGATGTCCTGGTAAGTCATAACGCTGTCGAGCGTGGCAACCTTGATCCCGACGATGTGAGGCAGTGATAACAACTCATCCAATACCGTTTTCGTGTAACTGATCCCGCCGGCAGCCTCATAAAGATAGAAAAGAACGATTGGCTTGCCGATCTCCGAGAGCCGCGCATGGTACTCGACAATGAGCTTGTCCCTTGAGTCATGATTGCGCAACCAAGTCGGTGCGTAAGCGAGTAATGCGTCAGCACCGTAATTAATTGCGGCCTCGGCCATCTTGAGAGTCAAAGCGGTCGCGTTTTCAGCAGTACCGCCCCTTGCGCCAACTCCTGCAATCAATGTCTTGTCCGGTAAAGCACTGCGCCAATCCTGCATGATGCGTCCGGCGGTTTCGTCATCGAGTAGCAGTCCTCTTCCCGTATGAGCCCACACGGCTACGCCGGCGATTGCCTGCGCCGACATGTAACGTAGATATGAATTGTGTCCAACCTCGTGCAGTCTTCCATTCCGGTCGAATGGCACTGGCACTGCCGGAATCAAACCTCCGCTGAGCCGTTCACGCAATGGGTTCGCTGTGCTGGAGTCTCGCGTCATCTCAAACGTTCTTGATAGTTAACCCATATGTGGAACCGAAAGAAGATTGTTTTGAATCAGCGTCAAGGCACCTTTTAAGCTTGGCCTCACTTCAAACACTGACTGCCGGATTGGAACACCGTGCGAACGCGGGGCGAGCAAACTTCGTTTCGTTTCCTCGCTAATGATTGGCTCAATGAGGCCCCACGCCTTAGTGATCTCGCCCCCAATTACGACGACTTCCGGATCCAAGCCATTGATCAAACCCGTGATTCCAATCCCAAGATAGCGAGCGGTTTCGCGCACAGCTTCCGTGGCGGCGGAATCGCCGGAGTCAACTAACTCCATCAACTTGCGCATCGTCGATATTCGTCTGCCATTTGAGCCGCGCAGTTCCAAATATCTTTTGATCGTTGCTTTGTCTGAGGCATAAAGATCCCAGCAACCCCGCTGTCCACAACGACACTCCGGGCCATTCAAATCAATCGAGATGTGACCAAATTGCCCTGCCGTATTGTTCCCGCCGCGATAAAGACCGCCATCGATCACAACCCCGGTTGCCAATCCAGTACTGACACCTACGTACAATAGGTTGCGAACGTGCGCATATTGGGCCTTGCCATGCCAGATCTCTGCCAGGGCGGAGCAACGTGCTGAATTATCAATAATGACGGGAAGGTTTGTGGCTTTCTCGAGCAATTTGACCACGGGTACATCTCGCCATGGCAAAACGACAGACAGTAGAAACTTCCCGCTGTGGTTATCGACCAGTCCTGGGAGACTTACTCCAATACCCGGAAACTCGATGAACGAGTCATGTTTTGTACGAAGCTTTCTGATCTCCTTCCCGATCTTGCTTAAAAAGCTTGTTGAATCTGAACCGGTTTCAAAACTGACGCGAGCAACAATGCGGTTGTTGAAATCACTCAGCGCCAGAATTGTTTCATCTGCTCGAATATCGACGCCAAACAGTCCAAAGCGTTTTCCATTGAGACGAAGAGGTGTCGGTGGCTTGCCTCCAATTGGAGTGGTTCTCCCCAACCCCTCTTCGACAATGCAAGAGTCTTTGAGCAATTCACCGGTGATCGTTGAAATCGTCGCTTTATTGAGACCGCTAATCTTGGCGATTTCTGCGCGGGAGATTGGTTGCCGATCGGAGAGGATGTTGAGCAGGATGCGACGGTTTACCAACCGTAGCATGTCATGACCGGCAGTCTTGACATCGGCGAGGTTCGGTTTGCGAGTGAAGCTGTGCCGGGAGGCAGTCCCTTGATTGTTACGCAGCTGTTGCGTCAATTCTTTCACCTGGAATTTCAAAAGAGGTAATCGAATGAAGGAAGGCAAAGGGAGAAAATCGGAGGGGTCTTCTCCCTTTTGCCCTGTGGTGTTTCTTTCTTGTTAGAAGGTGAAACGCAACCGCAAGCGGACAGAGCGTCGATTATCAATACCCTCTTGAGTGTAACTAATGTTGTTTCGACCAAAGTCGGGATTGATATTTACGTCCTGAATGAAAAGCTTGCCGGTCCCATCGATGTTCACATTGAAATCTCCGACGTTCCCGAAACCCGTGTCGAGCGGTGAAAACAGCGGATGGTTAAAGACATTGTTAAAGTCAGCCCCAACCTCTAAACGCGCTGTTTCGTTAATCCGGAAGTATTTATGGACTCCGAGATTTACACCCCATGTACCTGGACCGACAAGAGAATTTCGTTTGGCAACCGCAGGATTATCAAACAAGTCCGATCCAAGTGGTGGCAATCCGAATGCAGTAGGATTGAAGAATTGATCGCCAGTTAGATTTGCATAAGGATCGCCCACCACGAGTGGTCGGTAAGTATTTGAAGAGAAATCGCCAATTGCATCGATAAAACTACTACCCACGTTTCCTGGTCCAAGGAATCCTAGGTCGCTGCAGTTATTGCACACCCAGAATGGCGTGAAGCCGGTTCCGGACTTAGCAAACATGTTCCAGGTGAGATCCCAACCACCCACGACTCCATCAGCCCATTTGGATATTGATTTTCCAAACGATCGTTCGCGACCAAATGGGAGTTCGTAGCTTCCGTAACTTATAAAGCGATGACGTGAGACAAAGGAGTCACGGCCGAAATCCACATCTGGTTTAAATTGATTATAGCTCGTGCCGCCAAGCGTTGAATTTCCGACATCGGTACCGCTCGACTTCTGATCGAGCAGCGTATAGGACGCGTTAAATGTTAGCCCGCGAACAAATCGTCGATTGACCTCAATCTGAAGCGCATGGGAGCGTCCATGTCCGGTGTTTCCATAGGTCGCGAGGAAATCGCCTAAGAGCGGAAAAGGTCGTCGAGCGGAATCAGCCACGCACTCCTCTGCAGCATCAATCGGATCGCACAAATCGCCGGACTCGGTGTGAACGCCGAATGGTATGTTGTTAGGAGGCAACTCGTTCAGGTCACGACCTGCAATCAAACCATGTTGGCGGGAGCCAACATATGAAACACGAAGACTGGTGTTCTTCATGAACTCCCGCTCGAATGTGGCGTTGAACTGCTCGATGCGCGGACTCTGCAGATTAAACGGAATAGCATTAGCAGCTAAAGCCGAAAAGTCCGTCGGATCGCCAAGACTTACCGTCCCGCCGGAGAAAGGCGTAATACCACGTGGATTGATGCCGCCCGGCAAACCAGCTGTTCCTGTTTTTTGGACCGACTGATTGAACGCATTCGTAGCGAGTGCATCTCGCATTCCTTGAGCCGCTGAAGTTGGAAAGTACACGCCATAACCGCCACGGATTACATTCTTATCACCTATGCGGTATGCGATTCCGACTCGAGGTGCAAAGTTATTCTTATCCGTCTTGACCAAACCCCGACCGACGCCGGCCTCCTTGGCAGTAACCACTCCATAACCAACGAATCGGGGATCCAGAAGTGCCAGCGTTTTTTCGCTTGGGATAATGAATCGGCCCTTAAACCCAGAGTGAACTGAGTTATCCGGATCGAAGTTGACCATCAGATCGTTCTTCTCGGTAAAGGGTGTGATGAGTTCATACCGGAGCCCCAGATTCAGGGTAACGTTTGGACGAATCTTGAAGTCATCCTGGACGAAAAAACCGTCTTCCCTGTTGGTCACATCAAGGTTTCCGCGTCTGGTTATACCGGTATAGGTAACTGAATTGGGCGGCAATCCGATTAGAAATCTCGCAAAACCGTTAAAGTTGCCACCGTAATTAACAAGTCCGCGCGGTTGACCTCGGTTCAGCGAAAAACCATCTAGGGCCTGATTAGTTACGAAGTCAGCGCCCGCCTTAATCGAGTGGTTCCCCATGGTCCAGGTTATGGTATCTCCAAAGGTGTATAACTTCTGATCTAGTTTGCGATCGATGCTACGTCCGCCGTTGGGTATTTGGCTAAACGGCGCCATCGTAAATGCCACTTCGCCAGCAAGGTCTGCAACTCCGGTCCCTACGACAGAGCCATACGCGTCAATCTCGCCTTGGTTGAAACCTATACTGGAAAGAAAATCTCGTACTCTCTGATTGCCGCGCCTGAACAGGTACTGGAAGTTAAACCCACCACGCAGTTCATTCACGAACGAGTTCGAAAAGAGATGGGTATAGGAGAGTGAGAGTGTGTGATTCGACTGATGCTGCGAACGCAACCCGAAGGCGGGAAGCGGGCTCACGGCCAGCGCTCGTTGTTCGCCCGCCACAACCTGAAAATTATATACAGCGAAGATCTTGTCTCGGTCTGAGAGATCGTGATCGATGCGGAGGGTGGAGAGATCACGATTCAGCAGACCGGGGATGTTCCTTACGAAACTAGTCAACCGTCCATTGCTTTTACTGAAGGGCTGATTTGGATTAGCGCGTGGATAATAATTCATGATACCCAACGCAATTGGATTCAATAACCTTGTGGGAATGCTCACGAAACGGAGAGTCGAACTAGATCCACATATGGTCGACCCTAAGGACGGACAAGTGTTGGCGGCGATTTCAGCAGGTGTTAGTAAAGCAGAAGCCGCCGTAGAAACTGTCGGTCTATTGTTGGGGTTGATGTCAACAAAATTGCCTCCCAGAATCCTTGACGTAGGAATATTGCTGGCGCGGAGGGTCGCCGTGCCAAAGTCCCAACGGCGCTCATACGAGACAAGGAAAAATGTCTTTCCATGTGTAAGGGGCAGCGGGCCACTCAAGTATCCGCCGGTCTCATTAAGATTGAACTTTGATTTTGGAAACGTCGGTGTATCTGGGGTTGGAAGAAACGCCGCTTCGGCATTCTTATCCTGAACTGATCCAGCGGCCAGGGCTGAATTTTTGTTGTTATAAAAAAGTGAGCCATGATAGTCCCTACCACCGCGCTTCGTTTCGACGCGAATCGTGGCAATGCCGGAATACTCCGCGGTAAAGTTTTTCGAGAGGACTGTTATGTCTCCGATTGTTTCCAATGAGGGTTGGCTGCCCGTCGGTTCCCCGAAGATTCCACCGTTCGTGCGCTGGCTATCAAGTGAGAAACTCGCTCCGTAGCTTTGGCCTCCAATAAATTTGAAACTACCATCACCATTCGGCCCCTGAGTAATATCCGGGTTCAGGTAAAGAAACTCGTAAATGTCGCGACTATCACGAGGTAATTCTACCAGCTGGCGATTGTTAAGTGTTCCCGCGATCACCGGCTGCTCTTTCTCGATGAGGCCCGCTTCTGACCCTGTGATGAGCACGTTTTCACTCTGAGGACCGACCTCCGTCTTGACATCGGCACGAACGACGTCGGCGCCTTTGATCACCGCATCAACCTCGGTTGTTTTGAAACCGGTGGCGCTTACGCTGACCTTGTAGGTGCCTGGTTTTAGAGCCGCCGCCTCGTAGTTACCCTCGCCATCGGTGGTGAGATCCCGCGACAGGCCAGTCGTTTGATCCGTAATCTTCACAGCTGCATTAGGAATTACAGCACCGTTCGGATCTGTCACTGTGCCTCGAAGCGTCCCGAGGTTTGTCCCCTGGGAGTAACCCGTTCCCACAAAGCACAGCAGGAATCCGGCAACCAAAACACTCGTCATGATTGTGCGTACGATTTTCATATCTCACTCCTCCAGTAAACTAATCGCTAGCATAGGCAGACAGCTCGGCAGACCCGAGCACCGCTACTCAGAAAATAAAAGCTGTAGATGGGAAGGTTTGTTCACGTTTCAAACGAACCATCCAAATTTTTGGTTCTTAGTTCTTAGTTCGCTTCGACAGAAGTTAGTTCGGAACTAAGACTAACCCTGCCCCAATCCGCTCTTTTTGCTTGCCTACTCGTCTTGGGCTGTTTGCTGTCTTGGACTCGAAGTAGTCCTGCGGCTTAAAAGAATCTGCCGCGCCTTATAACATTCGTCCCGCCCGTATTGCAAGAAGAAAGTGTTTCAACAGAACCTTCTCGCTACGCAAAACTTTTCATGTCGGTGTCTTGAGGGAACATCCATCAGGTTCGGATCATTCTAGTCACGTGGAATGATCGGCAGTATAAGGGCCGACTTGTATTGAACGTCATGGTAGATAGTTTGATGAGCAGTCAAAAGTCGAGAGGAACCGAGAAGTGGTTCACCTGTATTCAAATTGCGATTAAATCTGGGGAAGTTGCTGCTCGAAATGTAGAGTCGAATCCGATGACCGGCTTTGAAGACATTGCCTGTTGCCCATAGGTCGATCGCGTATTTGTACACCTTGCCCGGCACCACCTCACTTGCTTGAGATGTACCGTCACGATAACGAGCACGCACAATTCCGTCTGTCAAAAAACGTGCATATCCGCTTGGATCAACGTCTACGAGAAGCGCGGTGAAGTCGGTGTCAACAGCCGAGGTTGCAGCATAGAGCTCTAGCGATACCGGCCCGGTTACCTCGACATCACGCGCAAGGGGCGCTGTAGAGAAGACGAGCACGTCAGGTCGTGATTCATTTGGCCTTTGATCCGCAGGTCCGGGAGGAAGTGCCTGACCACAACACAAACGTCCACCGATTGTGGGCACAGGGTTTTTCGGGTCATATTCAAACTCGTCTTTTCGTTCGACTTCCGGTGGCGTCAGATTTAGCGTCCCATCACCCTTGATTCCGTTAGCACCTTTGACCGAATGAAGGTAGTACTTGGTGTATCGAGTCCGCGACAGGGGAAACTCTTGCTCATCACGCCAGACGTTGTCACCCATGATGAACAAACGCACCGGAGCAGAAGTCGAATATTCGTTCTTGATTCCTTTCAACGCGTGATCGAACCACTGAAGTGTGGCGCGGGTGATATCCAGAACAGCAGTCTTGCCGAACACAACATCACCAATTTTTCCCTCGGGCGACGTCGCTGCGTGCGCCCAGGGACCGATTATCAATCGCTGCCCAGAACGCAGCTCAGCGCTAGAAGCCGACTCATGCAAACCGTTGTAATTCCTGATGGAGCCTTTTAGAAATAGATCGTGCCAACCGCCCGCGTGGAGACCCAATACGTTCATTTCGCCGTAATGATCCGACACGCGCAATTTTTGCCAGTAGGCGTCGTTTCGTTCGTGTTCAAGCCAGTCATGGAAGTACGGAGCAAGCGATGACGTGGCGGGCAGCTGCAAAACCGGGTAACTCTCCAATGGTAGCCCGGCACTCCATTGTTTTGGCGCTTGAGTTTGTTCCGCTTTGCGACGGAGCGTGTCGACGGCAAGACCTGATGCCCACGAACTAGTGAACCACTGCATCAACGCACCGCTCTGATAGGTCCATCCTTCGTAATACTCAGACGCAGTCACGTAAGGGAATATCGCCACTAAATGAGGTGGCCTAGCCATAGCGGCAAGCATCTGGGTTGCTCCCACATACGAGCCGCCAAACATTCCAATCTTTCCATTCGACCGGTCCAATTGAGCCGCCCATTCAACTGTGTCGTACCCATCCAAACTTTCATCGCGAAACGGATAGAACTCGCCGCCTGAGTCGTAACGACCGCGAGTATCCTGCAGCACAACAACATAACCGTGTGAAGCGAGCTCATTTGCCGTAGCCGCTTCACCATTGCGGTTGTACGGAGTGCGTTGCAGCAGGACCGGGAACTTTTCGTCGCTTACGGGTCGGTAAATATCAGCGACCAGCGACACACCGTCGCGCATTTTCACACTAACACCCTTTTGGATAGCGACTCTGTAAACCTGGACCGTCTGC
>DASYRR010000168.1:0-16795 GCA_036004125.1 Pyrinomonadaceae bacterium | reverse complement strand
CAATTTTTCTCTATCTCGATCCGACCATCAGCCGCGAAAAGTTCGAGAACACGCTTGCGCACGAATTGCACCACATTGGCTATGACAGCAGTTGCCCATCGCCCGCTACTGCGCGAGAAATTGCAGCGTTACCGCCCAATCCGCAAGGCGTCGTGAAGTTGCTCGGCCTCTTTGGCGAGGGCTTTGCGATGCGGGCGGCGGCGGGTGGCCCAAAAATTCATCCCCATGCCGTCAGCAACGCCGAAGACCGCGCCCGCTGGGATCGGGATGTGGCCAACTTCAATAATGACCTGAAGAGAGTCGAAGAGTTCTTTCTGGCGATCCTGGAAAATCGGTTGAGCAAAGAAGAAATACAAAAGACCGCGTCGTCTTTTTTGGGCGTACAGGGGCCGTGGTACACGGTCGGTTGGCAAATGTCAGTCGTCATTGAGCAAGCCTACGGACGGGCAAAACTGATTGAATGTATTTGCGATCAACGCAAGCTCTTACCAACGTACAACCAGGCCGCAGCCAAATTGCGTCGACGATCACGTCAACCGCTAGTCGTTTGGTCAGACTCGTTGCTTAATAAAATCAACCAATCTTCTGTTGGCAATCCCACCCTCCGCAAAGAATTGCTCCGCAGGCTCGAAATAGATCAAGAGATTAGAGATGAATGGATCAAGCAAGAAGTGGATCGGGAAGATAAATCGCTTAATGCACGCTGGAAGGCCATTGATAATGCGAACTCTGCACGCATGAAAGAGATCGTTAGACAATTTGGCTGGCCCGGTCCTGAACTCATCGGACAGGATGGTACGGATGCCGCCTTCATCCTCGTGCAACAAGCCGACCATGAATTCCAGAAGCAGAAGCTGCCGCTTGTAAAGAGCGCGTACCAAGCCGGCAAGTTACAGGGACAATTCTACGCGCTCTTGCTAGATCGCGTGCTTGTCAGTGAAGGCAAACCGCAAGTCTATGGGACACAGGCGAAAGCCTTTGACAAGCGGAAAGGAAAAGAACCGGTGCCGGAGCCTATAGAAAATGAAGCAGGCGTGGATCACACGCCGCGCGGCCCTTGGGCTGCCACCTTTGGCGGAATATCAAGTCTCCATCTTTGATGTTTGAAAATCTTTCTTTTCATGGTTGTTCTCCGGTTAAACATCATTCACAATTCTCTCTCAGCCTTCCTTAATCTCATCGGCGATGATTAACCTGCGCTGAGGGGCACCCCGACGAATCATCTGCCGCGCTTCCATTCCATTAGCGCTCTTCATACCGTCGAGCGCGGCCAAAATCATTTTTGCAACTCGAACGCGCGACGCGTAGCAAAGGCATCTTACGCAACGTCGTCAAACCAGTTCCGTGCTCAAGGGCGAACGAGGAAACCCTTTCGCTAGGAATCCTCTTTCTGTCCTTTTATAAGACCACGCTACACATTCTGCTGTTTCATAGCTAACCAAATCACCTCTTCTAAGCAAACTCCGAAAAAATCCTCGTGTTGCTCTTGTGTATTCGCCTGCCTCAAAGCGTCTTTAGGTCGTAAGATAAACGTCATCACCTGCCATTCTGGGCGGCCTTGATGCTAAAGCAGCTCAAAGTAAAGTCGAGTCAGAGTCATGAAGATCTCTTCATAGAGCGCTATGACCGGCTCATGTCCCAATCGCTGCATTTGACCGAAGGCGATCGGCAAGAGGCGCGGGACCTGCTTCACGACGCTTTCATACAATTCACACTCATTCGTCCCGACCTCGAAGGTATCAGCAATCTCGACGGATATCTGTTCGTCACGCTACGCAATCTTCGCCTTTCACAAGTGCGGCGCGCCGCCCACGGCACGCACAACCCGCGTTCGCTTGCCAGCTATGATTCGCTGGAGTTGGGTTTGCGCGCCTGCGATCTGCGCACGCAAATCCAGGTGCGGGACGAGTTGCGCCTGATCTGTGATTACGCGGCCGTCCGCAAAGACAGTTCAAAGGCCGGGTCGGTCCTGATCTTGCGGTTCTTTCACGGCTACTACCCAAGCGAGACGGCGCTGGTTCTACACACCCCGCGGCGGGTGGTGGACAACTGGCTGGTAATAGCCCGTCGCGAAGCGAAGTTGTATTTAGAGAATCCTGAAGGACTGGCGTTCATGACGCAGAGTTCGTCTGACGCCGCGCCCACTTCCGCTGAAAAACCGTCATCGCCTGACATCTTCACTGAATTGCGTTTTCGCATCTTTCAATCAAAGCGTGGCGATTGTTTTCCGCGTGAAGAGTTGGCGCGTCGCTACGCTGCGGAAACCGCCATCGATTGCGAGCAGCTCGCGCACATCGTTAGCTGCTCAACTTGTCTCGATGAAGTGAATCGTATTTTGCGCCTACCCTCACTCTCAGAGCGCAATCCCTTTGACGTTACCAGTCGTGACGATCGGTCAAAAGGTGGAGGCGGCGGCGTCAGCGGTGGCGGGTCTGCACCAGGTGGAGGGGCGGGGCCGACGGCCGCGAGAGAGTTTGTCAGCCGCAGCCGTCGCGAAGCCAAGGTTACTTACGAACATCGTCCTGAAGAGCTGCGCTTCTCAGCCAACGGTTTTGTCGTCGGATCGCTCAAGGTTGATTCTGAGAGAAGCGAGCAAACGATCAGCATCAATCTTGATGAAAAGATTAGTTTCGTCGAAGCCTTCAGCGAGCAGGGCGTGCGCCTGCTCTTGATGAATGTCGAGCCGCCGCCCGAAGGCTCGGCCACGCAAAGCCTGGACGTTCGCTTTAGCGACGATCGCACACTGAAGCTCGCACTCAGCTTTGGCGACCACTGGCCGACGCTGCATTCAGTCTATTACGACCCGTTGCTCTCCGATTCCTTGATTGGAGTTGACGAGGCGTTGCGCGAAGAATCAGGTCAACTTCCGGTTGCGACAATGCCGTTACTTGAGAATCAATCAAGGCTCGGCTTCCGCGAGCGACTGGTGAAGTCTTTCTCATCATTGCGCGGTCGGTTCTTTGATCCCAACTTCTGGCTGAGACCGGCAACGATCACCGTGTTGCTTGCCGCTATGCTAATTGGCGCGTTGCTCTTTGTCGAAACGCCCAAGCCGGCGATAGCGCCCACTGCGGCGGAGATAATTGCGCAAGCCATCGCTCATGAGCAGACGGTTGCATCAACAGCTGATCAAATTCTGCATCGCACGATCAGTCTCGAAGAGTGCAAGGCGTCCGGTGAACTGATTTCCCGTCACCGGATTGAAGTTTGGCACAGCGCCGGGAAGGGAATTACTGCGCGCCGCCTCTTTAACGAACAGGGAGCGCTGGTTGCGGGAGATTGGCGCAGAACTGATGGCGTACAGACTATCTATCATCACGGAACGCAACCGCAGGTTCAGCTTGCGCCGGAGAAGCGCACCCTCACGGTGACGTTCGACAATGCCTGGCAATTCTCACCGAGCGCCCAGGAGTTTTCCGCCCTAAGCACTGGCGACGCCGCGATGATCAGACTTGAGGAGCGCTCAGGCGCTTATGTGATCAGTCTGTCACGCGATGACGGTCGAGATGGCCTCGTTAGCGTTTCGCTGACTCTCAGCCACGGCGATCTGCACGCCACCGCGCAAACTGTCGTCGTGCGACGGAACGGTGAGTTGCGTGAATTCCGCTTCGTCGAAACCAGCTTTGAACAGCGGCCGCCTGCAACGGTTGCGCCTGCTTTGCTTGAACCTGAGCCGGAACTGGTAAAAACCGACAGGGTGAGTGGGAGAAGGGGAGCCTTGGAGAATATTCCCGTGTCGCCGAGTCTCCTCGTTCCCGTATCTCCAGCGGCCTCGGCCGCACTCGAAGTTGAAGTGTTGCGCTTGCTTCATCAGGCCGGTGCTGACATGGGCGAGCAGGTGAACGTAACGCACTCACCCGAAGGCTGGCTCCATGTTGAGGCTCTGGTGGAAACTGACAAGCGTAAGGGTGAAATTCTTGACGCGCTTAGCTCGCTCAAGAGTAATCCAGCACTCCGAATCGATGTCACTACCGTCGGCGAGGCGCTAAAGCGCAAGCCGCAGACCAGAACATCATCGCCTGTGCTGGTTGAAGATGTCGGCACGTCTAGCAATACCATTCCCGTCGAGACCGATCTGCGCGCGTTCTTCAACAATCGAGGGTTCACAAATGAGAATCTTGACTATCAAGTGCGTCAATTCTCGACCCGCATAGTGGTTCGATCGCGAGAGACCCTCAATCATGCGTGGGCGCTCAGGCGACTGGCGCAGCGATTCTCACCGGAACAATTGCGCAGTCTTGATGCGGATGCCCGAGCCAAATGGCTCGCTTTAGTTCGTGGACATGCCTCGGCCCTGCAACAAGGGGCGAGGGCGCTGCGCCAAGATCTGAGTCCCGTGTTTTCCAGCAGCGATTCGGATGAGGTGCGAGACGAGACATCGATCAAGTCCGATGATGACTTAGTGAGGGCGATTGAGCTGCTGTTTGCCCTGTGTTCGGCAAGCGATCAAGCCATCAATTCAGCATTTGCGATTTCGCCCGACACGGACAAGGCCACTGCCATCAAGAGCCCAAAATTCTGGCGCTCAATGCGAGAGACGGAAGCTTTGGCTGCCCGGATCAGCAATGGGCAATAAACACACTCGCAACCAAGTGCCGTACGAACGCAATGTTTGTAGCTTGCACCGCTGGGGCTTGGTTATTCAACTTTCGAGGGTTCTATAAACGCTCCTGACGGAGCTGAAGCCTTTGACCTCTAACTTAAATCTTCGGAGGATGAACATGACTCGCCATAGCTCTCCGAACCTGGCCCTGCTCGCTTTGCTCTTCTTCGTTCTGGGCGCTTTGCCCTTTGCTGCGCACGCGCAGAGCGCCACCGCAACTCTCAGCGGCACGGTGCTCGATCCAAACGGCGCAGTAATTCCGGGCGCGACTATCACCGTTACCAACAGTGCCACGGGCCTGAGCCGGGAAACAACCACCAACGATGAAGGTCACTTTACAGTTCCACTGCTGCCGCCAAGCAGCTACAGCGTGACCGCTAGGCGCGAAGGTTTCTACGTGCTCATGATCCCCAATATCGTCTTGAATGTTGGCGACGAGAAATCCCTTAAGATCGAATTGAAGGTGGGCGATGTGAAAGAGACGGTGAACGTCACCGGCGAAACGCCGCTGATCAGCGAATCGCCCGCAGTGGGGACGGTCGTGGATCGGCAATTTGTAGAGAACGTTCCATTAAATGGACGCAGTTTCCAATCCCTGATTACCTCAGTTCCCGGGGTTGTCGTTGTTCCAGGTGCTGTTACAGGTCGTCAGGGGGAATTCAGCATTAATGGTCAGCGAACCGAAGCCAACTACTACACGGTCGATGGCGTTTCCGCGAATACCGGAAACATCGTCGGTACCGCCGGGGCATTTGGCGCTAGCGGCAGCGTTCCCGAGGTTACCGCTCTCGGAACCACGCAGAGCATAGTTTCACTTGACGCCCTGCAGGAGTTTCGAATTCAGACGTCTTCTTACTCGGCAGAGTATGGGCGAACGCCCGGCGGACAGATCTCATTTGTTACTCGATCTGGCACGAACGATCTGCACGGATCCGCTTTTGATTACTTGCGAAACGGCGTATTTGACGCCAATAACTGGTTTAATAATGCAAATCGCCTGGTAAAGACGTCTGAGAGGCAAAATGACTTTGGAGCTACTCTGGGTGGCCCGATCGTTATCCCGCATGTCTATCGCGGGCGTGGTCGGACATTTTTCTTTTTCTCCTACGAAGGGCTTCGTTTGTCTATCCCCCAATCTCCACCGATCAGCTTTGTGCCCGATCGATGCGTTCGTGGAGTTGCGGGGGCGTGCACCGGTACCGATCAACCCGCCACGCTGCCCCTTCAACCGTTTCTCAATGCCTTTCCACTTCCGACCGGCCCGGCATTGTTGAACGCTGCCGGCGCAACCACCGGACTGGCCCAATTCGCGACGGCATTCTCGGTACCCGGAAGCCTTAACTCAACAAGCATCAGGATCGATCACATGTTGCGCAATAACTTCACGATCTTTGGACGCTACAGTGACGCCCCCTCGAATTCGGTCGCGCGCGGAGGTTCACCACTTCCTTACTCGGACGTAACGACGTCATACAACGTGGTGAGGTCTCTTACGATGGGGGCAACAAATGTATTCACCTCACGTCTAACCAACGAATTGCGTTTCAATAACACCTGGAATACCAGCCGGGCAAAAATCAGCGTCGACAACTTCGGCGGTGCCGTTCCTCTCGAACTGAAAGACATCAAAGACACCACAGGTCAATCCACACCCCAGATCGAGAGCCTCAACGTCGCATTGAGTCTCGGCAGTTTGACCCAACTCAGTATCGCTGACAGAAATACGTCTCAACATCAGGTCAACTTTACCGACACGTTGAGCTACTCGCTCGGGCGTCATTCACTAAAGTTCGGGATCGATTATCGGCATCTGGACACGCCGATGACGCTTGCAAAACTTTCTGTGACGCCAATCTTCACGTCAAAAGCGCAGCTTCAATCAGGTTCACCCTCAAGCGGAAACATCAGTTCGCAGGCAAGTATCCCGATCGAACCGATCTATTACAACGTCTCGCTTTTTGCTCAGGATGAATGGAAGGTCACGCCCCGATTAAACCTGTCGCTTGGTTTGAGGTGGGAGCTTAATCCGCCTCCCGACGACGCTTTTGGCAATTTGCCATACACCCTCGATCAGACCGCAAACCTAAAAACCGCCGTAGTTGCACCCAAGGGTACGCCGCTCTGGCGTACGACCCATAACAATTTTGCGCCCCGTGTAGGCGCGGTCTATCACCTCTTCCGGAAGGCGGGGCGAGAGACGATAGTCCGCGGCGGATTCGGAGTTTATTACGATCTCGGAAATACTTATGCATCTACCGGGTACTTGAGTGTCGGCATCACCGCAAGCAAGACTTTGACGGCGACCCCCTTTCCCTTTACGTCGACGCAGCTGGCCTTGCCTGCTCCAAGCGTGACCGCGCCGTATGCGGGCTCGGTGACCGCGTTCGATGAAAATTTGCGATTGCCCTACACGCTCGAGTGGAATGCAGCCATCGAGCAGGCGCTGGGCAAGAGTCAGACGCTGACGATCAGCTACGTAGGTTCTGCCGGACGGCGCCTATTGCTGCAGCGTATCGCCCGACCTGCGACCCTTGGAAACACAAATTTTACGGCCACGGGCTCGCTGAATCTCATCACAAATCGACCCACCTCGGACTACGACGCGATGCAGCTCCAGTATCAGCGGCGACTGAAACGCGGGTTCCAGGCAAACGCGTCGTATACGTGGTCTCATTCGATCGATGAGGCCTCAGTCAACGGGGCTGTGGTCCAATTGCTGCGCGCGAGCTCAAACTTCGACATTCGACACAATTTCCAGTTGGCTGCCACATACGATCTGCCGGGTAAATACGACTCGGCCCTCGCTCGTGCGATCCTGGCCCACTGGGCTTTAGAGGCGAGGGTGATGGCGAGGTCGGCCCTCCCGTTTGATGTACTTGGCGGAAGTACATTCGATGCTGCGGGGCTCCAACAGCAGGTTCGTGCAAATCTTGTTGCCGGCCAGCCGATCTACATCGACGACCAAACCGCCCCGGGGGGACGAAGGGTCAACTTCAGCGCCTTTACGATACCTACGGCGGCGCAACAAGCTGCAGGGCAATATGGCGATGCCCCGCGTAATTTCCTACGCGCCTTTCCTGCCTCGCAAGTCGACTTCGGCATTCGACGTGAATTTCCGCTTTATGAAAAGGTGAAGCTTCAATTCCGTGCCGAGGCTTTTAACCTTTTCAACCACCCAAATTTCGGCGGAGTAGCTAACGTGTTAGCGTCAGGGGCGACCTTGTTCGGCAGGGCGAACAACACGCTGAATAACCAACTCGGCGGATTGAATGCGCTGTATCAGCAGGGCGGCCCGCGCTCTTTTCAATTTGCTTTGAAAATCGTTTTTTGATCATGACCGAACTCTGGCGAAAAGTAGTCCGCATCGTGTTTCTCGCAGCAGCGGCAATCGCTGCGGTAGCCGACGTTCCGGCTCAGCAAGCTCAGCTTATATCGGTTGGTCCCAACGTCCAGATCAGCGCGGCCCGGGGTAAGGAGAGCCACTTCGAGACCGTCGCTGCTGCCGATCCACGCGATCCCAATCACCTCATTGCCGCTGCCATGATCGGCCGCGGAGCCGACGCGGCGTCTGCTGTTTACTTCTCGAACGACGGTGGACACACATGGGCGCGGGCCCTGAAAACTCCTGATGTCGGGAGAGGCTGGGATCCGGAGGTTGCCTTTGCCGCCGATGGGCTGGCGTATTTTGTCGCAGGACACGCCGAAATGGTGGAGCGTCGGCCGGGCGAACTACCTTTCAGGAATGCCGAGGCGTTGGTCTACCGATCAGCCGACGGCGGCAAAACCTGGTCGGAGCCTGCCCGCGCCTCACGCTTTGAAGATCGGCCATTTCTGACAATCGATCAAGGGTCGAGTCGCTTCGCCGGCCGTCTGTACCTGGTGTATGCCAAGTCGCTCGAAGGCATAAACAGCCGAATAAATGAACCCCACATGCTCGAAGTGGTGACCTCGACGGATGGCGGTCTCACCTTTGGTTCACCCGTGGCAGTTTCTACGGGCCCCGTTTGGAGGATTCTTTATCATCCGAGACCGGTGGTGCTGTCAGACGGGAGTTTCCTCGAGCTCTTTCAGATCAATAGCGGCGACACGGAGCCGTCTCAGTTTGTTGCACGTGTAAGCCGCGATCCGGAGCGGTCCCCCGCAAAGCCGGATTCCGAATTCTACGCCTTCCGTTCGACTGATGGAGGACGGACATTGACCAAACCGACCAAGATAGCGGACACATACTTTGTTTCCCAGAACAATCTCAGCACCGTTCCCGGGTTAGCCGTAGATTTGTCCCGCAGCGCATTCAGGGACCGGGTGTACCTTGCCTGGGCCGACGCGCGCTCGGGAAGATCGGAGATACTGCTGTCGTATTCCGCCGATGGGGGCAAGACCTGGTCGCGGCCGCGCGCGGTCAACGACGACCGGGCCAGGGACAATCTCGATGGTCCCGACCACTGCACACCCACCATCGCAGTCAATCACGACGGCCTGGTCGGCGTAATGTGGTACGACCGTCGCGATGATCCCAACAACGTCGGATACCACGTCCGCTTTACCGCCTCGCTCGACGGCGGCGACTCCTGGTTGCCGAGCGTTCGTGTTTCAACCGCCGGCAATTCGTTCGAGGGCTCGGAGACGCCCTCGTTGTTCGGAATTGTGTTTCCGGTAGACGCTGGCGGGATTCGCTGGGTCATAGGTGATAACGCATGGCACACGAATGGTCACACGGCAGGTCTTGCGGCCGCGGCCGACGGAAGTTTCCACCCCGTTTGGGTCGACAATCGCACAGGGCTGCCGCAAATGTGGACGGCGGCGATAGCTGTGAAAGGATCGGCAACGCCAAACGGGTCACCCGAATTGTCCGCTTATGTTGACGTTAGTCGTCAGATCACAGCCCAGATTTCTGAGCTCGCACTTGATCGAAAGACCGGCCGACTCACTGCGAATCTGCGGCTTAGGAATACTTCCGCAAGCCCGGTTCAGGGTCCGTTCAGGGTTCGTGTGCTCGATGTGCGTTCGCCGGTTGGAATAGCCACAATCCAAAACGCCGACAACCGAGAGACACTGGCCGGTGCGGTCTGGAACTTTGACGGACTGCCTGCGCCTGGGGCCCTCGAACCTGGCCAGACAAGCGAGCCAAAGCCGATAACCTTTCGGCTTACGGATATTCGTTCGTTTCGTCGTAACGGGCGATTAGATGCTATTTACCTCAACCTCGAGACGCGGGTGCTGGCACCGCTAAAGCAGAAAGTAGACCCGCGACCGCGCTAAAAATGATCAGTGCACGCGCTGGCGTGCGCGCGAGAAGTGGGAGCCGCGAAGCAAAAACAGCAGAAGACCACGCAGACGAAACAGTGAATAGTCCCAGTCCGTTTACGCATCGTTCTTGAATATTTCGCGACGCTCGCAGCAGCTTCATTGGCCCACGCAATAATTCCGCCGTTCACATTGATTAGCTTCACCGTAAATCCCGAATCAACCAGAGCGCGAATCGCCTTGGCGTTACGTCCGCCTAACTTACAATGCACGATTGTTTCTCTGACGGGATGGATCTCGCTCATTCTCTTCAGGACTTGGGCGAGCGGAATTAGAGTCGTGCCTGGGATGCGGGCAATCTCGAATTCATGTGGCTCGCGCACATCGATGATTTGAAGCTCGTCGCCTCGATCGATTCGCTGCTTCAGCTCCGTGGCGCTGATTTCGGCCGTTTTGCGAGACTGAGGTTGACGGCAGCGATGTCATATGTGTCGCGCAATTCATAAACTCGAATTAACGCGCTTATCACGTCCGAGGGCCGCGAGAGCAGACACAGTGCCTCTCAGCGAAAACGCTGCCGTGCTCATACTTAGTACCGTTAGAGAACGTGCACAATATCAGGCACGGTCAACATTTCAGGCTTACATTAGATCCAGATATAGCCAGAGATGAGGGATATTTTCCGTCGTTAGCTAGTAACTAAGGTGAAGCCAGTGACAAATTAAGGCTGATTGCTATCAGCCACTTGGAATGCGCCGTCGAGCGCAATCCGGATAATCTTTGATACAAGCCAGTGGCTTGCCCTCGCGGTAGTTCGTGAGATAGCAAATTTGGTAGAGCCAGACAAGACGAACGCCCCATTTCGACCTTCTCCCTTGACCGACATTCTTTCCAAGCCCAACCCTTGAATGATCCTCTGAAAGAGCAGTTCGATGGTCTCCTTGCGATAGTCGTACAAGTCGTCCTTCCACGACCTTCGCTCTTGAGGCAGTTGCTTCGGTGTGAGGATCCATCCGCCAGCCTCTTCGTAGAGATATGGTGGAAACAGCGAGTTGCGACCTGCGGTTGACCGCGACTCGCCGCCCAATTGGATGAGCGAGGCTACGCGGGCGCCGCCCGTTTCTCTCGTCCGCCGAATGCGATGAATTGATCAACCTTTACGTGACAGCGGATTGTTCCGCAGCCGTGTAGCGGAGCCTGAAGATCTGGCTCCGTCGAGGGATGGCTGGTTTCTGTTCGAGCTGAACAGCTCCGGTACAATCGGTGCTTTCCGGGTGGAGAACGACGGCAGTCTGACGCCAATCCCTGGCAACGACAATCTGCCGGCGGGCGCCACCGGTCTCGTCGCAAGGTAAACGCTACACGCGAATTTTTTGCTGCGAGCAACTAAGGTATTAAAAAAGATTTCCTGCTCTAAAGACCGCGACATCTGGCGCATGAGGTGGCCACGTGGCCGCCCATGGGTTCATCCCATTTCAATTCGCGCCGAATGACGCACAGCTTGATTCGCTCGCACGATGCGGCGTGATACTTGAGCTGTCTAGAGCGACATCCGAAACGTCAACAAAAAACCACGAATGCGAACCGCCTCCTCCTTACGGTCTCTCCACTCCTTATTCTGTTAGTTCTGTCTCCCCAGATGCATCGAGGCGAGTCCAACACCAGCCTCCTTCGAGGCGGCTCGACATGATCCTTGATCGCGGGCAAATCTAAAGCGAAAGCGCCGGACTGAGCTCAACAGCCAGAAATAAGCCTCCAGTGAAATACGAGTGCTCGTTTTGGGAATAAAACGGAAGCGCAAATGCATTTAGATAATTAACAGGACCTACAGAGTTGAATTCTAAAGCGGCGTTGTCATTCTGTGGCGCCAACGTCCATGGATGATCTATTCGCATAATTCCTAATGTTAGATTCGCCCATCATTGACCCGAGGAATAAAAGGAATCAATTTGCAGCGATAGCTTTGCCCTACACACGACCCCTTTACAATGCTGCCCGGCGTTTGGCTTACACGCATGAGGATGCCAGCGATCTGGTTCAAGAGACGTACCTGCGCGCCTACCGCACTTTTGATAATTTCACTCTGGGAACTAACTGCAAAGCCTGGTTGTTTACTATCCTGTATTCTATTTTCGTCAATAAATATAGGAAGGAGCAGCGCGAGCCAGAAGCGGTTTCGGCTGAAGAACTGGAAGAAAGATTCGATCGTTGCCTGGCGGGAGCATGGGACCCACAGCAGCTGTTGATTTTGGAACAGGTAGGAACGGAAGTAGATCAAGCACTGAGCCGACTGCCAGAAACTTTCCGTTCGGTGGTGCTGCTGGTGGACGTGGAAGAGATGACTTACGAGGAGACGGCGGCGGTTTTGAGTTGTCCGGTTGGGACAGTACGATCTCGTCTGTATCGCGCGCGCAAGCTGTTGTTTACGGAATTACAACAGTACGCGCTGCTGCAAGGTTACGGAAAAAAGGCGAAACGTCAGCATGCCACTGGGGACCCGACATTTTAAGGAAGAGCAGCAAGAGTTGCTTGATGATCGGTTGAAGCCTGATTCGCGATTGGAGGTGGAGCAGCACCTCGAGTCGTGCGAGGAATGTCGGCAAGAGTTTGAGGCCCTCCGCTGGACCAAACAGATTTCCCGGCTACGATTCGCGCCAACAACCGAGCCCGCAAACCTCCAAGAAGACATTTTGAAGGCCCTGGATCTTGAAGATAGGGGCTCACACCCCAAACCGATTTTTCTTCCAACCTGGCGTCGACAACGACGAGCGATTCTGACTTATGCTTTGGTTCTCGTAGTGATCGCCGGGCTGACTCTGTCATATTTTGTCTTCCAGGCTACACGTCGGAATTCAGCGGAGGTCATCAGTCAGCCTGCGTCGTTACCGTTAGCAGTCGCGCGCGATTATTGGAACTACCAGGGTGAAAAAGTTGCTTTGAGTTTGGAGACCGATAACCCTCAGGAGCTGGAAAAGTTTTTTGTCTCGAGGGGCATTGCATTTGACACCCGGGTTTTTGATCTCAGCATGATGAACTACCAACTAGTGGGTGGGCGAATCCATCAACTGAGCGGACGTCGGAGCGCCCTCTTCGTTTACCGCGGAAAGGATAGCCGACTTCTGATCTGTCAAATGTACCGAGGGCAGGTGACGGAACTACCGCCGGCCGGCGCTACGCTGCGCGAAAATAAGGGAATCCGCTTTCACATCTACCACGCGAACGACCTCACAATGGTGTTCTGGCAGGAAGGAGCGATCACTTGCGTGCTGACTTCCGATAGCGATCAGGAAGAAGTGGTCCAACTCGCGTTTGCCAAGTCGATGAAGGTTTAGCCTATTCTTCCGAGCTGTCCAAAGTCGCGTAGTGGTTCAAAAGAGCAACACTGTTCCAGTCGTCTCCTCGACCGGTGGTCCGTCTATCTTAGAGAGGTGCAACCGTTGACCATCAAGCGTCTGCCATCGGGATCCTCTAGTTAGCTTGCTTACATACTTCTTCAACGGCACAGCAGGTGATGTGATCTGCAATTGCTTCATTCATAGCGCAGCGCCACCAGCGGATCCACTTTCGTCGCTCGCCGTGCCGGGATATAGCACGCGAGTAATGCGACGATAAACAGAACGCCCGCGACCGAAGCGAATGTCGTCGCGTCAGTCGGGGTCACGCCGAAAAGCAAATTGCTTATCAAGCGTGTTAGCGCAAATGACGCAACTAACCCGATTGCCACTCCTATCAGCACCAGCCTCCACCCTCATCGAGTCCTTGCAGATTCTTCTCACTTAGCCATTGCCGGTCGTCTTGTTCGTTAAAGTAACGGCCCATGAGCAGGGGGATGGCCATCGTGTGGAAATAGTCGGGACTGACCGCGGTTACGTCCGTCACAGGCGTCTGGGAGGACGGAGGCTGGGGCCTGCCGTCAATCACGAATTGTGTCTGCCAGCCGTTGGAGCCGAGCGGCAATCCCGACGAGAAGGCTACGTCCTTAACGCCTGGCATCACGGTCAGCGTCGAAGAAACTTCACGAATGAAATTGATCCGCTGCTGCTCTTCAGGCTACTTGCGCGCCGGCAGCTCAATTCCGCCGTTCGGCGCTCACCATACCAAGCCGACACGTCGGACAAGCGTGTTAACACTGGTCAGCCTTTAGGCGTCTTTAATGTTGCGCGAAGGATTCGGATCCTTTAGCTAGCTGTATCAGTAATCCAGGAGGCTTTATGACGCACGAGGTCGGACGTGCGCGTTATTACGAAAGGATCATAACAGCCCGCCAGCTTGATGCCTTTCACGTAACGCAGCGCGAAGTCGGAGAATTCTTCTTGACAGAGAGTGCGTTTCCGTCGGGATTCAAACTTCCAAAGCATTCTCACCGCTACCATTGCATTTACATAGTCCTTAAAGGCGGCTTTATTGAAACTCAGGGCAGCAAGAGTCGAAGACGTAAGCCCCTTGACGTGGTTTTGACTCCGTTTGATCAGCCTCACGCAGATAATTTCGACGATTCAGGCGGGCGCTGCTTCATAGTTGAAATACCAACACGGTGGACGGAGAGCATCCGGGACTATACCGCAATATTTGACGACTCAGCCGAGCTTAGCGGTGACTCGATGTCATGGTTGATGATGAGGCTCTACAAGGAATCACGCAATTTAGACCGATTCTCGCCACTGGTAACTGAGGGGATATTGCTCGAGATCATGGCCATGGCCTCGCGCTGTTTTAAGGAAACTATACAGCGAAAGCCGCCACCGTGGCTCGTCATTGCTGAGGGCATGCTTCGCGAGCAATTGTCCGAAAGCCTGACGCTTAGTTACGTGGCAAGTTCGGTTGGCGTGCACCCGGTCTATCTTGCCAGCACGTTTCGGAAATATCACGGCCGCAGTATTGGTGAACGCGTCCGGCGCTTGCGCATCGAATACGCCTGCCACGTACTTGGTGCGTCGGACGCGCCGATCACTGATATCGCTTTAGAGGCTGGATTCGCGGATCACAGCCATCTCTGTAAGACCTTCAAGAAACTCACCGGACTGACTCCCGCCGAATATCGCGCGCTCATGCGAAGATCTTAAGCGGATGAAAGCAAGCTTCCGCAGATACAAGCCAAAGCAAAGCTCAGTGTGATTGAATGTTTCTACACCAGAGTACTGGCGGTGACGCAGTTTCTCTGACTATCGGCGTGAAACTCGGAGGGGCAGAGTGAAGACTATTACAGCAATCGTTTTTGTCCTCGTGTCGTTTGTGCCCGGATGGTCACAGGCGGTTCCTGATCACAGGTTCTATAACGAGACAAAGCAGACGGTCATTCCGTTCGACTTATACAAGAACCAGATTTCGTTCCCATGCAAGTCAACGGCTCGCGGCCCCTCTGGTTCATTCTGGACACAGGCGCAAACACCGCCGTGCTGGACGAGACCATCGCCCAGGAGCTTGGGATCAAAGCGGAAGGTGGAGGCGAGACGCAGGGTGTGGGCAGTAATTCTGTTCAAATGAAATTTCTAAAAAACATCACGTTCGCTCTGCCTGATCTTGAATTCTTCGATGACAAGATCATTTCTCTCGACTACCGTCCGAACTTCGCGTTTCAGGGTCGCGAAATGCATGGGCTCTTCTCATACGACTTTCTCAAGCGATTCATAGTTACGATTGACTACTGGAATCGCTTGCTCACAGTTACTGAACCCGATGCCGTCGTGCAGCGCAATGGCGAAGTGTTTCCGCTCACCTTTAAGCATGGCCTCCCCTATGTTGATGCGGAGATTACCGTTCCCGGTAATCCGCCCCAGAAGGCGACCTTCCTTGTAGATGTCGGCTCCGGTGATACGGTGGACTGGCCGAACCTTGGCATCTCTAAAGGCAAGTTACTGGAAACGGTCACAGGAGTGGGGCTGGGGAATAACGAAAAAAAAGGATTCACAGGACGCGGCACGTTTCGCCTCGGCAAATTTGAGTTTAAGGAGATTCCTATCCACTGTTGCGGTGGAAACGAGTGGGGGAACCATCTTATTGGCGGCGAGCTGCTGAGACGGTTCACAGTAACGCTCGATTATCCGCACCAGCGGATGGTGTTGCTCCCAAACCGCGATCTCTCAAAGCCTTTCCTGTTCGATGGCAGCGGCCTCATCCTAAGACAGGAACGCGACACGAGGTTGTTTCGGATCAAAACTGTGATCCCCGGCTCACCTGGAGCCGAGATTGGATTGCAAGCGTCCGATTTGATTGAGCAGGTAAATGGAGTTCCGGCCATGCAGTGGACTTTGGAAACTCTGGATGAGGCGTTCAGCGAACCAGGACGTACTTTCGATTTGATAGTTTCAAGCCAGAGCGGACGAAAGAGATCTGTCAAGTTACTCACGCGGAAGCTCATCTGAGCAGCGGCGCTGCCAATGTACCAACTGGTTTTGCCTAGATAAATGAATTTATCGCGTACGTAGAGTTCTTGCAGCGGCTTGACCGACGCGCGCTGGTCGTGGTTCGTGGCGGGATACTGCTTCTCCAGCTTGAAAAAATTGAGGTTTCGAACAAGCCATCGCTCAACCATGAGCGACGATTTGCTTTCGTGGTAGCTCCGACAGCACGTCGCACTTTCGGTCTTGGGACGAGCGCTTTCCATTTTCGCTCTTGGTACTCTTGCCGCAAATAATGACGGGCGTACAGGGGCGGCCGGATTCTGCCACCTTCAAAAACTGCCTTGACAGATCAGGTTCAAGTAACCGTCGCGCTGTCAGTCAAAGCCGATTCGATCCAGGACCACTCGACCAACTCCGTCGATATTCTTTCATCGGATGGTAGGCCAGCCTGACTAAGGACCACTCATCTGAGAAGATAAATCAGCGCATCGGGGAAGGTACCACGCCAATTGACAAAACTGTGGTCTCCGGCGAATTCCTGGTATTTAACCTTGTACCCCTTGGCCGTTAGGACATCACGCAAGTGGCGGTTTGCGATGAGAGGCGA
>DASYRR010000167.1:0-5496 GCA_036004125.1 Pyrinomonadaceae bacterium | reverse complement strand
AGCAACAGGCGCAATGTTTGTTTCATGATTACTTCTCCCAGAGGGCTTTCGTTGACGAGGTTTAGCAAGACTCGGATGCTTTTGCAAGCGGGAGAGGTGTTCGCGGCTTGGATTCACGAAGACGGGGAAAGGTTGCGGAAGCCGTGGGATCTCAGATTTCAGATAATTTCAGATCTCAGATCGCAGATCCGATCTGAGATCTGAGATCTGAGATCCCCGAAGGGGTTAGCTCAACCTCTGATAGCACTCACAAGCTGATTCTTTCAGGGCCTGGCGGTCAAGAATAGTAATCATGGCGCGGTGGTAGGAGATGACGCCATTATCTCGCAGAACATTGCAGAAGTTTGTGATGCCTGCACGTCGCGTCCCGAGATGTTGGGAAATTGCTTCATGAGTCAGTGGCAACTCGCCAACGTGAGCACGGTCCTGGATCATCAACAACCAGGTGCACAATCGCTCTTCAAGTCCATGCCGACTGTTGCAAACTACTCTTTGAGCTAGCTGTGACAGACGTGCACTCGCATAACTGAATACCAGGTTTTGAACTGCACCACCTCTAACGAACTCCCTTTTGAGCTCAGCTACTCTAATTCGTAACGCACTCCCGCCAATTGTCGCCACTGCCCAGTATTGAGCGCGTTGCGAGGCAAGAATTGCCGACAGGCCCAAGAGTCCATCGCTGCCAACCGTCGAGACTCCGGTCGAGCTTCCGTCTTCGAGATAGCAGAGCTGAGAAATGATCAGGGTTTCGGGAAAACAGACGAACACAATCTCCTGGCCCAATTCGTAGATCTGTTCTCCTGTTCGAAACGATGTTGGCTCAAGGTATGGAAGCAGGCGAGCGAAGTCGGCTCCCGGCAGAGCGCTCAGGAGTTTATTGGTTAGCAAACCGTTAAAGGGAACGCGAGTACCCCGATTAAGGGGGATCCTTAATCGATTCGTGTCGTGGAGATTGCTTTGTGCTGGACTGCTCACGGAACACTCCTTCCGAAAGGGCATTAGCCTGTTTAAGGTGCGGCGACAGTCTTCTTAGGCAATTGGGGAGTAGAACCTGACCTTGATGCCCACATCGTTACAGGTTTCTTTTTTGTCGCGCTATAGGGAGAACCAGTCTAGGAGATAGGGACTTTCCCTAATCGTTGACCCGCAATTGGAGTGGAGGCGATTGAGGTCCAGGTGAGGATGAGCGAAGTTCATTATCAAGGGAGGCTAAGCGTTTTCCAACCATCCTTGCAGGACAGCGTAGCGAACAATGTCGATGCGGCTAGTCATGCCCAGCTTTTTCATTCCATTTGTCTTGTGAGCTTCTACGGTTTTTACGCTGAGATCTAATCTGTTAGCGATGTCTTTATTGCTGTGTCCCCAGGCGATCAAACGAAGGACCTCGGTTTCACGGTCTGTGATGTCAGGATGCCCCTCAGAAAGCGACGAACCGCGCCCAGCGTAACTGCCCAGTACTTTCTCGGCGACGGAAGGATCGAGATACTTGCCTCCCTTCGCGACCGCGCGTATTGCGTGGACCAATTCGACTGCGGAACTTTGCTTGAGTACATAGCCCGAGGCACCAGCTCGAAGGATCTGTTGCAGGTAGCCGTCTTCCTTATGTCGAGTAAGGGTTAATACATGAACTTCCGGACAGGACTCTTTCAGCTTTGCAGTAGCCTTTAACCCATTTAGACGCGGCATCGAAATATCCATCAAGACAACGTCAGGTCTGAGCTTGCGCGCCAATTCAATCGCCTTAAAGCCGTCGTCGGCGTCTCCGACAACCTCAATATCTGACTGAGCGCTCAAAATCAGCTTGATTCCCTCGCAAACCGTCGCATGGTCCTCGGCAATCAATACTCGAACTTTATCCATGGGTTATGCCCCTTTTCCGCCGGCATTCAGCTTTCCCCTGAAGCGTAAAGGGATCCTTACGAAGACTGTTGTTCCTTCTCCGGGCGTCGACTCAATTTCAACTTCACCGCCAAGTAGTGACGCTCGCTCTCGCATTCCGCTTATGCCCATCGTTTCCTCGCTTTGGTCCTTCGCCTGAACGAAACCCGTGCCGCTATCTTCGATTATCAGAACGACATTGGGCTCGCGTCGCTCGAGGAGAACATTAACTCGTGGGGCATCCGCGTGCTTGGCTATGTTGTTCAACGCCTCCTGCGCAATTCGGTAGAGATTGTTTTCGATTTCAAATGACAAACGCTCAACGTCAAAGCCACCGGTATGATACTCGGCATCAACGTTGAAATGTTCGGACCATCTCCTTAGGTATACGCGTAGCGCTTCGCTCAGTCCAAGGTCATCGAGAGCAACCGGGCGCAACTCCCAGGCCAGATAATCAACATCGGAATCAAGTTGGTCCATAATGACAAGCAAGGCTTCGACTTCATTCTGGACCTGTTCTCTTTCCACTTCCCCTTTGAGGTTTTCAAGCTTCAATCGCAGCGCCGTCAGCTGTTGGCCCAGTTGGTCGTGGAGATCGCGAGCCAGACGGCGTCGTTCAGCCTCCTGAGCGCGAACGAGTTGGTTCAATAGTTTGCTACGTATGATTTCAGACCGGCGCCGCTCATCGATTTCAGTAGAAAGAGCAATGTTAGATTGTTGAAGGTCACTAGTGCGCTCCGCAACCTTTACTTCCAGCTCACCGCGAGCCCGTTCCACTTCAACTTTTGCGGCTTTACTTTCACTTATGTTGAAGAACGTCAGAACGATTCCTTCGATGCGATTCTCAGTGGTGCGATATGGCAACACGCGCATGATGTACCAGGTTCCATCGCTGGTCTGCACTTCAGTTTCGAACTTTTGCAATGTTGAAGTAACCTGTTCTATGTCGAAAAACAAGTTGTCGTAGAGCAGGTTATTCGTAATGTCTAATAATGGTCGGCCAATGTCCGAGGAAATAAGGTTAAAGATATCGCGAGCGCGCGGGGTAAACAGTTTTACGTTGAATGACGGGTCCAGAAAGATCGTACCAATGTCAGTGGAGTTCATCAGATTCGTAAAGTCATCATTCGCCTGGCTCAGCTCTTCGATCTTGATTTTCAACTCCTGGTTGACGGTTGTCAGTTCCTCGTTAACTGATTGCAACTCCTCTTTGCCTGTCTCCAGTTCCTCAGCCGCTGACCTCAGCTCCTCATTTGTCGACTGAAGCTCTTCATTCGAGGCCCGAAGCTCCTCGGTTTGAATCTCATACTGTTCAACGGTTGCGCGGAGCTGCGATTGCGAATGCATCAACTCATCTTCGAGGTGACGCGCGATTGGTTCAACATTTTTTGCAACTTCGCCCGAAACAATGCTTGTGTCGATCTTCCCAGTATCTTCGAACACTACGAGGATGTACCCACGTTTGGGATCACCTTCACGCAAGACTGGCCTTACCAGCATTTCAACGCCAACCAAACCGTTATCTGTCCGCACTTGCAGCGAGTCGGTTTTTACCTGGATGCGATTCTGCACCGCCTGAAACAGCGCGGTTCGCAATTCCATACGTAATTCGGGCCGAATCAGCTTGAGCAGATTATTCGTGGGCTCACCGCCAGTCACCATCATGAAGCGGCCTGCATTCTCCGAGAGGTGAACGATGTCATGCTCCTCGTTCACGACGACGCTTGGCGGCGCAAAATGTTCAAGCAGTCGTTGGTGCAAATCGATATACGAAAGCCGTTCGATTGCGCGGATCTCCGCTGGGCTTTGGGCCTTTTCGATGGGCAAGGATGTGACCGACGGAAAGGAAACATCGGGTGTAGGAAATACGGGTCGGGAGGGCACTGGACGGCCCTGGTAGATGTGGTGCTCTTTATCAACGGTCGAGAAGAGGTCGATTGAACCTTCTATTGACTCAGACACTCCAAGGAAAAGATAACCGGTTGGATTGAGTGCGAAATGCATGACTTCCAAGAGTCGCGACTGAGCGCCGCGATTTAGATATATGAGCAAATTACGGCAGGAAATCAGATCGACGTGCGAAAACGGAGGGTCCTTGATTACGTTATGAGTAGCGAAGAGAATCGTTTCTCGAAGTTCATGCCGGATTCGATAACCTTCATGCTCCTTTGTGAAATAACGCCGGAGTCTCTCTGGGGAAATGTCGGCTACCTCAGCTTCGCTATAGAAACCTTCTCGCGCAAACGCAATAGCCTGGGAATCAAGATCAGTTGCGAATATCTGTACCTGAGGATTGTTTGCCGACGCATTCAATGCTTCATTCAGCACAATGGCGATCGTGTAGGCCTCTTCTCCCGTCGCGCACCCAGCCACCCAAACGCGGACCTGGTCTTCGTTGCCTTTGTTGATGAAGATCCCGGGCAAGATCGTTTTCGCAAGTGCGTCTATAGATTCGGGATCCCGAAAGAAGTTGGTAACGCTGATCAAAAAATCCTTCATCAACAACTGCGACTCGTTTGGATTGTCTCGCAGGAATCCTGAGTACGAGGGTAGGTCTGACAGTTCGCGCAAACCCATCCGGCGCTCGATCCGACGCAACATCGTCCCTCTTTTGTAGTTAGAGAAATCGTGTCCGGTGCGAACACGCAAGTGAGTGAAGATTTCGCGCAATGCCTGTGCGTTGGCAGCTCCAGCCTCCTTGGGTTCGTGAGCAACGATCGGACGGCGGTGCTGTTTGTAGGAGAGAATTCGAGCCGGCATCTCAGAAACGGGCAGAATGTAATCAACCATGCCGGTAGCGATGGCATTTCGCGGCATGTCACCATACTCCGCCTCACTGAGATCCTGGGCCAATGCTATACCGCCGTGCTCTTTGATTCTCTTTAATCCGATTGAACCATTTGAGCCTGTGCCTGAGAGAACTACCGAAACCGCACGCGAGTCATTCGTTTCGGCAAGAGTGCGAAAGAAGAGATCAACCGGAGAGCGACGCTCGCTCATCCCAATCATATGTGTAGGCGTAAGATGGCCATCCGACATCGAGAGGTTTCGATTGGGTGGAATTACGTAGATGTTGTTGGGTTGTACCTTAATCCGGGTACCAACCTGAGTAACTGGTATTGCAGCGGAGCTTTGCAGTACCTCGGCAAGCCGGCTCTCATGTTCCGGCGACATATGCAAAATAACGACATAAGCAATGTCACTATCCTTCGGTACCTTTGCAAAGAACTTCTTTAAAGCCTGGATTCCGCCGGCAGACGCACCGAGTCCGACGATTAGAAAACTATCAGAGTCAGGCGATGGTGACTTTTGGTCGCCTTGTTGGGTTTTTCCGTCCAGTGCAGCAGAGTCTTCCGACATGCTTTGACTCCTGAAGTCTTAATCAGTGCTTATATCGGATAAAGCCGTTGGCCGGTCTTATTCGATCTTTAAGGAACGTGGATGGGGTCAGCCAAGGTTTGCAGGGTCAGTCTAATCGAAAGTGTTGAGAGTGTATAGCGAGGGAAACTTTAGGAAGGCCACGCGCACAGCGCATCAGAGCCGCACCCAACTTGGATAGAGTCAGTACACGAGTCCCCGTTATCTTCCAAATGACAAATGGAAAATGTCCACCACCAA